>JAPKYR010000171.1 GCA_026394215.1 bacterium
GTGTTGTCGACAATCAGATTTTTCCGCGACGAATACGAGGAGCATATCAGGGACAAGCGTTGCAGGGCGGGTGTGTGTAAGGCGTTAACGAAACTAGTCATTGAAGAAGCGTGTATCGGGTGCGGGAAATGCATCAAGGTCTGCCCGACCGACGCAATCGCCGGGAATATGAAAAAGCTCCATGTGCTCGACAAGGACAAATGCATCGTATGCGGTTCATGCGTCGAAATCTGTCCGGTCGACTGCATCCAGGTCGAAGCCTTGAAAGCCGGAATGGAGGTGCCCGCCTGATGCCTGAAATTATTATTGATGGACGAAGATATAAATGCGAGGATGCGGAGACGATCCTCGATGTCTGCAGGCGGAACGATATCGACATCCCCGCTCTCTGCCATCACGAGGCGGTCGAGCCGTTCGGGGCATGCCGCTTATGCATGGTAGAAATTTCGCACCCGAAATGGCCCGGATGGAAAGACTGGGTCACGTCGTGCCTTTATCCGATCCAGGACGGACTTGTAGTTGGGACCAGCACGACAAGGGTTCGGCGTCTGAGAGCGACCGTCCTCGACCTTCTTCTCGCGCGATGCCCGAATTCCGATGTCATACGCGAGCTTGCGGAGGAATACGGCGTTGAAGACACAACATATCAGCCTCGCGACGATGGCGACAATTGCATCCTCTGCGGATTGTGCGTGCGGGTATGCGAAGAGGTCATCGGAGTCAGCGCGATAAGTTCCGCATGGCGCGGAGTGACGAAAGAGATCAGCGAACCTTTAAGGGAGCCGCCTCCGGACTGTATCGGATGCGCCGCGTGCGCGAATGTCTGCCCGACCGATGTAATCAAGGTTACGCAGTCGAGCACCCATCGAGTCATCTGGGACCGCACTTTCGAGATGTACAGGTGTAAAGAGTGCGGAAAAGCGCATATCACGAAGGAACAGCGCGACTGGATGATTAAGAAGAATAATCTTCCGGAGAATTATTACGACCTTTGCGATATCTGCAAGCGCAAGGTTGTCGCGAATACGCAGAAAAATTTATCGTTGATTTAAAGTGACCATCCAGAGAGTAAAACCATGAAAATGCTCCTGATAAACCCGAGAAAATGCACCAACTGCCACATCTGCGAGCTGGCGTGCTCGTTCAAACATTCGAATGAATTCACGCTGGCTCACTCCAGAGTGCGGACGATCTTCCACCCCGACGCGAACCTCACCGTGCCGGAAATCTGCCTGCAGTGTATAGACGCGGCGTGTATGGCGTCGTGCCCGTCGAGAGCCATCTTCGTCGATGAGGAACTCGGATGCGTCACGATAAATTACGACAAATGTGTCGGGTGCTTAAGCTGTGTCGCCGGATGCCCGTTCGGGAACATGTTCCAGGACGAATTGAATCCCGGTCATGTTTTCAAATGTGATTTATGCCAGGGCGATCCTGTCTGCGCACGATTCTGTCCCACTGGCGCGCTGTTATATAAGGAAATCGAACCGTTGACAGGCAAGCAGCAGATGGTATTGGAGAAGGAAGAATCGGTGGTGTAGTAAATAACGCAGCCGCTTGCCGCACATACGTAAAAATCCGGCTGAAGCCGGACGAGTTAATAGATTCTGAAAAAATATTACCCGGGAAATTTTCTATTTCAACAGATTTATCGCCTGACCTTCGATCTGATTCATGTTGCCGTTCGGCTTTGATCCCGACTTCTGCTGCGACTCGCGCGCCTGCTTTATTAGTCTTTCCGCATCAGCGGCGTCCTTCACCTTTGCCCCCGACGATTCCCGTACCGCACCCGCGATAGACTCCCTCACTTCCTGGGTAAGTTTCTCCCTGACTTTCTTTGCGTTCGCCCCGAATTCCCGCGCCTGCTTCACAACTTCCGTGGTGCCCGCTTCGCGACTTTTCACGGCAGGTGCGTTATGAATGACAGCCTCGCGGGTGTTCTTCACAAAATTGTCCACGCCCGACTTCATATCCGGAGTCTGAATAGTTTCTGTCCGACCCCCGATCTGGAATTGCATCACGCGACCGTCAAGATTGTTCTGACCTTCGTAATTCGCATCGTTCGCAAGAGCCTCCATCTGCCTGAGATGCGCGTCGATCCGTGCATGGATCGCCTCCGCGTCCTTCCCGTATTCGCGCGCGGCGTCGAGGTGGGTCAGAACGAGCGCATTGACCGTCTCACCGGTGCTCGCGATTTGTTCTGCAGTGCGTTCGGCAGCCTGAAGGCCCGAAATTTCGGACTGGCGCGCGCGAATCGCCTCCGCTTCTTTGGAAAATTCAACCCTCGATGCGTTCACCTGAACGGGCGCCTGCTTTTCCACCTGAGGTTTCGCGTCGGCTTTCTGAGGCTGCGAATTCTCAGTTCGTGTTTCGTCCGGTATTGGAATTTGTCCCGCGTTCGATCCAATCGGCGGTAATATCATCGGGCTCACCTCCGTGCGACCCCTTTATTAATATCCATATTATATCACAAAATATGCACAGGCCGAAAAATCCGATTCACGCCTGTATAGTATATTTTCGGCAGGGAGGGGGTTTTCTTGAAGTAAAAGGGGATGATGACCCGGATCACGGGAAGGGAGCGGCAACAAGGGAGCCTATGGTTACTCGGCATATCTGGCGATGAAGATATCGTAACTTCCAGCGGAAGTCAGTATTGTTTCATTGGATTCTCCCTGTCCGAATGTGGCCGATCCTCCAAACCTTCCTGTCACGACTATCGAATCGTCCAAAAGTGTCGTGATTCCATTACCGCATCCGCCTCCATCGCGTCTTGCCCATGCAAGTGAACCGTCCGAATTGTAATGTGCGATGAAGGTTTCGTAACCTCCACCAGAAGTTAAGATTGTCTGGTTCGGCTCGCCCAAGCCGAATGTGGCCGATTCATAAAACTCTCCTGTCACGACAGTAGAATTGTCCGAAAGAGTCGTGATTCCACAGCCATCATCATAGGTCCAAGGGTCGCCAGCTGGTCCTCCTGCGCTCTTTGCCCACGCGAGTGTACCGTCCGGGTTGTAACATGCAATAAAAATATCGCCATACCCAGTGGAAGTCAGGACAGTTTGGTTTGGTTCACCTGGTGCAAATGTGGCTGATTCATTAAAATATCCTGTCACGACGGTCGTATCGTCTGAAAGTGTCGTGATTCCACGGCCACAATCGTTTTCTATTCCTCCGGCGCGTTTCGCCCATGCGAGTGTGCCGTCCGAGTTGTAACGCGCGATGAAGAAATCGGTATAGTCAGAGAAAGAAGTTAGGACTGTCTGGTTCGGTTCACCTGACCCGAACGTGGCCGATCCCGAAAACCCTCCTGTAACGACAGTCGAATTGTCAATAAGAGTTGTAATTCCATTCCCCTGACTATGGCCAGGCGCTCCTTCGGCTTGTTTCGCCCAGATGAGTGCCCCGTTAAGGTTGTAGCGCGCTATAAAGAGATCCGTACTACCAATGGAAGTCAGGACTGTCTGGTTCGGTTCACCCTCCCCGAATGTAGCCGATCCTCCAAACTTTCCTGTCACGACCGTCGAATTATCCGAAAGTGTGGTAATTCCCAATCCCATATCATTGAAATTTTGAGAAGCCCCTCCGGCACTTTTCGCCCATGCGAGTGTGCCATCAGGATTGAAACGTGCAACGAAAATATCGTCATTACCATTGGAAGTCAGTATGGTTTGGTTCGATTCGCCTAGCCCGAAAGTTGTTGAGTAAAAGAACATGCCTGTCACAACGGCCGAATCATCAGAAAGGGACGTAATTCCGAAGCCCTGGTCCCAATAGGACCCTCCCTCAGCACTTTTCGCCCAGGCGAGTGTGCCGTTCGGGTTGTAACGCGCGATGAAGATATCGTAGTCATAATTGCCACCATCGCAAGTCAGGACTGTCTGGTTTGGCTCACCCAATCCGAATGTGGCTGTTTCTCCAAACCCTCCTGTTACGACTACCGAATCGTCTGAAAGCGACGTGATTCCATGACTTTCATCATATCTTGTTACACCACCTGCACTTTTCGCCCAGAGAAGGATCACTGGAACAATTTTAACTTCCAGTGGTTCATCAAGAGTGTCGGTTTCGTCGTCGTCATCCGTAACCCTTAGCTGAACATAGTTATTTCCCGCATCATTCCAAGTATGCTCAGTATTCTCGCCGGTTTCATCATAAACGCCATCATTATCCCAATCCCACTCATAGAGCACGATGTCTCCGCCGTCGGGATCGTTTGAAGCCGTCCCCGAAAAACTTACTGGCTGAAAAACCGCCTGTGGATTTGGAATTGCTTCTGCAACCGCGACAGGATTTACTGTGGGTTTTGCAATGACCGTCAGAGTCTGCAACTGATATGCTGTCAAATCGAGCCAGGGCTTTCCGACAGGATCATTCTCGTTCGCCTCTACACCGATAAGACACGTGTATTCGCCGATTGGCGCAAGTTTCGTGTTGGAGATAGTAACCTCGTATATCGCGTGATCAGACCCATCCGAAAACAAAGTTGCTTGCGATGACCCATCAAAAAGCTCCGGACATTCAACGGTCGGATAGTGATGAGTGACTTTCCCCTGCCAGTCATAAACGTCGACCAATAATTTCGTCTGTCCGCCCTGGTCGGTGAGGCCATCATCAATCGGTTCCTCGGTTATAACAATTTTCCAAGGTTCCGGGCAGTTCGCGTTCAAACCAAAATCTGTTAATGGATCATCGACTGGCTCCGAAATCGGTGTCCACCAGTTCGCATCGACCGCGTAGCCCAAGACAAACGGGCCGGTCGGGAGTTTTATTGAGAATGTCTGGATATCCGACGTGCCTGCAAAAAATGCATTCCGATTATTCAAGGGATTATCAGTGATGTAATACTTGTAACCGTTAATGATGGAATTGGGGACAGCAGGCGTCGCATAATTTCCGGGATAGTATTTCTGTAACGCTCCGACCGGCGCTGTAATGGTTGATCCATTGTATAAAGCGGTGTAGCCATCGGGATTAAGCAAGGCACCATCGCCAAGAGCGGGATCGGACGTGGTCTTTCCGGCGACAGGGAATGTATGGCTCCCCTGGAACATCATTATGCCCCGTACATCGAAGACCGATAGTGATAAGTCATCGAACGGATGATCGATCTGAATATCCACATCAAGGTATCCCGGCTGAGGAAAATTAAACCCGACTATTTTGAAACAGTTAAAACAAGGCCCATCCTCAAGGAATTTCAGAATATTGAGATGAATTTCTGTCTCCCTGACAGGGATGATCTCAAACTTCGGCCCGTCGGGATTGTCGAGGTCGATATAAATCATATTGTAGAAAAGCAGGTAGTGGCTGGATTCGCCGGAATCAGATTGAATTTCAGCATTACCTGATAATTCCGGCTGGGACCCTGCCATATCGGGCGCGATCGGCTGGGAGCGTTGTCCTGAGCAACCCGCTATGACCAGCACAATAATTACTACGATTAGCAAACTTCGAATTGGTAGATTCATTGCCTAAACCTCCGGGGGGGGGGATGCGTTAAAGAGAGGTAATTTATTCTACCACAATATAATAACTGGAGCAAATGAAAAATATAAACGTTGATAGTTGTCAGATATAAGTCTGACTTCGCATATTAATGCTACACGGCTTACCAGCAGCCGTCGGGCATGTATTTGATAAGGAACGGATCATAGCCGCCGTAAGTAGTGAGGGAATAGGAATTATCGAAGCATGGCGACCCGGTCGGCGCGTATTCCACAGAAGGGCTTTCTGAGCTGCCTGTGACAAAAATCCTGCCGGTATCTGACGTGGCAACACCCATAGACGCCTCAATATTGGCTCCACCCCATGTTTGAGCCATGAGGAAATTTCCATCCGCGTCAAGACTTGTCCAGTATGCGTCGTATTCGCCGTTGCAGTAGCGCAGATCAGAACCGGCGCCGGGGTCGAAATCCACGGTGCCACTGAAGCCTCCGACTACGATGGGGTATAGATTTTCGTCGGTAGCAAGGTCTGTAGCAATGTCCTCACCTGTCCCGCCCCAGGTGACGGTGAATTGATAGGCAAGCAGGGCGTTGAAATGCATGAGGAAAGCATCTTTCAGTCCCGCGGAACTCTTAAGATCGGTTCCGGAATCGGGGTTGAAATCGACATTCGAACCCTCGAACTGTCCGGCAACGAACGAGCCGGAGGCGCCCATGATGACTGATTCAGCAGAGTCGTAACCGGTGCCGCCCCAGGTCCAGACGCCATGAAAATCGCCTGTGGTGTCAAACCAGACCAGGAACGCGTCGCTGCCTCCGACCGATGACTTAAGCGTCGAGCCGACAGGATCGGGGTCGAAATCGACATTGGTGCCGTAGAATCGGCCTGCGACGTCTATGTTCCCATCGCCGTCGAAGGAAATCCCATGTCCCTCGTCTCCGTTTGAAGAGTCGGTCCCGCCCCAGGTGTCTGCCCAAATAAATGTGCCGTCAGTGTTGAACTTGGACAGGAACGCATCGGTGCCACCGTGCGAGTCGTGCCAGTCGGTGCCCACCGAATCGGGATTGAAATCGACAGTTGTTCCTGTAAAGAAACCGGTCACATAGAGATCTGTCCCATTAACCATGATATCTTTCCCGGCTTCCACAAAACCCCCGGTCCAGCCACCCCAGGTTTTAACATAGGAGAAGTTGCCGGACGGGCCGAACCTGCTAAGGAAGATGTCGCCGTTCGCATCGGATGTGCGCAGGGCAGTACCAAGCCCGGGATCCATGTCGACGTTGGTCCCAAAAAAACTGCCGGTGACATAAACGTTCGAGT
>JAPKYR010000249.1 GCA_026394215.1 bacterium
GTGCGAGTGGTGCACGTCCCTGACCTCAAACCCGGTCCGCTCTCTCGATAAACCGCCGGGTCCCAGAGCCGATAGTCGTCGTTTATGCGTAAGTTCCGCAAGCGGATTGGTCTGATCCATGAACTGCGACAACTGCGACGATCCGAAAAATTCCTTAAGGACCGCGACAACGCTTCTTGTATTAATCAGGAGCTGGGGCGTCAGTTTATCATGATCCTGTACAGCCATCCGCTCTTTCGCGACCCGCTCCATCCGAAGCAGACCCTTCCTGAAATGGTTCTGGATTAATTCGCCAACCGACCTGATTCGCCGATTGCCCAGATGATCGATATCATCGACATCCTTCGGCCCGATCGTCATCAGGTGCCTTATTGTTTCAAGAATATCCAGCTTCGTAAGGTATCTGACCGACGGCGGCACATCGAGGCCAAGCTTCTTGTTCATTTTGAACCGGCCGACCGGCGACAGATCATAACGCCGCTCATCGAAAAACCTCGATTCGAGAAGCGATTTTGCGGTCTCGATCGTCGGGGGATCTCCCGGTCTTAATTTCTTATATATATCCAGAAGAGCCGCATCGTTCAATGTCAGCTTTGGATTCTGCTGAACGTAAGCTTCCAGTGTCGGAAGCGAGGTTTCGTATGTCTGAAGAAGGCTTTCGTTCATCTCCAGAGGTTCGATCTCGTACGAGACCGCCAGCCCATCTGGATAAGCGCTTGCGAGCTTTATTGCCTGCTCTTCATTTATCTTTTCACCCTCGCGGACAATCGGATGCCCGCCAGTCAAAGGATGCAGGTCTACCGGGGCAATCATATCCTCGAACAGGTAAGACTTGGCCTCCAGGTAAACCTCAATCGGCTCGTGCGTGATAATCTTCCGCTTGGGGTCTACATTGAATCCCAGCCCCATCAGGAGATTGGTTACCGGGATTTTTCTCACCTTGTCGAGCCGGACAATCGTAATGCCCTCGGAATCGTACTCGACTTCGACCCACGCGCCGCGATTGGGAATTATCCTGGCGTAATAAGTCAACTTGCCGACTGGAGATGTTTTCGGCATGAAATATACGCCGGGACTTCGCACAAGCTGGCTGACAACCGCACGTTCGGCGCCGTTGATCACGAATGTGCCCTTGTCGGTCATGATCGGAAGATCGCCGAGAAACACATCGCTCTCCAGCATCTGGTTCGTGAGTTTGTTAACCAGTTTCAGCCTTAGCCGAAGGGCCGCTGAAAATGTACGATCCTGGTCCTTGCAGGTGTTGATATCGGTCGTGGGAGGATCGATAAAATAATCGACAAACTGCAATTCCAGATTGTCCGAATAACCCTTGATCGGGAAAATCCGGACGAACAGATCCCTCAAGCCCTGCTTGAGAAACCAGTCGAACGAGTTCTTCTGAATCTCGATCAGAAACGGGATCTCATAGGTCAGATTCTCCGGTATCTTGGAGAAACTTCTGATTTCCCTTTTATGGACCTGTAAATCAGAAGGAGTAGTTGCAGTCCTCTGAAGCGGCATACGGTATCTCCTTCGGCAATTTTATCAAATCTAACTACATGTAAACTTCAGACACAAAAACCCCCCATAACACCATTTTTCTGGTATTTCAAAGGGGAAATTTTGTGCCTTGATGTCGAATATACCTGATTGGGTCACTTGGCATTTCCCTCAACCGGGCAGTTCGGAACAATTAAAAACATGTTCCCCCTTCGCCCGATACGGGTCATGACTTATAAACCGTTTCCTTTACTTTATACTGACAACTGCTCCGGCATCGGACAATTTCTTTTTGATCTCTTCCGCGACCTCTTTGCTGACGCCTTCTTTTACAGCTTTCGGAGCGGCATCGACAAGGGCTTTCGCGTCCTTGAGACCAAGTTCTGTGATCTCACGGACAGTCTTAATGACCGCGATCTTCTGATCCCCGGCCTCTTCAAGGATTACATCAAAGCTGCTTTTTTCAACAACGGCCGCTTCTCCGCCGGCTGCTACCGGACCTGCTGCAACTGCTGCTGCTGCCATGGGCTTGACATCCCATCGCTCCTGTAGTTCCTTCGTGAATGCGTTAAGTTCGATTACCGTCCATTTCTCGATCTCTGAGAGAATTTTTTCTTGTGCTTCGTTTATAGCCACTTTTTATGCCTCCGGGGTCTTATTCCCCATCGTTTCTTTTTTGTTGCGATCATTGGCCCGGTCGCAGAGGGCATATAGAAGCATTCAGCGTAACAGTCAAATTAAGCGAAATCGCTATTCTACAACGAGTTCGCCTTCCATCTTCGCGCCCTTCGCTTCAAGTGTCCCGATTAACTCTTGTAGCGGGGCTGTGAGTGTACCGATAAATTCCGCCATCGGTGCGATTAATATTCCGACGAATCTGCTCCTCAATTCTTCCTTCGAGGCCATGCTCGCCAGTTGCCCGATTTCTTCAATCGATATGCGCCTGCCGTCGAAATAACCGGCCACTATATTAAATGCCTTGTTATCCCTGGCAAACTGTTGTGCGAGTTTAGTAGCGCCGACCGCATCCTCAATACTGAAAACAAATGCGATCTGACCCGCAAGATCTTTCTCAAGATCTTCGATACCTATACCCTTCAGGGCTACAGCCGCAAGGGTATTTTTAATAACAACGACCCTGCCGCCGATTTCCCGAACCTTCCTTCTCAGGTCTTCCATCGCATTGACGGTGAGACCCTTATAATCTGCCAGAACCATAGCCTTTGCCCTGCCGGCATAACCCTGGAATCTGGCTGCTTTTTCTTCTTTTATTTTTCTTGCTGAACCCATAATACACCTTGTTCTACTTTTTATTCCCCTCTCGTCCGTTTTGTCCCTTTCGGATGATTTACATGAACTCCCTGACTTCGACCCTGATCCCGGGGCCCATAGTGCTGGACAGGACAATTTTCTTGATGTACTGGCCCCTGGCGCCGGACGGACGGTTTTTAACGATATAATTCATGAACGCCTGGATGTTTTCCTTAAGCGCGTCGCTTTCAAAACTGACCCGGCCTACCTTGGAATGTATAAGGCCTGTTCCGTCAGCCTTGAATGTTACTTTTCCGGCTTTGTACTCGCTGACAGCATTGCCGATATTCATTGTGACAGAGCCGGTTTTCGGGTTCGGCATCATTCCTCTTGGTCCGAGAATACGGCCAAGCGTCCCGACAACCCTCATCATATCGGGTGTCGCGAGCACAACGTCGAAATCCATCTTGCCGTTTTTGATCTCTTCGCCAAGTTCCTCGCCGCCGACTATATCCGCGCCGGCTTCGCGAGCCTCAGTTTCCTTTTCGCCGGCTGCGAATACCGCGATCCGCACAGTTTTGCCGGTTCCATGAGGAAGCCCGATCGCTCCTCTTATCTGCTGGTCGGCGTGACGGGTATCGAGACCTGTCACTATGCAGATATCCACCGACGCATCGAATTTGCATGGGCTTGTCGATCTTATCAATTCGACCGCTCTGTCCAGAGTGTATAATGTATCCTGGTCGATTAGTTCAGCAGCCTTTCTGTAGTTCTTTCCTCGTTTGGGCATATTTTTCACCTCGGTCGTGGTCCGCGCAGACTCCTTCAGTGGAGCCCTCCCACCGGGGCACAGATGATGCCCCCCGGGCGGATTTTTCTAATTTCTTTCTTTCTCCCGTCAGCCTTCTATCACCACACCCATACTTCGTGCGGTGCCTTCTACTATCTTCATCGCGCCCTGTAAATCGTAGGCGTTCAATTCCTTCAGCTTTTTCTCGGCGATCTCCTGGACCTGCTTCCGCGTAAGTTTTCCGACTTTATCGCGATGCGGTACGGGCGATCCCTTTGGAATCCCTGCCGCATGTTTGATCAGGTCGGACATTGGAGGTTCTCCAAGCTGGAATGTAAACGTCCTGTCCTGATAGATTGTGATCTCAACAGGAACGATCGATCCGGCCTGGTCTTTCGTCTGTTCGTTGTAATCCTTGCAGAACATGGGAAGGTTGATCCCATGAGGTCCGAGGATCGATCCGATCGGTGGACCGGGAGTCGCTTTTCCGGCTTCAATCTGCAGTTTTACTTTTGTTGCAATCGGCTTATTGGCCATAATAATCCTTCACACGGACCTATGTCTGTCGATTTTTTAAGGTCCTCACCGTTTCCTAGGCATCCGACGCCTTCTCTATCTCATTGAAACTCAATTCCACTGGGGTTTCACGTCCGAAAACCGAAAGCATAACCTTCGCTTTCTGCTTGTCGTAGTCGATTTCCTGGATAATCCCGTTGAAATCCGCGAACGGCCCGATTAAAACCACAACCTGATCTCCAAGCGCAAGATCGATAACCGGACCCTCCGACTGCATCCCCATTCTCTTCAGAATGGTCTGCATCTCGGAATCCTTGACCGGATTGGGTTCCCTTGCAGTGCCGAGAAAATGCGTCACGTTCTCGGTATTTTTAACAAGGGCCCATGTCTCGTCCGTCAACACCATTTCAATAAATACATATCCGGGAAACACCTTGTGCTTCACAGCGGTCCTCGATCCTTTTACGACTTCGAGGTGCTCTTCCTGGGGTACGATTATCCGGAAGATCTTGTCCTTGTAACCGCGGCTTTTCGCCTGGTGTTCAACGGAGCTCTTGACCTTCTGCTCGCATCCCGACTTAGTATGTGCTACATACCATGCCATATCTTTTTTGCCTTCTCCTTCTGCCTTCTTTCTATTTCCTTTATTCCAAGTGTATTAATAATCGCCTGATGGGAACGGTGGAGGCGATGTCGGGACTGTTGTTGGGACAGAACCCGGATCGACAGGAGCTGTCGCAGCAGGTATATTCGAGCTGAGATTGAATAGCCTGTCCGCGAATCTCGACATCCCGAATGACGCAAGACCCATGAACAGGGACAGGAAAAGAATTACGAAAATCGTCACCCATGTCGATTTCCATGTGTCATCCCGGGTCGGCCAGTTGATTTTTTTGGCCTCGATCTTAACCTCGGAAAAGAACGCATTCATCCGCTCCCACGCATTGGGTTCTTCTTCTTCAGCGTTTGTTTTGGGAGCTCTTTTCAGACGCGCCCTGTGTTCTTCAGGCTGAGTGGATGCCTGTGGTGTTACTCCAGCTTCCTCAACCGATTCCTCGGAAGCCAGGACTTCTTCATTCGGATTTATTCCGTCAGTCCTCAGCTTCGCGCGTTCGCGGCGCTCGCCGCGTTTTTTATTAATCTTGGCTCTTTTGCCCATCAGGTCTGTCCAATTTTTTTATATCGATAATTCCGATCGTTCTACTCAATAATTCTATCCACCACGCCGGCGCCGACAGTTCTGCCGCCCTCGCGGATCGCGAACCGGAGGCCTTCCTCCATCGCGATCGGCATGATCAGATCAACTTCCATCTTCACATCGTCGCCCGGCATTACCATCTCGACATCTGCCGGCAGAACAACTGTTCCGGTCACATCTGTCGTCCGGAAAAAAAACTGC
>JAPKYR010000287.1 GCA_026394215.1 bacterium
AAGGGTTTGAATGATATTCGTTTTGTTTTCACGCATTTCAAGCACTATCCTGAAATTTTTAACCTTTTGGAGCTCCACCGCTTCATCTTGAACCTTATTCCCTTGCATTTTCACAGCCATGCCACTTTTTCAACAGCCCCTGATGGTCGTGCCTCCGATACGTCAGAATAACGTACTAAGATTGATTCGAAAATAGCCACGGAGCCTGTCCCAGCGGTAAAAATCCCCTCTTTTTATCCTTAATTCAATAGATGACTCGAAAATTCCCTTCTCAGCCTTTAAATAAGGGGCTTTTGGATGTTACAATAAGTCATGGTTACCACACGAGCGGAGGTTGAGAAGATGGTTGATATTTCCAGTTTTATCAGGCCCCACCTGAAGAAAGTCCATCCCTATGTCCCCGGCAAACCCATTGCCGAGGTCCAGCGTGATTTCGGGCTGACTGGGGAGATTGTGAAATTAGCATCAAACGAAAATACTCTCGGACCTTCTCCCCTCGCGATAGAGGCAATCAAGGCTGAACTTCCCAATATCTGGCTCTATCCGGAAAATTCAGTCTACTACCTGAAACAGGAACTCGCGAAATTCCACGATGTCCCGGTAAACACAATTGTGGTCGGTAACGGGGCGGTCGAGGTAATCTATCTTCTCGCGCAGGCGACACTCAATCCCGGCGACGAGACGATCATGGGGCAACCGGCGTTCATGATTTATGAAATCATGGCGCAGATGCATGACGCGACCCGTATCGCGATCGGTCACCCGGACTTTAAGAACGACATCGGTGCATTTGCGGAACAAATCACCGATCGCACGAAACTGATCTGGATCGATAATCCGAACAACCCGACCGGCTCTTACTGCCCGAGATCTGAGGTTATCGATTTCCTGAAAAAAGTCGACAACCGCTGCATTGTCGTCCTCGATGAAGCGTACCAGCATTTTGTCGATCATCCGGATCTTTGCGACGGGACCAGGTTATTCAAAGAGGGACATGAGAATGTAGTAACTCTCCGGACATTCTCGAAAGTGATTGGCCTGGCGGGGATAAGATGCGGCTACGGAATTATGCACCCCGAACTCGCGCGCATGCTCGATACGCTCCGTATCAATTTCTCCGTCAATTCGCTCGCGCAGGTTGCGGTCATTGCAGCTTTAAAAGATCACGAGCACATGAAAAAAAGCCGGGACGCGGTTATCGAAGGCCGGAAATACCTGTACGGGCAATTCGATATGCTCGGGTTGAAATATAACGAAACCCAGGGGAATTTTATCTGGGTCGATTTCGGCTACGATTCAAAGGAAATAAACGATTTCCTACTTCACGAGGGAATAATCATCCGCCCCGGATGGATATTCGGTTGCTCGACATGCGCGAGAGTGAGTATCGGCAATCGGCATCAGAATGAATTATTTATCGAGAAGCTGATAAAGGCCCTGCAGGCAGGAGTCGGCAAACGCAGCCACGTGCCGGTGTGAAAGTGATAATTTGACATCCCCTGTTAAATTCAAATTAACTCTCATTAAAACATATTAAATATTTTATTCTGTCATTGATATTATTAATAAAAATTATTTCCGGAAATCCTCCCATTTTCCTGTCAGTTTTTCGCCTGCCCGTTCGTTATTCTACTATAAAGACTCATCCCGGACAGTCAAACTCATGAGGTGCAAAAATGAAACATCACTCACTTCATCTACTCCAGATCATCGATTCGTGCGAACAAAGCGACAGGCCCGATTTTATCCCCCGTCCGGAATTAATCAGGCGCGATCCGCTATTCTCCGACGCCCTCGACTTCCTTCTCGATGCCGGTTACGTAAAGGTGATCTGGAATAACGGCGCCGCCGATTCCGGATCCGATGTCGATCTTTTCAATGCCGATTCCGACATGCTTAAGATTACCGAAAGGGGCAGAAGTGTTTTCAAAGTCGTTTCCGAATTCATTAATTCCGACTTGTCCGAATGCCCCCTCCCTGTAAAAGCGATAAGCGGCTTCTAATACGCATTGACCGGCGCGCGGTTTTGGCTTATACTTTAAGTATAAAATCCTATCTTATATTATTTGGAGGACATCTTATGCTTCGGCGCCGGATTACCTCCCTCCTGGTGCTCGTATCCATACTGATTATTATCGGTTGCGCCAAAAATCCGCCGGTCGTTCCCTCATATGACGACGCCGGCTTCATTTCAGCATCAGGCGGGACTGCTTATTCAGGCGGCCATTCGCTTGTCGGACTCTGGCAACTTGGTTTCGATCTCGAAAAAGAAACTGTCGACGCTGTCCCGCTTCGATCCGCCGACTGGCATTTCAATATCCTGCCTCTTCTTTCTGAAGGCACACCCAATGTCAAGCTCGGATTTTCAAACATCCAGTGGGACGCATCCAACGACTGGTTGCAGGTCGATATCTCCATGACCCATCCGTTCCCCACGGCTGTCAATGTCCCGGCTTTCGATGTTCGCGGGATTATTTTCACCAAGGGCACGGGATATGTTCTTCAGGGTTCAAATGTAATAATGACCAGCCATCTCGAACCGCGTCTGACAAACGCCGACGGTTATACTCGATGGTGGAACCCGGTTGAATTCACCACTACGCAGCCGCTTTTCGCATACACCGATGGTTTATACGGCACCCCTTTTTATTCTGCAGATTACGGTTTGACCCTTGCCGGCTACAAATACTACGCGGACGGCCTTGCCGCGGTTGAATCCATAGACAGCATGAATTCCGCCACCCGCGGCGTCTTCCGTCCGACAAGCACCAATACAAGAAGGTTCCTGATCGACTTCGGCAACCTGCCTGGCAATTATCTTGTGGTCAATTATGTTTTCGATGCATGCTGGGCGCCGGTATCAGGATGGAAACCTGGCGATGAGCCTCCGGTAATACCCGATGACTTCCCCATAACCGCGAACTGCCCGGAACCATACCGGATTCAGGTCACCGAAAGCTTGAATTCCCTCGTCAGGACTACGGCTGGTGGAACAAGCGGTACTGTTGATTTAAATATAAATGTCTGGGACTGGCAGGCCCTCAATACTCAATCGACCGTCCCGATGGAAGTCAGCGTCGTTCTGGTCGAGGCTCCCGTATTTGGAATTCCCCCCGTGGTCGCCACCCCGGTTCCCGGGAGCGGCGCGGGCGGAAACATGTCAACCTACACCGCCTCCATTACCGGCTCCACGGCAGAATACCTGGATCAACTTGACATACTTGTGGCTGCAACATCTTCCGAAGGGGATTATCAGAATTCCCTGACGGGATTCCTCGCCGCCGACCCCTTGCAGGCATTTTTCCTTCATGAAGCTCCAACTCACGATGGCGATATATATTCCGGATGGACGTTCAGGTACACCAAACTTCTCTATCCTGAATATCCGAACCAGGGGGCAAACCCGCCCGACATCGCTATTTACAAGAAAAACGGCGTAATCCGCGCCGCGATGGTCGATCAGATTAACCCGGATTACAACGGAACACATCAAAACCATCCCGACAGTATCAATGAATGGGCCGACGATTACACATCCTACTCAGAACCCGAGCATTACCATATGCCTATCGATATGCTCCAAGACACCGGCCTGTGGAACGACGTCGCCCGCATCTGCGTATCGGACAGCACGTCTAGGTTCTTCTTCACCAGCTCGAATAGACATGACGAGTTCGCGGATGGCGAGGATGATCCGGTTTATTCTTACCTGACATGGCTTTCGCATACTTACCTTGGCAATCAGCAGGCCGAGAACTGGTTTACCGTCTCATTTTCTACGGACGTTTATCCAAGGTTCTACTCCACCGACCCATGCAACGGGCTCACCATCGGCACCGACTTTATCTACAATATTTTCATCTATGACGTAACCGGTTATGCAAGCGCTCCGCCGGGGGTCGATCCCCAGAGATATGTAATTTTCAGATGGGCGCCGCCTTACGATTTTTCCTCCGCCAAATGGCAGCGCGCGCTGAATGTCCCGCCGAATGGCGAAGGCGAGGGCTATGTCGATCGCGGCCAGCCATACACTCATAGATTGGGCGTCGATGATACGCTCCCGCGCTCCCGTTTCTACATCCTCGATTCTTACAATGAAATCGAAATTGTCGACTGCGATTTCTCGCAAAGCGAATTCAGCGGGTCGTATCCGATCACAACAGTAATGCCCGATGTCTGGCCCGCTGAGGTTGACGACATCCTTGACGTCGAGGTCGTCGCGACCAAACCCTTAGGCGAACCGAGAAACGATCTCGCCATTCTATGTAAAACCGATACTCTCGAATGGCGAATCTGGGTGCTCGATATCGACACATCGACCGATCCCGCGACTTTCAATACAACATGGTACTCCGATCCGATGGTCGGCGAAGCTTACTCGATGGATGCGGCGGATGACCCGGTCGAACTCCATATCCTGAACAAGCAGGGGACGATGACATATGTCACTGTCTTCAGGGATTTTCCGTAGCTTATTTTCAGTTGTAAATAATTCGTTAATATATTGACCAATAAAAATCCGGGACATGATTCCCGGGTTTTATTGTTAAGTAGATATCCCGGGAAGATAATCTTCCTTATTGTTTATTAATTCCGATTCCACTTAGAAGAATATTATTGCACAGAG
>JAPKYR010000210.1 GCA_026394215.1 bacterium
TATTCAGTTCCTATCAGTTCGATCTCCCAAGCGGTGCGTCGATAATCCTGGTCCAGGCGGTAGTGTTTGTGGGATGTCTTGGGGTTTCGATAGTGATTCAAGCTCAGGCTGCTGTGAGATCAAAATGATCTTAATAAGCAAAACATGCCAAAATCAGATAATAGACCCTGTTGATTTTCAGCGTTCTGTGATATATATTTTCCTTGCTGGATGAAGTCAGGTATGAAAGCTTGCGGGAATAGCTCAGTTGGTAGAGCATCAGCTTCCCAAGCTGAGGGTCGCGGGTTCGAATCCCGTTTCCCGCTTATGATGCCTGGCGGCGTCGCCAAGTGGTAAGGCAAAGGTCTGCAAAACCTCTACCACCGGTTCGATTCCGGTCGCCGCCTCCAGTATTTGCACTCTGTATAAGAGTTGCGGTATAATATTTTGTCGCGAGCGCGTAGCTCAGCTGGTTAGAGCGCTACCTTGACAAGGTAGAGGTCGTTGGTTCGATCCCAATCGTGCTCACCATTTTTGGCCAATGACGCCGTTTTCGGTTGACATCCGATACGGCTTTTGTTACTTTATCTATTTGCCTTTATTTCAGGCGTGAGGAGTTAATCGATCGGACGACGACGAAGGCGCCCGCAACAGTACGAGCCACGGGTCAGGACTAATTTCATGATAAAGGATCCTGAGGTCCGGGTTATTGGCTCGAAAGGTGAGCAGCTTGGTGTCATAGCGACTCGCGATGCCATCAAGCAAGCTCAGGAAGAAGGCTTCGACCTTGTCGAGGTCGCTGGTAAAGAAAGTCCACCAGTTTGCCGTATTATGGACTTCGGCAAATTTACTTATGCGGAGAACAAAAAGAAGCGCGAGTCGAAAAAACATCAGACGAAAGTTGAAGTCAAGGAATGCAAGTTTCGTCCGAAGATCGGTGAACATGATTTTAATGTGCGGATTCGCCGGGCGGTCAAGTTCCTCGGTAAGGGGGATAAAGTAAAACTGACCGTCATGTTCCGCGGACGCGAACATTCACATCCGGAGCTTGCGGAAAAACTGATCCTGAGAGCTTATGAACTTATCAGCGATCTCGGGAAAATGGAGTTTCCGCCAAAGAAGGAAGGCCGCGATATGCATACTCTGATCGCACCGCTTCCGGAACAGATCAGGAAAAAAGCCCTGAAAATAAGATTACAGAAGGGCGAAGATTTGAAAATCACGGCTGAAGACGAGAAACCTGACGAATTAGATGATAGCGAAGAATTGGAAGTAATAGAAGAAGAAAAAGAGTCGAAGAAAAAGGAAAAGAAACAAGCTGAATCCGAGAGCGGGATACCGGGGGTCGCGGCGAGCGAGATTCCGTAACCCGGTCTGGGGCAGGGCGATAAGGATGGAAATTTCCGAGGGCCCATGGCCCTCGTTGTTGTGTGTAAGGATAAAAACGATGCCAAAGATGAAGACACATTCAGGCGCCAAGGGGAGATTCAAGGTCACCGGAAATGGTAAATTGATGCGGCGCAAACAAAATCATGGCCATAAGCTGGTCAAAAAAAGTTCTCGGAGGAAGCGACGGCTTAACCTGCCCGTCAGGTTATCGAGAGAGGACTCGATTATCGTCAGGAAACTTCTTGGGTTGTCAATTAATAACCAGTAAAAATTCCGGAGGGAATTTCCAAACGAAGCTGGAAGGATAAGACAATGGTACGAGTAAAAGCCGGCATAACAAGACGCCGAAGACATAAAAAAGTTCTGGCTGCGACCAAAGGTTACCGCAGCGCCCGACAACGTCGGTTCAAGGTCGCTAAGGAAGCCATGATTAAGGCGCGGGCGTACGCGTTCAGGGACCGAAGGGTTCGGAAGCGCGATTTCCGCAGGCTCTGGATCGTAAGGGTATCCGCCGCATGTCGCCAGGCAGGGCTTTCATATTCGCAATTTATCGACGCCCTGAATAAACATGATATTCAGTTGAACAGGAAAATGCTTTCCGAAATCGCCGTCAGGCATCCGGATGCGTTCAACGTTATCGTTGAAGCCGTAAAAGTCTGAAAAACGGGACAGAATATTAATGGGGTTTATCCGCTGATTTCAAAAGTAAATAAAGGGCATTCCATATGGAAAAGCCCCGGTTCATGTTGTCCTGACGACCGTACGAACCGGGGTTTTTTTGTTTACCCTGAATAAAGATTTCATATCGCATCCATTATGCTATTGTATGGTACTATTGCGAATTAAAACTTGGAATTTCAATCTCCGTTTAATTAATTGAACGGGATAAAACCATGTCAGAGAATATAGATAAACTTACCGAGCTGGAATCGCGAATCACGTCCGTGCCAGGAATTGAAGACCGATCGACGCTTGAAAATCTCAAAAAGGAACTTCTCGGGAAAACCGGGACATTCCAGCAGTTGCAGAAAGAGATGAAGTCGATCCCGAAAGATGATCGCGCGGATTTCGGCCAGAAGCTCAACGATTTGAAAAACAGGGCAGCCGAAGCGCTCGAAAACCGTTTCAGGGAGCTTGCGGACCTGTTGGGCGAGGATGTCAGCGATCTCGATTACACTCTTCCCGGTAAAAAACCTGTGCCCGGACGTCTGCACCTTCTCACAAAAACCATCGATAAAATACTTGGCGTTTTCCGGGACCAGGGATTTCATATCGTCGAAGGTCCGGATATCGAGGACGAGTGGCATAATTTCGAGGCTCTCAGGATGACCGCAGATCATCCGGCGCGCGACACGCAGGACTCGTTCTATCTCGCGAAAAACCGACTGCTGAAAACGCATACATCGCCGATGCAGATCCGTTACATGGAGAATTACCCGGTGCCGATCCAGATGGTCGCGCCGGGTTACTGTTTCCGACGCGACCCGTTCACATCGCGACATTCGCCGACTTTTACGCAAATCGAGGCTCTAATGATCGATGAGGGGATCACGTTCGCGCATCTTAAAGCGGTCTTAAGCGAGTTCGTGCGCGGATTTTTCGGACGCGACACGCGTACGCGATTCCGGCCGGATTATTTCCCGTTCGTTGAGCCCGGGTGCGAGATCGCGATCTCGTGCCCATTCTGCAAGGGTAATGGTTGCCGGGTTTGTTCGATGTCCGGCTGGATTGAAATTCTCGGCGCCGGCATGGTCCATCCGGGCGTGCTGGAAAACTGCAAGATCGATTCAAAAAAATATACCGGCTTCGCGTTCGGGATGGGTATCGAACGTCCCGCGATGATCCGGTACGGCATAGACGATATCAGGCACTTCTACGAAAACGATTTCAGATTCCTGGGGCAATTCTGATTCTGTAATTTCAGGAGCGAGTTGTGGTCAAGACAAAACTGGGCTGGAAAAAAGCGAAGGAAATCGCCCTCGAAATGATTAAGTCGGGAGGGCTTACGCGCGACCTTCACTTTGCCGCGTTCGAGAAATTCATGGGGAGCAAAAACGATCAGGATCAGATGATCGCCGTGGCGCTCCTGAAATATTTTATCGAAAATTATCCGGACGATTTCGACAATGAAATCACGCTGGAAAAACTTATTACGTATGGAAAGAAAATCGCGAAAGAAACCTGGGCGGTTTTCGGTCGCGAGGTTTTATTCCCGGTTATTGCGACAAGGAGCCTTCCGGCTGCCTGGATCGACCGTATCGCGGATGAGGAGCCAGAACACATAAGGCTGGCTTTTTGCGCCGCACTGGAGAGGATGGCTTCCACAAAAAAGATATCTCTCGACCGGACCCTTGGATTTGTGCAATATTTCATAGACGATCCGGATTCCGACGTCAGGGAACAGTTAATCGGTGTGTTTACACAAATCGCGAACAGGGACGCCGAACGTCTGCACTATTTTCTCAAAGAGCATGAATCCGGCGCAGGCTCGCATCGTCGCGCGCTGATTCACGACGCAAGGGCCGCGCTTGGCATGGAAAATTTTAAAGGAATAAAAAAAATAGATTAAGTAATCGGATGATCGGAGTTTTATTATGCAGGTACCCATCGGCTGGCTGAATGAATATATACCCGTCGATTACAATATCGATGAACTGGGGCGCAAGCTTACATCGATCGGCCTTGAATCCGAAAGGTTTACGCCTGAACCGCTTGGTTTTACCAACGTTTTCATCGGGAAAATTATCGCCAGGGAAAATACTCCCGATGGGCGCGGTTTTATTTATACTGTCGAAGTCGGGAACACCGGCGGCGCGTTCGCTTCCGCTAAAGCGACGATTTTTTCGACAATTCCCACACTTAAAGTCGGCGTGAAATATCCCGTCGCTCTTCCCGGCGGACATGTCGGAGATCTCGAAATCGGGGAGCGGCAGTATGAAACCTTCACAAGCCGGGGGAAATTCTGCTGTGCCACCGAACTTGGCTTGACCAAACTCGAATTCGTCGAGCATTCCGACGGGACGGTTGACTGGAAGGACGGGCTTGAGGACACCGATGGCCGCGCGCTTTCGATTTTCCCGGATTGCGGGGATTTGGAATTGGGTACCGATCTCGCGAAGTGGCTTCTTAACGATCCCGCTACAACAATAGAGCTTACGAGCAATCGCGGCGACTGTCACTGTATGCTCGGCGTGGCTCGCGAGATGCAGGTCATTACCGGCACAGCTATGACAATGCCGCGCCTGGCCGAAAATATCGGCGAGGTCAAAACGGAGACGCCGGAAATCACGATTCTCATCGACGATCCCGCGGGTTGCATGCTGTATGCAGGATTGATTATCGATAATATTCGCATGGCGCCGAGTCCGCTGTGGCTCGCAAAGAAATTATTATCTGTCGGGCTTCGACCGATCAGCAACATTGTCGATATTACCAACCTCGTTCTATATGAGGTCGGGCAGCCTCTTCACGCGTTCGATTATTCATTGATAAAGGGACAGAAAATAATCGTGCGGCGAGCCAAACCGGGCGAGTCGATGCCAACAATCGACGGGGTCGTCCGCAATTTAACGCCCGAGGACCTTGTTATTGCCGATAGCGAAAATCCGGTCGCGATTGCCGGGGTGATGGGCGGGTTCGCGTCCGAGGTTACCGGCGAAACGAAAAAAGTCCTTCTCGAAAGCGCATGGTTTGACCCGATCAGCATACGCCGGACGTCGCGGCGGCTCGCGCTCAGGACCGAGGCTGCGATACGTTTCGAAAGGGGAATCGATCCGGAGGGAATTGTCAGAGCGGTAAAACGTGTGGCTTATCTTGTAAATGAGCTGAAGTGCGGTAGACCTGCCGATGCGATGGTCGTCACACGAGCCAGGAAATTCGAGAGGACTATAATAAAAATCAGAGAATCGCAGATCACCAGCCTCCTTGGCGAAGAGATCCCGACCGGCCAGATCGAGATGATTTTGCAGAACCTTGGATTCTGGGTAGATGGTTCCGCGGCCAATTGGGAGATCACGGTGCCGACGTTCAGGCCGGATATATTTATCGCGGAGGATATTATCGAGGAAATCGCGCGGCATGTCGGGTACGATAATTTCGCCGAAAAACTTCCGATGATTCACATGCGAACTGGTCTGGTCGATGAGGACATCCGGCTGCGTCTGGAAATAAAAAGATATCTTGCCGGGCTGGGTCTTTGGGAGTTGAACAGTTTCCCTCTCCAGGCCGATGCGGTCGTTCTACGTCCGAACCCCCTGATTCCGGACGGCAAATCCGTAAAAATTATTAACCCGATAACCGAAGACGCCAGCAATCTTCGATTATCTCTTGTCCCCGGCGTTGTGGAAACATTTATACGAAACCTGAAACGAGGCGCGGCAATCCATGATGTATTTGAGATTGGAAATGTGTACTGGTACGATGGCGATGATTATCGCGAACATAGGGAGATAATTATCGGATGCCTTGGCGACCGTACCGGTAAGAAAAAATTGCGGAACAGAGAAAAAGGATTTATTGAATTGAAGGGTTATGTGGAAGAATTTTTCGATATTGTCGGGATTAACGGGTACGATCTCGTATCCGACGATTCGGCGTCATCGGGAAATTTAAAGTTCAATGTGATGCGCGGCGGTGAAACTATCGGGGTATATGAAATGACGCATGAGGACACTCTCGATGGCGAGACATTCGAAAGGCCGGTGTTCACTTTCGCGATGCCGTGGAAAATAGCGCGCGACGCGTATCTCGGAAGCTCCGAAACGCAGTCGTTTAAGCAGTTACCTACGTACCCCGCAGCCGATCGAGACCTTGCGTTTGTGCTTGATGAATCGGTAGCGTATCGGCGTATGCTGGAATCGATAAAATCCGCCGCCGGCGATTATCTTATAAAGATTGAGGTTTTCGATGTTTATCGCGGCGAACAGGTTGGCGAAAACAAAAAGAATCTCGCTGTCAGCCTGAGATTCCGTCATCCCGAAAGAACCCTGACCGATGAGGAAATCGACGGCTGGATCGCGAATGTAGTAAGCGATGTCGGAAAAAATACCGGCGGAACCCTCCGTAGCTGGTAAATAAAAATAAATAATGGACACTCACGAACGATACATGCAACGCGCCATCGAGCTTGGCTGGCGCGGGATCGGACGTAACAGCCCGAATCCGATGGTCGGATGCGTGATTGTCCGTGACGGTGAAATTGCCGGCGAGGGGAGCCATTTTTATCCCGACGTCGAGCATGCGGAAACAATCGCTATCAGGCAGGCTGGCGAAAAAGTTAAAGGCGCGACTCTTTACGTTTCGCTTGAACCATGCTGCCATACGGGGCGGACGTCTCCATGCAGCGATGCGATAATAAAATCCAGCGTCTCTAAGGTTGTGTACGGAATTCAGGATCCCGATCCGAGGGTGAACGGCGCGGGACATAAGGCGATTGCGGATAGCGGAATCGAAATCATCGGTGGAATTCTGGGCGGCGAGATTCGCGAGCAGAATAAATTTTTCATAACCGCGAAAGAAAAAAAACGTCCGTATATTCTTCTCAAATGGGCGATGACACTGGACGGAAAAATCGCGACACGAACGGGTAAGAGCATGTGGATCAGTAATAAAAAAAGCCGAAACGCCGCGCATCATCTGAGAAATATCTATGACGCCGTGCTGATTGGGCATTCAACTGTGATAACCGATAATCCGAAACTCACATGCAGGGTCGATCGAACAATTCCCCTATCCGGCGAAATATTTTCCGCAACACCATCGGACATCCGCAATCCGGTCCGCGTGATTATCGATACATTCGGCGCGACACTCGCCAGCGATTGCGATATATATAAACAGCCGGGAAAA
>JAPKYR010000236.1 GCA_026394215.1 bacterium
GCACATACCGGCCGCGAGATACATCCCCGGCTGCTCCTCGACCTTATCGACAATCGCGACCCCGTCCGGCGTCATCGGATATAGCCCGCGCCAGACTCGCCTGATAAGGAGATTTTTGAATCGCGGGACAAGCTCGATCATACGTTTCACGATTACAGGCATGAACTCGCTTGTCTCATCGAAATCGGTCCCAACGAAAAGTTTCGACGGTGTGTAGCAGAAAATAATTTGTCCGGTCGATCCCTGCCCGAAATAAAAATTTGCGGTTTTACCGTCGGCGCCCGGACGAATATCGACGACGAGAGGATCGAGGAACTGTTCTACTGCCGCCGTAATGCCCGCTTCATGACTGTCGGGAGTGACAGGAACATCGAGACCGGTTAATGCGCCGATTTCCTTAGCCTTCGCGCCAGCAGCGTTGATCACAATCGGCGCTGAATATACGCCCTTGTTGGTGCGGACTTTCTCGACTTTATCGCCGTGTCCGAGATCAATCCCGATTACTGTCTCATTGAAAATAAAATCGACGCCTTTCGCTTTCGCGACACGGTGGCATGACGCGGAAAAATTCAGCGGCGACACCTGACCGTCGTTCGGGGAAAAAGTCCCGCCGCGAAGCCCGTCGGGAAGGATACCGGGCACGAGTTCCTTAATCCTGTCGGGACCGACCCAGTCGATTTCAAGATTGTTTGCTTTTTGAATTGTGAGGAGATTCTTGAGAATTGTTTCTTCGCGTTCGCCATAGGCTGGGAAACAGTAGCCGCCCTTTTTCCATTTAATGTGATCTCCGTAGACTTCTTCCCATGTCGAAAATATTTCAAGCGACTTCAGGCAGATGCCGATTTTCGCCGGGTCGGAATGTGTCGCGCGGACTCCCCCGATCGCGGCTTTGTTCTGACCCTGCCCGGTGGAGGGAAGCTCTTCTATGCAGCAAACCTTCACGCCTTCTTCCGCGAGAAACAGCACGATCGGAAGTCCGACACTTCCGGCTCCGATTACTATGGCATCATAATTAGTCATGATTTATTTATTCATCAATCTTGTTCAGTCTTCGAGCCCCACAAACGACGACAGCGGGACTTCCGCGACGAACGGCCGTTCGCTGAATGGCGTTACTTCTTTCAAATCGACCCCTTCCTCACGGAAAATTCTCATGATGAGTTCCGTGCAGGTTTTTCCGCCGCATGCGCCCATTCCGCATCGGATCGTTGCCTTGAACTGGTTCATGTCACGTAAGCCGTTTCGGATTTCATCGACAATTTCCTTTTTATAAACGCGTTCGCAGCGGCAAATAATTGTCACATCGTCGAGCGGGGCGTCCCACATCCGATTTTCTTCGATCTCTGCCTGCAAGCGGAATCCAGCGACCGAATGACGGTCTTCATATGGAATTTCCAGCAACACCAATTGGCGATTATTATTCGTGGGACTTTTCTTTATCGCTTTTACAAAACCTTTTCCGATGAGGTCAGCTTCGAATCCGACAGTGACAACTTCTTCGCCGGGCTTAACTTTTTTATCGGAAATTTCCCACGGGACGGTCAGCAGCGCGGTTTTTCCAGATGGATCGGCGGTTTCATCGACAAGGACAATCGCGAGTCCCGGACATATCGCGACACACGCGGCACATCCGATGCACTTCCCGAGGAAATCCGGCTGTTTGAGGATGTTCCCGTTCTCCATGTCGATCTGGTGAATCGGGCAAACCTCAATGCATGGATTGCACGGAATTTCCTGGACACAACGGATGATCGGGTAAGTCCCGGATGTTGTGTCGGGAATTTTGAAACCGGAAATCGGTCCCGGTTTCGATCTTAGGATTTCTCCTGTCTCGCGCCATTCCTTAGGAATTTCAGCGTCGTAACCGAGGACCTTGAGCATCTGGCGCCCGGCGATCTTGCCTGAGAAAATCGCAGCCGACGCCTCCGCGATTTCCTCCGCGTCTCCCGCTGCCCATACCGATATGCCGAAATGTACCGCTTTTTTAAATAGTTCGTTGACTGGCGATAATCCGACCGCAATCAGTACGGTGTCGACATCAAACGTGTGCTCCGTGCCCTTCACTGCCTGCCAGTTCTTATCGATTTTCGCGATTGTGATGTTTTTTACTTCAGCTTCTCCATCGACCCTGAGGACAGTGTGACCCGTGTAAACCGGGACTCCGAGACGTTTGAGTTTATCTTCATGGACCTTGTATCCGCCGCATTTGGGAAGGGCTTCGACAAGTCCGACAACTTCGATTCCCGCCTGAATAGCGTGATATCCGCCGATCAGCCCGACATTTCCGCCGCCGATTATAAACAGGCGTTCGGTAGGACGGACAAGGTCGCGGTTTACAAGTGTCTGGAACGCTCCGGCGCCATAGACTCCGGGAAGGTCGCAGCCCGGAAATGCCAGGGACTTTTCTCTAGCGCCGGTCGCGACCAGGACATTTTCGGGTTCGACAAGTACGTATTTTCCGTCATGAACGACGCCGACTTTTTTGTCCTTGAAAACTCCGACAGCGGAAGCGTTCAGCCAGATTTCGACCGAGTTAAGAGTGTTGACTTCATCGGTGAGAATGTGCCCGATTTCAAATCCGCGAGTGCCGGCCCAACAGTCGGCGACCGATCCGAAAAATCCGTGTGTCTGGAGTGTCAGCTTGCCGCCGAGTTCGTGCTTATCGTCGATTAAGAGAGTTTCAACGCCCATGCGTCCCAACTCGATCGCCGCGGAAATTCCCGACGGGCCTCCGCCGAATCTTTTGGATGATGTCCGAAAATGTGGATGCCGTTCGCGAAAAGCGCGGATGAGATTACCTCGCCATCGTACGCGTCGAAAGGCTCGCCATTGAAGGTGAACGGAATTTCGCGGCGTTTCGGAACGTCGAGAATCGGATGGCTTTTTATGCGGTACTGGTCTGTCAAATTTATTTATCCTGATTAAGTTCCGGGAAAAAAAGGGGACATGTTCAAATTTTACCCAATGATAATCCTGAAGCTTTCAATATGCTTCGTAGGTAAAATTTAACTTGTCCCCTTTTTATCATCTTTTTTAAGCTCCGGCGAATTCCTCATGTACTGTGTGCTGTGCCGACAGAAATTGATAGAGCCCTTTTATCGCAATCGATGTTTCTTCCCACGATCCGGGACGCCGTCCCTCGAGAAGCCTGACAAGCATGGTGGTCGATGGGATGAGCACAGTATCCGCCCCGGTTTTTTCGGCGGCTTTAAGAAAATCGGTTTCGATCCGCTTCGTGACAGAATCGAACTGTCCCCATCCGCCGAAAGTCGATGGGTGTCCGCTCTCGATTTCCTTTATGGTAAGCCCGGGAATTTTTTTCAGAAGCTTCCGCACGGAATCTAGGCCGTCCGGATCGGTGTACATATCCGGAGGTTGAATCGCGACAGTTTCCTTCGCAGAAAGAAATGTTAACCTGCCCCCGAATTTCAGGAGATAGTCCGCGAGACGCATGACTTTGAAATCCCATCCGGGAATGTATTTGCGATATCTCGATCTGAGCGTATAGCAGCAATCATCGCATGTTGTGACGATTGTTTTCACGCCGCGCGATTTGTAAAGGTCGCGATTTATTGTGCCAAGTTTGATAAATGCTTCAGAGTCGCCTTCATGCAGACGGTCGGCGCCGGTATCGACCTCATTCGGGAGAACGACGGGCGAAATTCCGATGGAGTTCAGCAGATCAACCGCAGCGCGGGATTCATCGGTCGGATTGAAGCCGATTTCTTCGCCAAGGAGCACATCGAGATAGGGTGCAGCCCCGACAAACAGCCCGACGTCGCTTTTATCTTTTTCACCCGCGACATGAATCCCGTTGTCAATCCAGCCGAGACGATTTTGTTTATATTTATTTATTAATTGTAGAGAGACAATCGAGTCGAGCGCTCCTCCGAATGCGAGGGGAATAAATTCATCGCGACGCCCGACTGCGGTGACGAGCGTATCCACACACATCGGGAAACTCGCGTCCTTCGACGGGGAGCACAATTCGCAGCCGATACAGCTACGGATGCCCTTCGGGAACCAGCCGGTTTTCGCTTCATCAATAAGTCGGGACGGCACGAATTCGTCTCGATATTTCGCGACCGGGCATTTCGAATCGTCCGGCGCGGATTTTCCTTCGAGCATTCCTGTCTCGCACTTGATTTCCGGGAGACTAAGGCTATGTCGTTCCTGTTCGGTCATTTCAATCCGTTTGTGTTATAAATAGAATTTCCCAGGTCCTGTTCAATAAAAACCAGCCTGTCTGTATCTACACCCGCGACACTCGCGAGCTTTATTGCTTTTTCATACGCTTTCTTAGCTTCGGTGCATCCGAACCCGTGTAGGCATGATTTTTCCCCGCAACTCAAGACGGCAACTTTTTCGTATCCCTCAGCGATTCCCTGCATAATCTCCCCGATCCCCACGCGTCCGGAGCATGGAATTTCGATCCGGACAATGTCGCCGCTTCCAAAAATGTCGTACTCCAGCTCGGAATCGGGAATCAGCCGCGTGCAATAGAATAGAAGTCCTTTTTTATTTTGCGATCGGGGGGCGGTCATTTTTTCCCTCCCCGAATCAGATTAAAAATCACGTCAAGCGGCGTTCTGCCCTGATTGATCGCGGCGGATGGACATGCAGCGACACATGTCCCGCATCCCTTGCACGCGACAATATCGATTTTCGAGACAAGTCCGTATTTGGGATCTGGCGCGATACGCGGCGCGTTGTAATCGCAGATATCCTCGCATACCCCGCATCCGCGGCATAATTCCGGAACCACCTGCGCGGCATAGAATTTCAGCTCGTCGGGAAAGCCGACGATTGTTTTCTCACGGACACTTCGCGCGACATCGAGCGGCACGCGGATTACAACTTCATTGCCGTATTCGTCCGCCGCGGTGC
>JAPKYR010000290.1 GCA_026394215.1 bacterium
ATGAAATCAAAATCCTGATAGCTTCCGGTATCAAATCAATCACACTCCTCGGACAGAATGTCTGCGCATACGGTACCGACTCCCCTCCCGACTGGTCAGACCTTGCGCCGGATTACGGCATCGCAAACCTTCTTACCGATATCCGCGACAGATTCGGCGATTCAGGCGTCTGGTTCAAATTTCTCACAAGCCACCCGAAAGATGCTGACATAAATCTAATCAAGGTGGTCGCAAGCCACGATTCTTTTTCGAAACACTTCCATCTTCCCCTTCAGGCCGGAAACGACGAAGTCCTCAGGCGTATGGCGAGGGGATACACGTCGGAAAAATATCTGAATTTGATTGAACTGATACGGAAAATCATTCCCGATGCGCGAATCACGACCGACCTGATTGTCGGATTCCCCGGCGAGGACGAACAAGCCTTCGAAGACACGCTGGAAATGGTCAGGGTAATCCGGTTCGACTCAGGCTTCACGTTTCTTTATTCGCCAAGATCGAAAACTCCCGCTGAAAAATGGGCCGATCCTGTGCCGAATGACGTCAAAAAACAACGGCTTCAGGAGCTTATTAAATTACAGAATCAGATCACGCTTGAAAATTCAGTAATAAAAATCGGCGAGGAGCGGGCGGTCCTTATCGAAGGGCTGGCGGCAAGCAAACCGGATCGATCCCCGAACACACTCGCGGGTCGAACCCGTGACGAGGAAGTTGTTGTCGTAGAAGGAAGCGAGAAAGATATTGTGGAATTCGTTCGGGTGAAATTAATTTCCGCCAATCTCCGGTCATTTACTGGAGAAAAAGTCACATCATCCAGCAAATGATATAATCGCCTGGATCATGTAAAATACGTTGAACAACCATGCTGAAATCGCGATTTGACATAGCACCTGACCGATTCAACATCCTCTGGCTTATCGTCGGACTTATCATCGGGCGCGCTGTCGGGCTTTCTGAAATGCGGACTTCTCGGACTCGGGGCTTTTTTCGCTATCGTGGTTTACATCGGAGAAATATGGTCGATGGTTCAGCCTGACCGCTCTCCCGCATGGCTTACGGGAATGACTACCTCGGAAAGCATTTTTTATGAATGGGTTGCCATACACATGGCATGGATCGGCGGAATAGCGGGGATGATAACCGGTCTCGTAATCTTGAAAAAACAAACCGCACTCAAATCCATTCAAACACCACAAACACCATCTGAACCGGATTCCGGGGACCCGAACGGTGAACGAGAACAAGGCTGATAAAATCGTCCCTCTCGCGCTGTTCGGCGTTCTGGGTATATTCTATCTGCAATTCTTAAATCACCGGTATTTTGTCGATGGCCTGAACGATGCATGGATTCTCGAAACTCAGGCGCAGTTTTCAGTCCATCCGCATCATCCGCTTTTTCCCCTGCTAGTACAGATTCTTTACAAATTAATCGGCGGAACCGCAAGCGGTATCGATGCCCTCGCGCTGATAACCACATGGGCGCTGGTTTTCGGCATTATTTCACTCTGGGGAATTCAGTTCACACTGAAAAGAACCGGACTTCCTCTGTCGGCAGTGTTATTCGCGATACTTCTCTTCGCTTTCTCCAATGGATTCTGGTATTTCAGCACGACCCCGAACCAGTACAGCACAGCGCTTGCATTTCACGTTCTGACCCTGCTTCTCCTCGTGCCGATTGCATCGGGACAGTCGCAACTCACAACTCTAAATGCATGCGGCATTGCGATACTTACCGGGCTCGCGATTCTGTCCCACGAGGTGAACGTCCTTCTGTTAATCCCAGTAATTTATGTAAGCTGGAAATCGCAACGGAGAATCACCAATACGGCAATCACAGTCGGCGGCGCGATTCTGATAGCAGCAATCGTGACTTTAATGACCGCAGCAATCCTCGCCGGAGTCACGTCGATTCCCGAATTTATTTCGTGGCAGCATTCCTACGTTACACGTTCCATGTACTGGGCCGACAATCCTCTCGATTCGATATTCAAATCTTTCAGAGGAATAATCGAACTCCATCTCGCGCACGCTTTTCATACGGAGGGTTTGTTCGGTGACTGGAAAGACAGCATCGGGACATCTCTCTGGTACTGGCGACTGCTTCTAAGATTCGCGCAGGCTTTTGTCCTTCTCTTTCTTTCATACCTGACAATTATTTCTGTAATCGACTTTTATAAATCCCGCCATAGAAACCCGATGCAGACCCTCGGACTGATCGCTACTTTACCATTTTTTATTTTCTGCTTCTTTTTCACTCCCGACTCGACCAATTATAGAATCTTTTATCTTCCCGGATTTATTCTCTTCATCACACCCGGAGTCGCGAAAATATTCCGGCTCCATCATCCGGACCTGAAAAATTTCTGGCCGTTGGTTCTTGTTATAATCGCGCTCTTTTCCACCAACTTCATCACCAAATATCTTCCTGAATCCGACCCCGCAAAAAATCCGTTTATTGTCGAGGCGGGATTTCTCGCACTTTCCATCGGGCCCGGCGACCTTGTCGTATATTCCGGCGCTGGCGACGATTATCTTCGCATGCATTACATCAAATACTTCACCCATGCCGATACGACATATCTTCCCGAACTGATAGATGCCGTCCGAACCCGTCCCGACGCGCTCATTGCGGACATTAAAAAACGCACCGATGAAGGATACCTGGTACTCATACATGAGGATGCTTTGGCCTCACCTGAGGAAATCCATGCCGTAAACGATTTATATGGGACGGACATCGGCGACACGGAGCTTGTCGATTTTCTCGATCAGTTTGTGCAAGTCTCGACGGCAGTAACGGTCAACGGGAAGGAATACATCGTGATTGTGCCGAAAACGGACGAATCGGACGAAAATATTCAGCCTCCCGATTCCACTCCTGAACCTCTATCCGATTGACCCGCCGCGTACACTATGGGAAAATGAACGTAATGCCGTCACTTGTCCGAATAATAGGTATCGACCCCGGCCTGTCAAGGTGCGGCTATGCCGTTATCGATTACGACGGGCGCAATCCCGATCCGGTCGAGTACGGCCTGATAAAAACCAACCCGCAGGATGAGACCACAAAGCGTATAAGTGAGATACAAACCGAAATAGGTCGCATTATCGATCAATTCAAGCCGGATGAATTCGCGATTGAGAGGGTGTATTTCCATCGCAATGTTTCGACCGCGATCAATGTCGCGATGGTCATGGGGGCGCTGATTTCGATGGCGACCCAGCGCGGGATTTCCGCGAGGCAGTACACACCGCTTCAGATCAAACGCGCGATCACAGGCGCGGGTCGGGCGTCGAAGGAGCAGGTTCAGAAAATGATCCAGGTTCATTACCGGCTTGCCGAATTGCCAAAGCCAGCCGATGTCGCGGATGCGCTCGCGACCGCCCTTACGCACGCCCACATGCGCACCTGGCCCGAGGATAAGTCGGTGGGAAAGTAATAGAATAAATATCAAAAAAAAAAGGGCAGTCAGGGGACAGAAATAATATGACTAAGAAAAAAATGGTTCCTGTCGTATATCTCAAAGGCCACAATGAACCCGTTGAAGGATTGGCTTTTAGTTCTGATAGTAGGTACGCGCTTTCAGGTGGACAGGATATGATCTTGTGGGGCATACAAGCGAAAGAAGTCCTAAAAATATTTCAAGGACATAAAGCCAATATTTGGTCATGCGCGTTCAGTCCGGATGATCAGTTCGCTCTATCTGGCAGCGTTGATGAGACGATTAAGTTGTGGGATATAAGTACTGGAAAGGAGATTCGGACATTGAAAGGTCATCGTTCTTGGGTTAAAAAAGCAATATTTAGTAACGATGGCAAACAAATTGCATCAATTAGTTGGAATGGGACAATGACCATTTGGTCTACTAATACAGGTGAACAAGTCCATGTTTCTAAATTCAAAAACAAAATTTGTGATATAGCATATAGCAATGGCGGGCAATGTATTGCTGTGGGTAACTGCGAGGGGGAATTGACTTTATTGGATTTAATTTCCAAAGAAATTATATGGGTAAATAAATTCTATGATGGGGGGGGAGTTCATGTATCGTTTTCGCCACGAATTAATCGTGCTGTCCTGACTTCAGGTGCAAGTGAAATAGTTATTCTAATAGAATTTCCAAGTGGAAAAATCTTGGAGAAATTTAAACTGGACGATTATGGAGCTGATGGTGGAATTGGATTCAACTCCGATGGAAATAAAATATATGTAACAACAAATTTTACAATACAAACATGGGATATCGTTAATGCTAAATTGTTGAAATCAATCACAACCGGAGAAGGTGATTTAATTGAAAATGCAGCTTTTAGTCCCGATGATCACTGGGCATTAACGGGAAATGCTTACAAGGAACTTATTTTGTGGGATTTAACGATTTAGCCGGGTGACCGCCACAAGCGGAGTTTACGTAGTTTGTGTCGGAATCCAGATGATCCGCCAGCAGTCAGTAATTGTCCTCGACCTCAATGAATATAACCTGAGGACAAATCGGCTGTAGAGTAGTAGAATACGTTACAAAACAGGAATCATAAAAAATGTACGCATTTATTGAAGGCGAAATAATTGAGAAATCCGACAACTCCCTCGTCATCCGCCCGGACGGGATGGGGGTCGGATTTCTTATAAACATCGCTCCGAGGACCTCATACGAACTTCCCGGAGTCGGACATTCGGCGCGTCTCTACACTTCCTTCCAGGTTAAGGAGGATTCGCAGAGACTATTCGGGTTCGGAAGTAACGCCGAGAAGGAAATTTTTGAGACCCTTCTGAAAATAAGCGGTATCGGCGGAAAAACCGCATTGGCGATTCTCGACCTCCCGCGCGACCGTATTGTCGAGGCGATCGCAGCCGGCGACTCTGCGGTCCTCACTCAGGTAAACGGCGTCGGTGCGAAAACGGCGGGACGCATCGTCCTTGAACTGAAAGATAAATTCGCCGAGGAGCTTATGGCCGACTGGGCGGAATCGGCAGGTTCATTGCCCGGCATAATTCCGGTCGGGCTTGATTCTGCTACGGGCGCGGGGAAGGAATTCGCCGAAGCAGTCGAAGCGCTTGTGGAACTTGGCTACCAGCGCGCCGACGCGCGTAACGCCGTCCGTCAGGCGCGATCCAACCTCGGCGATCAGATGTCGGCGGAAGATTTTCTGAGATTCGTACTTCAGCATGCCGGGTAAATTCCTCACCCCTTGCCCCTCTCCACATTATGGAGAGGGGTTGGGAGTGAGGTCAATTAAAATATGCCATTCCCTTATAAAAATCCTGTCAATAATCGCAAATCATGGTTAAATTCCGACCTTGTGCCGGTTGCGATTATCATCCTGTGGGCTGTCATACAGATGTACCCGTTCACACTCGGCGGCAAAGCTCTGATGCCCGATACATGGAAATCGATCCACCCGTGGGCAAGAGGGGTCGATATCAGCCAGAACCAGACCAATATTTTCGATACAGTCCTTGAATACAATGCCTGGTACGAGTACTCGCAGGAATCCTTAAAGGATGGGCGTGTCCCGCACTGGAACCCGTATCAGTTCTGCGGCGCTCCGCTCTACGCGAATCGTCTGATCCCGTTTTTTTACCCGCCGTTTATTCTTGCGGAATTGATTTCCGATCCCCACCGCATTGTCGGGACTTTTCAGTTTTTCAATTTAATTCTGTCCGGGCTGGGAATGTATTTATTATTGAAGCGATGGAAAATCAGCAGGTGGGTTTCTGTCGCGAGCGCCGTAATGTGGATGACATGCGGCGCGCATTTCCTTCCGTTCCCGCCACAGATGCTTGGCTCAATCGGCTTTCCGTGGCTTCTCTGGGCAATCGAGGGCTTTTTTCAGAAGCCATCCCTGAAATATATCGCGATCGCGGGGCTGATAGTCGGCTTGATCCTCATGACCGGCTATCCGATAACAATCGTCCACTTCAGTTATTTCATAGTTATCTACACGTTCATCCGATGGTTAATACGTAAACCGCTCAATACTCCCGACATGCACTGGACGATACCTTTTGTCGCGATTCTGGCGGCATATCTGATCGGGCTGGGCGTATCTGCGATTTCAACCGACCCAACCATAGCTTACTCAAGAGAGACGATACGGAAAGTCGGGCTATTTTCAGATCATGCGGCCGATCCCGACATCCGTTTGTTAATCTCATCACCAGAGGAAATCGGCCACGACCCGATCCTCGAACGATTCGGCGACCGCACGGACATCCTTCTCCCGATCAACGGTCGCGGGTCGGCGCACGCATGGAAATACGGCGGGATACTTATTTATTTTCTCGGATTCCTCGGCCTTCTGGCGCTTAAACCAAGGTCGCTGCCCCTCGCGATACCGGGACTGATCTACGCCATACTGATCTGGTTCCCGCAGATCCAGATCGCGCTTCTCAATTACCTTCCCGGATGGCGCGTCAGCATAATTCCGCCGATTCAGGTACTGAACCTGATCATGTACCTTCTCGCTGCAATCGGCCTCGATGCGTTCCTTACGAAAAATTCTAAAATCTCCCTCCCGTCGAAAATTCTCCTTCTTGTTCTCAACGCAGCATGCATATGGTTCACATGGCGATTTTTAAAAATTGCGCCTGTGATGAACCTTCCAATCCTGACCGAAACGCATGATCCCAATCTTCTCGCGCACAGTCCGTTCCATATGTTTTACCTTGTGGCTTTCATAACTCTTTCAGCGCTTGTATCTTTACTGACCTTCCTTCCGGAAAAACTGAATCCTGTCAAATGGGTGCCGGTTATCGCCATAGTTGTTTTTTCGCTCTCGACATTCTGGTATCTCCAGCCGGTTTATTCAGATATAAATTACACGCCCGAAACCCCGTTTACGCAATGGATGAGCCGGAATATGACTTCCGATATCGCCAATGCCGACGAGGGAAACAGGATCGCGCGATGGGCATTGCTCGATACGCCTTTCAATCCCGACAAGCGCCAGAAAAGCCCGTTCCTTCCGAATCTCAACATCCCGTACGGGCTTTGCGATGTCGGCGGGTACGATTCGCTCGTGCCTCAGCGTTATATCGAATATTGCACACTTTTCGAAAACGCCTTTATGAGTTACCGCGCATTGATGGCTTTCGAGAGTTCGTCGATTACATACCATCAGCGATTCCGAAACCTTGGAGTGCGATGGATAATCTCGCTTGGGCTGCTCCCGCGTGAATCTCAGCGCGGATGCACTTTACGATGGGACGACCGTACGGACGGCGACCGGGCGGGTTCCAACGACCCCAAGGACTTCATGCAGGTCTGGGAGATTAATTATCCCGAACCAAGGGCGTTTCTCACGCGAAATATCGCCTACGCGAGCGATCCCGATGACAGCGCGCTTGTTCAGGCTGCAAGCTGGACCAAGCAGGGATTCAATGTGGTCGTGGTCGAAAAACCGGATGAGGAGAATCGCTCCCCGGCATTCGACGATACTCTCGAACGCCAGGGCCGCGTGGATTTCTTCATGGGCGATGTCGAATTCACGCGCGACGATCCTGAATTAATCTCGATGAATGTCTCCGCCCCGGAAGACTGCTACCTTGTCCTTCGCGACGGCTGGTATCCGGAATGGACGGCTTCGCTCGACGGCGTAAAAACCGAAATATATCCCGCCGACTACGCTTTCCGCGCTGTATTCATCCCTGCGGGAGAACACACGGTCGAGTTCAGATTCGTACCACGGAGTTTTTATCAGGGGAGGGTAATAACAATTGCCTCGCTTTTTCTAGTTGTCTGTCTGGTTTTCGTGAGGAGAAAAGAACTAGCGAATAAGATTTCCGTAAAATAGCGAGTGTGGTTTTAATAATTTAGACATTTAAAAACATCGGTGGCGAGTTGTCTTTATCGAGAGCACAGACTTCCATAAGACTCACATTACACTATGCTTCTGGCAGTAGTAAAACGCAACATCTTTGATGATCTTGGGTGCTTGTGCGACCTTTACCAAGCCAAGATCTACCTGCATCGACTTTGCCAGTTGTTCTCTTTTTGGTTCAATCCAAGGTTGGTTGTTGCGATTCGTCATGTGTTGATAGAACACCAGGGTGTCTTCAGCCTTCAGTGCAAGCCATATTTGCCTGACCTCGCCTTCCAGAACATGTTCTAATTTTTGCTTTTTAGACTTTACGCCAGTATTCGGTTTTGACTTCTTTGGCTCCAAGCCAATATCCGGATCCAGAAAAACAATGCATCGCGTATTCGAAAATGACTGCATAAGGCTAATTACGGCATCATGATATTCACAGCGGTCAATAAAATGATTATCAAAAACTTTGACATTGGCACGTGAGTCAATCTTTTCTGTTCGCCGAATATCTCTGAAGTGAGCCTTCACTTCAGGACGTAGCTCAATTTCTTCATTATCAATCGCAATACTGCCATATCTACTCGGTCTAAAGTATGTAATTTGCAGAATCATATCTGCTTTGAATTTATCCGCGAGGTGCAGCAAGACCGACCACTTTTTTAAATCGCGTTTGTCCCCATACCATTCGTCTTTCATTTCTATCTTCTCTCATTTCTCTTTCGCTTTCTTCACCGACACAAACCGAATTACAACCCTCTTCCCTAGAGCTTCCGCGATGCGC
>JAPKYR010000215.1 GCA_026394215.1 bacterium
CAGATCACCTTTCAGGAATGATTTCCGTATACATCCAGAAGCTGTAACCTTGTCGCTTCAATCAGACCCGACATCATCTGAGTTGTGCGCTTCATGAGTTTGTAGCCGATCTGGTGGTTCTCATCGCAAATTTTTCTAAGCCGATCGCCATCGACACAGATAGCTCGGGTAAGTTCGACAGCCCTCATGTCGAATCGGCACTGGTATGGCGGAATCAGCCAGCAGTGCCCAAGTACGTCGTTTTCTACCAGAGTCGAAACTATCACAGGGCCTCCCTCAGGGGTACACACTTCCAATGCCACCTTCCCATGCAAAATCAGGAAAAAACAAGCCCCTGGCTCATCCTCGCGCATCAGGAACTCGCCCACATTATAAGAAACCCGCCGTGATCCCTCAGCGATTGTTTTAATCTGCTCCTGACTTAAACCCTTGAAAAATGGATGTCCAGCCAGGATTGTCTCGATTTGGTCCGTCATTACTTTTTCCTTTCAACTGCCAGAAGCCTCGAAAATACCAGGTTCAAAGACCTCTGGTTAGTAGTAGGGTTTTCAAAAAACTGGCAATTTATTTTCACTTCTGAAAAACGTCAAGCAACTGCATTCTGGTCGCTTCCATACGCTGCCCGATAACTTGAGATATATATTTGTTTACACGATAACCAAGGTCGTTATCCTCTTCGCATAGATCCCTTATGGGCTGCGCAAGCACCGAAATCGCATTTGTCAGTTTCACCGCACGGGCATCGAAATGCCACCTGTACGGCGGGAGGAACCATGACCATCCGACCATTTCTCCTTCTCCGATAGTCTGGACAATGATCGGGCCGCGTTCGGGAGCATATGTTTCGATCGCGACTTCACCTTGCTGAATCAGGAAGAACCTGTCAGCGTCATCCCCAGCCTGGACTATTGCCTCACCTGGGTTGAAGCGTACAACACACGCATTCTTTGTTATAAGATCGATATATTTCTCGCCGATCTCCACTATTAGCGGGAAATCGACCAGCATTTTCTTCATTGCCTCGAAGCTCTTCTCCCTGCTTGGCTCACAGGTCTTGCAAGCATCTTCCTTGCCAGCATCCTGGACTCTAAGAGCCTTAGCTTCCTCGGTGATGTCGATTCCTGCGGGACACCATGTGATACATCGCCCGCAACCGACACATCCGGACATTCCGAACTGGTCTTCCCACGTCCCCAGCTTATGGGTCAGCCATTGGCGATACCTGGACCTTGGCTTTGGACGGGTACTTCCGCCGTGAATGTATGTATAATCGACTGAGAAGCAGGAATCCCATCTGCGTCGGCGTCCGACGTTTTCGCCGCCCAGGTCTGTTGTATCCAGAAGGGTATTGCAGAAGCACGTTGGGCAAACCATAGTGCAGTTTCCGCAACTTAAGCAACGTTCGGCGACATCATCCCATTGCTTATGCTCGTAGCTTCCATACAGCATTTCTTTCAGCCCGGATCTGTCAAGGGTGCGCCCCATCAATCCGGCAGCTTCATGAAGCCGATTATTCGCAGCTTTAACTTCGCCGTCCCCGGCCTCTTCGTGGGGGACTTTTTTCAGAACTTCAGCGCCGCGATCGCTGCCGGCATCGGCTATAAAATAATGCTTTTCGGCAGTCAGGACTTCCGTCAGGGCAATATCGTAACCACCCCTTGCTTCCGGTCCCGAATCCATGGATGAGCAGAAACAGGTAGCGCCGGGTTCTACACAATTGACAACAATAAAGAAAGCATTCTCGCGATTCTTTTGATAAATCGGATCCTTGTAATCCCCATCGATGAAAATCTTGTCGTGACGGGTCATGGCGGCGAGTTCGCACGGTCGAATTCCAAAGAAAGCGTACTTGGGCGCTTCACCTTTTTCCGGGGTCAGGATAAATCCTTTACCCTTCTTCTTGGCCGACCAGAGATCCACCAGCGACGGGTGGAGGAAATTCTTAAGCGATGCCTGCCCGACCGTATACCCGAATACGGCCTGGTCATTTCTCTTTGCAAGCCGATAGCTTCCGGCATCCTGAACTGCTGTCCAGCCGACAGGAAATTCACCTGCCGAAGAAATCAAGTCGAAGACCAGGGTTTTATCCCTGATAGTCGGACCAGCTACCATGTAACCCTGTTTGATAAGGGCATCGAAAAGGTTCTGGAGATTTTTTGGTTCCAGGGAAAATTTTTCATTATTGTGGGAGGATTGTCCGGTCAATGATATCTCCCCCTTCGTTCATTTGGATTTGGATACTGCCAGCCAGATAAAAAGAAAAAACTGATTTTGCTGGGATGCGATCTGTCTCAGGAATTAATCTTAGAGGAAACAAGATACGTGTAAAAAAATCAAACGCCGGCAGGCATTAAGAGATAAATTCCCAAAGAGGCGAGTGATAATCGCGTAGTCAGGGCTCCTCTGTAACGCTCACTTCCGCAAAGGTAACACAACATAAACACCCTGTCAACAGTTTAACCACCAGTTTGGGAAACATTTCACAATTAGGGGTTTTTCCCTCTGTACTGAGGTTATTTCCATTTGAATATTTAGATATTCCGTATAGCATATCAGGACGCATTTACTGATAGTGAAATTTTTCACTAAATTTCAAAAATGGGATTAAACGACTGGAATTTTAAGGTATAATAGTTGAGTTAACAGGGGAGAGATATGCCGTTACCGAGACTGGTAATAACCAGAGCATCCGGATTTGTCGGACGCTATCTTCTTGATGCCTTAAATGGCAAGAATAAAATTTTCGCAAATGCGCGGCGTTCGCAGAAACAATCGGGGGCGCCGATACATCCGAATATCCTCTGGCACAGGGCGGATATCGGGGATTATGATGCGCTTGCGGCGGTATTTTCCGACTGGTGCGAGTATCCGGTCCTGTATATGTTTCTAGGGACATGGCTTTCGGACACATGGACCTCCAATGTACTCGCCGGGAGGGGAAAATCATCGGTCCCATACCTTCATATACGCGATGTGGTTTCCTTCTTCAAGGCGTTACTCGATAGAATAGACCAGCTTGAACATGGGGAAATATTAATGGCCAGCACGGATGGGTCGATAACTCACAGGGAGTTATTCGATGAGGTAACGCTCGCATATTTCGGGCAGAGAAAGAATCCGATTTTTATGCCCAAACTTTTATGCCCGGTCGGCGTACATATGCGAAGGTTTTTCGGGAATTTCACCGGGTCCCGCCCTTTTGAAAGCCCGTGGATGTGCAGATATATCGATCGGCAGATGAATATGGACGGGAGCAAAACCCGCGCACGTCTCGGATGGAACCCGCGTCCAAGGCTGGAGATACTTCGGCGCATTCCGTTTATTGTCGAAAATTACCGTGCTGAGCCGGCAGAATGGCATCATAGAAATACAGCCGCGATGAAGGTCGCTCCCCTTCTTTTACATCTAAAAATCCACAGCCTTATGAAGGCACACGGGATTTAAAAAAAATGCTTTGACGGTGCGCGGTTCAGTAAATACGTCCAAAAGTGCAAAGCAGGATTACCGGAAACACTCCATATCTCAACTTATCGCTATCTGATATAATTCACATCCCCTGGAGACCGGATCTTGGATGGTTGTGTCTGTCATGACAGACTCCATTCGTTTTGATAAACCACTATGGGCACAAAAATGCCCTCATAGTGAGGGGGGCCAAAGTCCATGTTTTTTTAGATCAATCCTCCCCGCTTTTATGGTAATTGGAGGTTGACTATTCATGTCGCCATTCGCTATAATGCTATATGAATAGATATTCAAGCAAACTACTTTTCCCAGGATTTCGCATTATCTTTGGGATATTTGCATCTTTGGGATCTTTGCGGGTTTTTACCGCTCTGAAATTAATAACAGGTATCTTGGTTGGAGGAACATCCATGTCACGCTTATTAAGACTGCTGTGCATTGCTATTCTAGTGGCGATCGCTACGAGCTGCTCCGGAAAAGGTTCTCCCCTGGTTCCACCCGGCGCAGGCGGAGAGATGAGTTTGACCGGAGCTGCATCTGTGGTGCCGGAAGGCAGTACCGATCACGCCCTTTGGGGATTCTGGGAAGGATACTTCGATCCGTCGACAGGCGCATTGGAGATCAGTTTACTTCGCGAGGCTGCGTTCCACATGAACGTTGGGCGTATACTCGAACAGTCCGGTGCGGGTCTTTCGGTTAATGTCAACAGCTTCAATCCGACCGAAGCCCTGCTTGATATGGATGTGACGATCACACATCCTGTTCCCGACTCGGATCTCCGGTGTTTCGACGTGCGCGGCATTTTCATGGGTCCGGGTGACACGATAGTCTCACAGACCGATCCCGGACTGATATACAACACGTTGACCGGAACCAGGCTACTGAACGCCGATGGGTACACGCGATGGTGGAACGCGGTCGAGTTCACGACGCCGGGTTTATTTGGATATGACTCCAACCTGATTGACCCGGGATTTCTGGTCCCGACAACGACTCTGAATCCATATAAATACTTCTCCGATCCCCTTGGTCCGACCGATCCGGTGGTTCCTAATGTGAACCAGTCGAATCGAGGCACTTTCTCGACCGATACAAATCCGCCATCCGTGACCCGCAACTACCAAATCCGATTCCCTGTCATTGGCGGGAGCCCGAAGATCGGATTCCATTACGCGATAGATGCAAGCTGGGCTCCGCCATCAGGCGACAGCCCGACTCCAATGCCGATAGGAGCCTTCCCGTTACTGGCGAACTGCCCTGAGGCTTTTCACATCCAGGTAAACACCGATAATTCAACCGTCTGGTATGAAGCTCCCGATAAACTTGGCGGCGACCTGGTTCTCGACATCGAGGTTTTTGACTGGGGCGCTGGAGCCAATCCGGAAGGCATCATGGGGGAGGTCAGCGGAATCAGCATCGAGTCGCCGACTCTTTGCGATCCATACTATCTTAATCTCACGACAGCTTTACCGGGCACTCAGCCGACGAGCGGGATTTTTCATGTAACTATTCCCGACGTTCATCCCACCGGGGTCGATAATCAGGAAATCCTTGTTACTGTCAAGTCGAAATCGCCTGTCAGTTACGCGCCACCATCGGGCGGGCAGGACTACCCAACGTCGGCGGCATTAGCAGCTTACGCCATAGTGAATATACCCGTCCTGGTCTTTAAACCATCGTTTTTATCGATTAATCTGATTTCGCCCAACGGTGGCGAAGTCTGGCCGATCTCATCGGAACAGATGGTTGAGTGGTCCTGGACCGACGAAATCCCCAATGTGGACATCTACCTATCCACTGACGGCGGAGCAAACTATGATGTCCCGATTGCCACGGGAATCGCGAATACCGGGCAGTTCATGGTCGATTCAGTCCTGAATTCGCCAACCGACCATGCCAGAATCAGGGTCTCCAGCACATCGGCACCTGAGATATCAGGTGAGTCGGCCGGAGACTTCGTAATAAAACCAACAATCACCGTCGATTTGCCCAATGGCGGCGATTTCCTCCTTGCGGGGACATCAACAGTCATTAAGTGGACTGCCAGCGAAACCATCCAGAATGTGGGAATTCTGCTCTCTATGGACTCCGGCGAGACTTACCTTGAGGCTTTGTCTCTCTCATCCCCGAACACCGGGGAATTCGTATGGGAGTACATCGCCGATGAATATGTCAGCAACAAGTGCAGAATCGAAGTGTTCGATGTCGATCATCCGCAAGTACTGGATGGTTCCGATTCCGATTTCACAATCCTTCCAATTTCCGACGCGCTGATAACCGTCCTGTCGCCAAATGGAAGCGAAGAGTTTGAGGCCGGCAAGCCTGCAGAAATTACTTGGGGCGCATCCGGCGCTATCGCGAATGTCGCGATCCGGCTTTCCATCGATTCAGGACTGAATTATGACATAGAGCTGACACCTTCAACTCCAAACGATGGGAACTTCACGATTGGCGCGATTCCTGACGATGCTGTCGGTAATGCATGCCGGATCAGGATCAGCGATGTTGATGATTCCACGGTTTACGATTCAAGCGACAATGATTTCATGATCGCACCGAGTATTACCGTTTTAAGCCCGAACGGTTCTGAGTTATGGATCGAGGGGAACGTATACCAGATAACATGGGAAGCAAGCTCAGTCATCCAGAATGTTGCGATCCTGAAATCAAGCGATTCAGGGCAGCAGTATTTAACACCAATCACATTGTCAACCGATAACGACGGCAGCTACACGTGGTATGTCGAACCGTCGGGCGATACCGGATCTCATCAAAGGATTCAGATTCTGGATGCCAACAATACATCGATACACGATGAATCGGATTTCGATTTCACAATATTCCCCGAGCAGGAAGCCCCGGTAAATGTTCTCAGCCCGAACGGGGGCGAGACATGGATCGCCGGGACATCGCGTGAAATCACCTGGACCGCTGTGCCCAGCGTACTGGATGTCAAAATCGAGCTATCCATCGACGGTGGCACGACATGGCCGTATTTCATCACCGACTCAACGTCGAACACTTCTTCGTTCATTTGGGATTCAGTGCCTTCGCTTGCAGTAGGCAACTTCAACCGTATCAGAATTTCAGACGTACTGAATCCTTCGGTAAATGATATCAGCAATGCGAGTTTCACTGTTGAAGAGATGGGTGATTCCTTTATGGATATCCTGAATCCCATAAACTGGCAGACCTGGCAGATCGGCTGCAGTCAGACGGTACAATGGCAATGGGGGGGACTTATCTCACAAGCTGACATCTCCTTCAAACTCGACAACCTCGGTACGTACTCCACCATCGCGGATAATGTCGCGAATAACGGCGCTTTCGTAATCCCCACATTCGAGCCTGCTTACATCAATGATCTTAGCCTGTGGGATTCCCCGATGTTAACCGGAGTTGTCAGAATCGAGTCATCCGATGACCCGGCGATTTTTGACGAAGTAAACGTCGTTATCCCGATCAACCTTGGTATTTTGTACGACATGGTTCAGGCTGCCGATCCGACCGATTCTGACGGCGATAATCTTCCCGATGAAATCGAGACTTTCCTTGGAACCGATCCATATAATAAAGATTCCGACCTTGCCGGTCCGGACGCATTTTTCGATAGCTTCGAAATCTTCGGCAATGGCTATTTCAATTCTTACGATCTAATCCCGGATGGTGACAATGACGGATTGATCGCTCCCCTCGATTCGGATGACGACGGAGACGGAATCAACGACGGTCAAACGACCGATAGCGATGGCGACGGTGTACCTAATTATCTTGAATACTACGGCTTCACATACGACTGGATGAGCGGGACTTATCATTTATGGGATGGCCATTCAATAAACAATCCCTATTTCAAGACGGATCCACTGCAGCCGTCGACCGACCAGGACCCGTACTCCGACAGCATGGAAGCGTCGGGCGCGTTCATGGACGTTTCGGTTCATGAACCGGGTGATTATCCCATGGTACCTGCCTATCCGGACATCATTGTCAGGCTTGAGGGCTATGATGTCGCTGTCAATGAAGAAATAACTCTCGAGGAAGGCAATTCTCTCGAACAGGGAACTGAGTGGAGCACTCAAACGCAAAAGCAAAGCTCCTTCTCGTTTCAGCATGGATGGGAACTCAGCGCCGGAGCCGAATTTGGATATGACGACGGTATCGTTGGCAAAGTGTCGGTGGGCGCCAAGTACGGGCAGACTTATAATACTACTAATACTGATTCCGTCACAAAGTCAATCGGCGGTTCCGCAGCAACCTCACAGGAGTGGAGTCAGGCAACCTGCACTAATCCCACAGATGCCGCTCACATCAAAATTTACCTTAAAGTCTATAACCAGGGGACATCGTGCGCGAGCAACATAATCCCAACAATCACACTCAAGATAGGCAACAGGAACGTAGCCACATTTGATACGGGTACGTCAATCAACATACTGGAACCCGGTGGAATATATCCTTCACAACCGAGTACATACTGGGTAATAGATAATGTAAATTCTAATCCTATCATACTCACCCTCGACGAATTGCGGGCACTCGAATGCGGCGCGCCGGTCAGTATTGTCATGACCCAGATGAGCGCGGATGTAATGTTGATGAATGAGAGCGGTCAATGGGAATCTGCGGGCGACTGGGGCGAGTACATGGCAAGGTGCGAAGCCGTTTGCTCGAATCTGTATCTTGAGATCGGCGGCGGGAATTTCCTTCATTACCTGGTTTATTCGGGTGATGAACCGTCAGCTCCCGAGGTAATATTTGGTGATGCCCTGGCGTGGGCAGCCGGCGCAGGGATTTCACCGACCGAAACATGGATCACCTATACCGATGATTCGGGGCAGCAGCAAACCGCCTCACTTGAGGACTGGAGCTTCGCTTTCGACGCTCAGACATTGATAGATAACGGTTTCACCGGATCACCTTTACAACCCCCGGCTGAGGACTATAACATCAAGAACATGGTTTTGTCCCCATACACCCAGATCCTCGGCACGATCCCACGCGAGCAGATCCCGGATGTCCAGGGACCGGAGATTATCTACGCATACCTCGATGAGGTACTTGATGTGGTAAAAGCGCTCGCGTTTGACTACAGTGGAATCGAAGAACTGGTGTTCATAGACAAAAATGGCACGGAGTATCCGATGAATGAAGTCATCGCCGGCTCCGGATTCTTCACTCTGGATATCAGCTCTGCGTATGAAATGGCCGGAAATGAGAAAGTCCGCGCCTACAGTGTCGACACGTCTATCCCGTACACTGAAGGACCTGTCGAGAAAACGTATTATCCTGTGGAGCCGGTACCTCAGGGTCCCGACATTTATAATGTCGATCTCTACCTGATGGACAGGATGTTGAAGGTCTATATCACTTACGACCCTATCAACCCACTAATCTCTGTTACGGTTCACCACCCGACCCTGCCATATAATGGCGTGGAAATGGTCCCTGCTCCGATTTATTGGCAGGAGCCCAATTGCTATTTTTACATTATCCCCGACAATATCACCGACAATAACAAAACCCAGTATGTCATTGTCGCTGAAGCGGATGACGGTCAATATGACCTGCACTACGTCACAGAAGGCGACTGTATCATTAATTACATCGGCCCAATCGTCGGGACCCAACTCCAGGCCCTATGGGACTACACTGGAGATGACTATTGGCGGGTTGATTCTCGTAACCTGGATTATACTAATCCCGCTTCCGGATTTACATGGTACTCGCCAGGAAATGGCGATGTTTGGAACGACGCATGGGACTCAGACATCATCAACAATGGTTACGGCTTTGCAGAGGTCTGGGTGCGTGCCTACGATGAAGACGATGACAACAAGGAGCTTTACAACGATGAGGCTTTCCTGATGCACTTCAATTATCCGTGGGCAATGTATTCGGGGTCAAAACAATTTGAGTACATCACCAAGTACGACTGTATGGCACAATCGCTGAATCCACCCGGATATCTGCCAATCTGGAATATTCACGGGACTGATCTGATAAATCCGCCAAAGACATTCATCATGCAAACATCTGAGGGACGCTGGTGTAAATTCACACTCAACTATCTCTATTACGATTGGGCCGGATGGCCCGACGAATGGTTCGACCTGAGATGGCAGCTCACCTGGGTTACATGGTATTGAGAAGACACTTGATTCCAAAAGTCAAATTCGGAGGAAGACGATGAAATACAATAGACTCCATAAGATTATTTTATACATGCTTGCCGTTGTCTCTCTGGCCATGGTAACCGGATGCGGCGGTAGTGTGAAAACACCCTTTGTTGTAAGCGACATCTCCGGTCCCGGCTCAATCGACGAAAACCAGGTCGCAGACTACTCCGTGACTGCGGAAAACGGGCACCAGATCCAGTATGCCTGGACGGTAGATCCTGCATCAGCCGGAAGTTTTGTCAACGCCGACAAGGTCATAGCAACTTTCCACGCCAACGAATGTGTCGTGAACACCATTGCGAAAATCAGAGTTTCAGTCACCCCGTCGGGAGCCGAGACGGAAGTTGCCGAGATGGAAATAACCATCATGGACACCAATCAAGCTCCCCATGCCGTAGCAAGCTCCGACGTCGACCGTATCGGCCACGGTCAGGTGGTGCAATTCTACGACGAATCCACCGATCCTGAGGGCGATACCGATATAGTCAAGTGGGAATGGGATTTTAACTATGACGGCAATACCGGTTTCAACGGGCTTATTGAGTCCAGGGAACCTCGACATCAATTCGGTAATCCGGGGACGTTTCGAGTGCAGCTTCGTGTTACAGATAAGAGCGGCATAACCGACTTGCTTGATGAGCCTTTGAGCATCGAAGTAGTGGAGAATTTCGCTCCTGAGATCATTGAAATCACACACTCCAGAACCACGAGTCAGGCCGGCAACGACAGCGAAGCCGTACAGTTGGAGGTTGTGTTCAGCGACATGACGCCTCCCAGCGGTCCTCACGATATTCTCTGGACGTGCGACTATGGTCAATTCGATGACTTCACAAGCCCGAACCCAACATGGTTCCCACCCGACAGCCCCGTTCAATGCGATATTACGGTTAAAGTGACCGATGAATTCGAGCTCTCCGATTCCGCATCGATTCATCAATGGGTTACACATTTCCCGACTATTAATAATCCGTCAGCTCCCGGGAACATTGTCGGGTCCCTTGATTTCGACACAACCTTCACAGGGACAGTTAATCCATCGGATTACATCTTCCCGAACGATGGTGGAGACGGGACTATAATATTCACAAGTTACTGGGTATCATGGTCGAGTACGTGCCTTGACGGAATTCCTTTCCTTCTTGCAATTAACGACCTGTATAAGGACGAGGACTACATCCAGTTCATGATCAACGAAGGCGACAGCAAGCAGGATGTGACCGATTTCGTCAACCTCAATGGTTATACCTCTGATATCTGGGCGCTTGATACGGACGCATCATATTTCAACCTCTCGAAGGGTTGGAACAGCGGCTCCAGCACGCTCCCGCAGCACATGCTGTTCGACCGCGATGGTCGCTGCCGATGGGCATCGGTAGGTATATTAAACATGCCATTCGAATTGCACATGGCGGTGGCAGAGCTTTTATAAACCAGATGCAATCGAGAAATCAAAAACCCCCGAAATCATCCGGGGGTTTTATTTTCTGCAATATGGCTGGGGAGCTAGGAATCGAACCCAGATAACAAGGGCCAGAACCTTGCGCCCTACCGTTGGACCACTCCCCAGCGATGTTTCTAATTTAGCCCAAAGAGTCGGCTATGTCAAGGTTCCATGGAAGCCGGGTGCATCCGCGATTTGATTTTACGTACAGT
>JAPKYR010000128.1 GCA_026394215.1 bacterium
CGTTACAACCCGGACGGCACACTCGCCTGGGCGAAACGCGCCGGAGGAGCATCTGGCGATGATAGTGGCCGTGGAATCACGGCTCTTTCGGACAATTCGACAGTCGTGACAGGAGGGTTTCATGACTCGGCCAAATTCGGACCGGGCGAGCCGAACGAGACAATCCTGGAATCCGCTGGAGGTAGAGATATCTTCATCGCGCGATTTTCTGAGTAAACATGACATGTGTTTTTGACTAATGTGAGTATTGACGATATAATTCATATCCGGAATATCTATGTGCTTTTGGAGGTTCAGATGATAAATCCATCTTTTCGTGGAGTACTCGTCTCTGCAATTATGTGGTTGATTATTTCCGGCTGTGCCGGACAGAGTTCGCTGCCTGTCACGCCCGATATGGCAATTTCCCCGTCGGAATTGACAGGCAATGCTGAAATTCCCTCTGATTCCGATGAATCAAGCCATTACCTGCTGGCGTACAATTATATTTATATCGATCCCGAGGCTCCCGACGGGCCGAAGATAGAGATAATCCCGGTCAGGGAGACAGAAATTCATCTCAATATTCTGAAATTCCTCGAGGATGTGCCATGCACAAACTGTTTTAAAATCGTTGGATTTAATGTCCCGCAACCGGGATATCTGAATGTGGACATAGAGATCCATCATCCATTGGACGATCTGATGTACTCGGTGTTCGATGTCCGGGGGATTATGATGTTTCAGGGAAGCCATGAATTTCCCGTTGTGGGGAAATCGATTTCCGATCCCGCAATCGGTGACGGAGCGTTATTGAATCCGGATGGTTACACTGCTTTATACAACGGTTCGACATTGACCGCGTCAATCGGGGACTTGCAGAAATACTATCCCGGAAACATAGCGACACTGGATGTCCCGAATTCGGACATTAATGGTTATAAGTACTACATAACTGACAATCCATCGAATAATCGCAACGCATTCTATGCAGACACGTCCGATGTCCGGACATGGGAACTGAAACTTCCGACCGGACCATTTGTTCTCGGTTACGCGGTCGATGCGAACTGGTGGGTGCCGATATCGGAACCGGTCGATGATCCATTGACCGATTTCGATCTTAACGCGAACTGTCCTGAGCCATGGAAGATTGTAGTGACAGAAGAACCGATTCTACAAGGCCTCACCGATCAGGGAGGCCAAACGAAATTGGTGATCGATATCTATGATTGGCAGGGGAAAACCACCTACTACGATCCGATTGTTGAATGCCCTGAACTTTTCGATGGTTCATTAACTGCAGCCTGGGTTAGTGATGGATCTGATTATGCCAGGTTTGAGGTTACGGCGTCTAATTCGAAGATGGCAAGCATCGGAAATTATAAGTGTCTTATTATGGTTGAGGCGAAAGAGAATAATCCGATCAACAAACCATGGCTCGACCTGACCGCGTATCAACTGCAAACCCTTGCTGTCATTGAAAAGACGAATGAAACTCCTATCGCTGTCGCCGAAGCCGATCCAAACCCGCAAATGGTTAATCTTCCAGTCAGTTTTTCGGGTACAGGTTCATATGATCCCGACGGTGGAAATATTACACTTTACGAATGGGACTGGGACAATGATGGCACATACGATGCAACCGGTGAGAA
>JAPKYR010000258.1 GCA_026394215.1 bacterium
ATGCAAGCTTAATGGCGATGTTGCAACGCCTGGAGACTACATGCCGCCCGTATGGGATACAACCGTCGGCATCACGAGCGTCGTGCCGGGAGAAAACCAGATCGCTGTGATCTGGGGCACGGCGACCGACTCTATGACCCCACCCGTGGAATATCTTGTTTACATCGATACCGATGAAAACCCGTGGGACACTTCGCCTGTTATACAACCGACAAATGATCCGCACGCGTTTTCAAATCTCGATAACGATACGGAATACTGGTGCGGTGTTAGATGCAGGGACAGCGCCGATCCGCCGAATGTCGATACCAATGTTGTCGTAATGTCAGCAACTCCCGAAGAAGGTCTGGTTGGTCTGGACATTACACCCCCGGTTTGGGACGACACTGTAGGCGTTGTCAGCGTTGTTCCGTGGGACAAAGAGGTTACAGTTTACTGGGGCACGGCCACAGACACGCAAAATCCGCCGGTAGAATATCTGATTTACGAAGACAAAGACAGCAATCCCTGGGATCAGGAACCTGTTATCAGAACCAACAACGACCCGTATACATTCAGTGCACTGCAAAATGGTGAGGAGTACTGGTTCGGCGTAAGGTGCCGGGACAACGCGATTCCCCGGCATATCGATTCAAACGATGTCATTCTTTCAGCAATCCCTGAAGAACACGGTTGGACCGATACATGGCCTGCGTGTTCCGCATACAGTGTTGCTGTTGACAGTACCGGCAATATATATATTAATTTCGATGCCGAGGAGGGGGCTGATCTGGATCCCGGTCCTGGAAACTATATCATATCCGAGTTCAGTCATGCTCTATGCAAATTAAATGCAGATGGTGAACTCATCTGGGCCGTAACTTGGCCGACTGAATATCCAATATTTTCTCTAGGATCAATTGCGGTTGATACCCAGGGCAATGTAGGTTTATGCGGAATGTTATTCGCGGATTGGGCCGATCTTGACCCAGGTGAAGGAGTGGACATGCATGGTCGTTATGGTAGTCCTGATGCATTTTTTTTAAAGCTTGATAGCCAGGGGAATTTCCTTTGGGCAGAATCGTGGGGACTTAGTGGCTTTGATAACGCCTTTACCTTTGTATTTGCTGCAGACTGTAGCACATATATTATTGGTAATATTTGTCGACAGGGCGATGAGCCATATATCTATCCCTTCTTGAAGAAATTCAATTCTGAAGGGGAGTGTGAATGGACTGCTCTGTGGAATGAAGGACAATTTCTGGATACCACTGCGGGTACAACAATAGATGGCGTTGCCTTGGACAGCATGGAGAACATTTACGTCTGTGGTTCTTTCTATGGTAAAAACGATTTTCTGCCTGGTCCGGGAAATGATTTCCACGATTCCACAACCGCAAATTCCTACCTGATGAAATTTGATTCCTCAGGTAATTTTTCTCAAAGCCTGTTTTGGGGCGGAAACGAAGGAAGCACTTTTCCCAACGACATGCTTATGGATAATAAAGGGCAGCTTCATATCATAGGAGAATTCAAAAACACCGTTGATTTTGATCCCGGTGCAGGAGAATACATTAAAACTGCTACAGGCCTTTATGATGGCTACATCATTACATTTAATCCCATCGATAGCAGTCTTTCAAGTGTCATTACATGGGGTGGAGGGGAAGATTCCTCAGTATATTATGATCAATTCCAGACTGATGACAATAATAATACAATTGTAGTATGCGGAATTTATGGAACAGTGGATTTTGATCCCGGGCCTGGAGTCAATGAGTTCACCTCAATTGATTACTCCAATTTAATCACCTTTATCAGCAAGTTTGATTCCGATGATAATTACTTGTGGACCATAGCCCTGGATCCTGATTTCAATTATTACGCTGATGGCTTAGCCGTGGAACCTTCCGGTGAATTTTTTGTGGTCCGCAACAACTATGAACCGGATCCTGATGAGGCTTCCCTTGATAAATTCCTTCCGAATGGAAAGCAGTGAATCAAGGATTCAGGTGTTTAAGGATTCGTCGCCACCCAACGAACGCATGGTATCCCATCATATCCATAAACTTGATGAAATATCCCGGATAGTAGCTATCCTCCGCTGTTCTAAAGACACAATCAATATTCCGGCTTTATCGCCGGCACGGCTTTTGATGGAAAAGAATTAACCGGATCCCGATTCTACCGAGTGTATGTCTCGCCCGCGAATGGGCCTTTCAAAGTAACTGTAGGTGTAATTTGTCCTGTACCGAATGTTACCTCGAAAATATCCGTCCCATTCTGCTGGCCGACGATGATGAAATTATTGCGTCCGGTTTTGACCTTCGTATTATTCCTTTCGTCGAGGACAACCATCGCGTTATACGCGAATCTCCCGGCGGCCTGCGCATCGTTCAGATCCTTTGTGACGCAGATATATTTTCCGGGTTCGCCGGAGAATTCCAGACTCACAAAATTAGCTATGAATTGAGAACTTGTCCTCATGTTGGTTTGTGCCATATCGCCAAGGTCGCGATCTTTCGCGGCCTGTGCGTTGAGAAGGTCTCCGCAACCGGATATCATCAGGGCCATAATCGCGAGCATTACGAATAACGTTCTTTGAAACATTTGTTCACTCCTCATATCTGGATTTCAATCGCCATATTATAATGAAACTGGAACGACATTTCAGGTTCATCTGTGAGGATTTCCGTCATCGCTGTTATTGCCTTCTTCATTCTGAGTGTCATCTTCCGGGAGGATGCAGAGATCCCCTTCCTGGAAACCGGATCCCGATACACTCTCGGCCTTGCATGACGTCAATTCGACCTCTGTTACTCTTACCCTTCCGATAAGCGACTTCTCCTCCCATACCACTTCTCCGGCATCGTTTCGGACCGAGGTTACTCGGTAAACATCTAATTCATCGCCGACTTCAATCCCTGAACCGGAGCCGATTTCAAGGATAATAAAGTCCGGCGTCACCGCGAGAATCGGTGCCTGTACGGGGAAAAGACCCAGAATCTGGCTCATCAGGGAATCGACAGCCTTGAGCGTCGCGTGCCCGACCATCGAGTCCATGAATTCATTGCTGTCGAAACTGATCGATCCGATCCAGTTACCGAAATCGCCGCCGCTTAAGCCCACGCCGGTTTCGGATTCCTTGCCCTCAGCGGTTGCGGCAAGCACGGTTATTCCCGTTGTTGCGTCGATAAGTGTGAAATCAAGTCGAACTACCGCTTCCTCGTGGGAAACGTCGATTCCGCCGAAACCGCCGATCCCGCCAAGAAATCCTCCGCCGGACTGCTCCTCATAACCGAAATTGGTCACGCGTCCGGAAAGAATATACTCAACGCCCTGCACGTGTCCCATTTCAACCTCGGTGCCGCCCTCGATATATCCCGACTGGCCAAGGCCGATTTCATCTATTATCAGGTCGAGGTTTTCCCCGCGCTGGATCACATCGAACCTGCCCGACTGGGTCAGATGAGTGATGACAATACTGCTCAATCCGTTACCGATAGTCGAGTTGTAGTAATTTGGCGGATTTTCAAAAGTGAATACTGCGAGCCTCGGACGTCCGCTGCTTTGAACCGAGTCCCCCGACGTATCTGTAGCGTCCGTGGCCGATGTAGTCGTACTTGTCGATGTGGTCGTCGTGTTGTCTTCGTCGGGTTTGTTACCTGTATCCTGTGCCATGGCTAATCCTGTCAGGACAATCACGAATGCAAAAATAAGTAATGTGGTCAGTAATCTGTTGATGTTTTCCATAATAGTTCTCCCTTTGTCTGCGCAAGTCTCTTTTTTTCGCGGGCTGTACCCAGCCCAAATGAAAACCAAGCCTTACTTTGTCAGGCTCTTTTGGATATCTTATCATTTAGTAGGGTAATTTAGCATGCTTATTGTGTCAAGACATGAACCCCTTTGATATTTTTTCTTTGGTTGTATAATAATAACGGGAAGGGAAACATGAAACCCTGGCACGATTCCGGTGTCCTATGTCCTGTATAAGGAATGCGATTATGGATCTTATTAATCTGTTTCCGTTTTTTGTTTTGGTAGGACTCCCCGTTCTTATAACGATCGGATTGGGATTGTTAGAACTCACGATCGAGTTTTTCACCTCTCCGCCTCCGGGAATGGGAATTGTCTATCGCGATACCCGGTTGTCAAACTCCATCACGAGAGCGATTCTTTCCGACGAACCCCCCCGGCTTATCCGTACTCGCCCGAGACCGATTCCTGAACCCGATCCGGAAACGGTCCAGCCATTTATAAATGTCTCTCCCGATCCGGAAGACAAGTTTAGCTAATTCGAATTTTCCGCCTCGATCCGATTACCAGCTCTTTGAATTACTGGCAATTCCGAATACATAAACAGCATTTCCCCATCCCTTGTACCCCAGATTGGAATATAAAAACCGGACACACCAAGTTCCTCGACAGTCGTGTCTACATCAAGCCAGATTTCTTCGTCCTCAAGCCACACCTGGCTCCACACATGCCCGCCCAATCCGTAAACCCACCCCGCGACCTGCCTTGCGGGAATCGCTGCAGCGCGCGCCATAGTGACCATAATATCGGATTGATCCCAGCAGCGGCCATAACCCTGTGCTAGAACCGTTTCCACTCCGTAGCGGCTTCCGACAATATCGCCCCCGTATTCGATATTTTCCCTGATCCAGTCATGTATCGCCCTGACAACGTCGCGCTTGGCGTTTAGTTCCCTGCCGGTCAGAGCATCATTGAACGCCTCTTGTATATCATGATTGCCGGTCGGCCAGAAAGCATTTTGTTCAATGTATATGCGGGGATCCACCGGCGCATTCCGATTCTCCCGCCCGGTTATCGCCGTCATGGAAATTTCAACCGAAGGGAGATTTCTTCCTCCGGATTCCACATTGACCGATGTTCGCGTGATCGAATCGTCAACATTTTCGACTTCCCCTGCCGGATTGATATCAAACTGGTATAAATCCTGATTTGTAAACAGGGGAAGCATATCCCCGACTTCAAGCGTTTCGTCGATCCTCTGAAGGTCGCTCCATGTTGCACCGTTCGATGCTTCAATCGAGCAGTCGTTCAATTTCATATAATTCGCTACGCTGATCGGAATCGCCTTAAATTCGACCGCAAATTCGCATTCCTTATTCGGCGATGGGGGTAGGACATTGAAAAGCCTTTCGATATGAACGACAGTGTCGTCGTCCGCCTGCACAACCTCGATTAACGCTCCTCCATATTCTATCAATCCCTGGTCCGATCCCTTGATCCCGGACATCACGTTAAGCACATCACCGGATGAAAACCCTCCGGCAGGCTGCATGAAATTTATCTGCACGCTGGTATCATTTATTAAAATTTCCTGGTTCAGAAGGTCGCTGATTGTGTTATTCAGATTCCCGGCGATTCGGTCGAAATCCCCTCCAGTCACAATTTCATCCGAAACCATAGTAGCTTCGCCGAAAACGCTGAACGGGGTCAGTTTGATATTCTGAAGCGGTGCGAGGTCGAGCGATTTTCTGACCATCTCTCCCGCCCACGGATCGTCGGTGATAATTTCGTAAACCATACCGTCGCAGAGCAAGATTGCATTTGTATCTCCGACCTCCGAAAATAATTTATCGAACAGGTCATTAAGCTCATTGTCATTTTCCGGGATAAGATAATTCGCCCTGACCTCAACCCCATTAACGGTGTAATCCTGATTGGCGCCGCCACTGAGGTCGATCCCGATGTTCTGGCTAATCCTGTCAAGATCGCTATTCCCAAGCTCCGAATCCGACGTAAGCTCCGGTTCCACCCAGAGTTCCGATTGGTCGGTGCTGTCTGAATCGATATTATCCGAAGTGGATGTCTCCTGATTTTCATCGGCACCGGTTTCATCGCTATTCTGACCGGATCCGGTTTTCGATACGCATGAAACAACCAGGAGTGCCATCGATATCAATATAAGGAATATTATCTCGAGCCTTAACGATTTCATTTTTGTCTCCTAAGATTTCAACTCAGCCTTCTTATCTTCGGCCATCCGTCATATACAAATTCCATCCTCCCGTCCCTTGTCCCCCACAGAGGTATATGAAAACTATCCACCCCGACCTGGTCCAGCCCGACATCGACATCCAGCCAGATTTTTTCGTCCACAAGCCACACCTGTGCCCATATCACAAACCCGCCTCTGTACATATGCCCCGCGACCTGTCGCGACGGCAATCCCGCAGCCCGGCATAGCGTTATAAGCACATCCGACCGGCTCCATGCGGCGCCAGTCCCGCTTTCCAAAACATCCACGACCGGCAGACGTGTATCGTAATCGGCTTCCTCAAACCGGATATTTTCCGCAACCCATTCCCTGACTGCGCTTACCTGCTCGCGAAGATCGTCGCCTTCAACTTCCTTCAGCGCGTCAGAAAGCGCTTCCTTGACTTTTTCGTTTTCCGACGGCCACCATTCGGTAGGTTCCAGATACGGCCCGACTTCCTCCGGCTCAAGCGCGATTAATGCGCCCGTCGGAATCGACATGGAAAATTCCGCTGACCCGGACAATTCCTCCATCGCGTTGCTTAGAGTGCCGATTGATAGCGAATCGTCCACAGCATCAAGCTTGTATTCCGTGACCCACTCGAATCGCGTTCGATCCCAGTTTGTGAAAAATGGGAGGCTTCCATCGGGACCGGGAAAAACTTTCAGATCGACCTTAAAACGATTTAACCCATGAAGCGTCGGAGGCGGGATGGCGATGAAACGGTAAACCGTATTGATTATGTCCGTATCGTCCGATTCGACAAGCACCAGGCAGTCGTCCAGAACCAGAACTCCCTCAGCGGAACCTTTGTATTCCTCAAGCCTGTCTCCCGCCTCAAGAATATCGACCGATTCTTTTGGATGGTAAAAATATACTCTTATTATTCCCCCCCCATCCGGGAAACCTAATTCCTGGACAAGCGCCGATTCAAGTTCGATTCCTATCTTCGCGGACTCACCGGTAAGCTCCTGCCCCGCATATATCCGATCGCTGATAAAATCTACCTTACCCGCAATATTAAATGCGGTCAGTTTAATTTCCTGGAGCGGGTCGACCTCTATGGCGTCTCTTACCGCTTCCCCGACAAAACAGTCCGGGCTGATAATCTCGTAAATTTTATTGCCGCTTAGAATGATCGCGTGGATTTCGTCCCCGGGTGTAATTTCCCCGGTCCTGCCCGCATAATCGAAAAGAGAATAGAACAGGGGAAGAAGCTCATCATCATTCTCGGGGACGATATAACTTACCTGCGAGTTGATACCGTTAAAACTGACCGTCATTCCCTCGCCGGACGCGATGTCCAGACCAAGGATGCCCTCAACTCTGGCAATCTCATCCGCAATGAATTCGTGCTGCGAAATAACCTCAGGCATCAGACGTTCGTATCTTGTACGGAGGATGCTCGTCGAAGACATTGATTTATTTTCAAGATAAATATGCCCTTCTTCCTCCTGCGCGACTTCTTCCTTATAGCCGGATGTCCCGAAGCAGGAGGCTGTGATCAACATCGGCAGCATGAATATCGCTAAGACAACCTTTCTGATACCTTGCATTCCGTTACCTCTCGATCAGTCCGCCAATAACTTCCATCACAATATCGAACCTCGCGCTCCATGAGTGTGGTTTTGAATAATTTTTGAATTCGTCGCCGCGTTTGGCTTTCCAACCCTCATCGACAACCTTCGAGACCATATCGGTGAATTCATCTGCGCTTGACGCAAGAAGCGCCGGGCTTTGAAGCCGTTCAAGCTCCATCCAGGATGTCGATACGACCGGAAGTCCCGCTGCCATATATTCAAAAAGTTTCAATGGCGAGACGCTTTCGACCAGCGGCGTCTTCTTAAACGGGATTATCCCGGCGTCGGTATAGGCGAGAAATTCCGGAAGGCGTTCGTATTGTATCAGTCCCAGCAGTCTGACATTGGGAAGTTTTTCAATTCCAAGCATATCGGTGTTTACCCGTCCGATTATAGCTACCGTAAAGTCTTTCCTTTTCTCCGCGAGGACCTTCACCCATTCCGCATTGAACCATTCCTCGATCGCCCCGACATACAGCACTATCGGGCTTTTGATGTCCTTGAATTCTTCCGGACGCTTAAATGTCCCCTGGAAATGATCGTAATCCACTCCATTTCTGAGAAGGTGAAGCTTGTCGCCGTATTTTGGTTTGAGACGGTCGTACAAAGGCGACGAGGTCGCGAAGAGAGCATCGGCTCGCGCGGAAAGTTTATCTTCAGCAAGTCTCAGATTCTTTGGAATGACCTTGAACTCGGAATTATCGTCGGCAAATCTCGCTACTACCGTCTTCGGCTCCGCTATCTCGGTAATGGTGTATTGGGATGTGTTCGTTATCCAGACAAGATCCGGTTTATCGAACCCGGTTTTTTTTAGAGATTCTTTCAATGTGGGCACGCAGAAATTTAGTGAATTCTCGAGCACCCACAACGATGATAAGAATGGGAATTTAAGCCAGGGAAGCCGCGTATAGGGCACCAGTTCAAGCGGACCGTTAATATGCTGAAACGGACCTTTCTTCGCGCGCTCCATACGCGTTTTATTGGCAGATTTCAATTTGTGGCCGAAACTCACAGGATGGCTGATCCATAAAACTTCCCAGCCCTGGTTGAGAAACTGCCTGGTGTAATGGTGGTCGCCGATCCGCGATGCGGTATCCCACGGGTAATATTCGCAAATTATTAATTTCATTCCTGTATCGATGCCTGGCTCATTACCGGAGCTGCCCTGAAAATAAAATGCGATTCAAAAATCTCTCCTATGGGTTTAAAACGAAGTGTAATATTCTTTTCCTCGACCCCGTACGATGGCGCGAACCGGGTTTCATCCAAATTAACCGTCCAGCCCGGATTAAACAGCACTTCTGCGATAATTTCTCCATCGCGATCCAGTAATTTTAAATACCCCGTCCCCCTGCTTTCAACGGTCAAACCGGGTGCAAGCGGAAAATTCCATGTGAGCTTTCCCCTGATTTCATCCCTGATTTTTTCTGCGATTTCGACTTCATCCAGAATTTCTATCTGCCTGCGCTTCGCGTCGTGGCGAATTATTCTATTGAACCCGATATCGTCTTTCGCCCATCTGCCATAGCCCTTAATCGATCCCACAAGCTGCGAGTGATCGCTGTACGAATCCAAGCCCTGGAAAATGAAATTAACATCCTCCCTGATCCTGAACAGTTGATCATCGGAAAACCGGTTCTGCTCTTCTCCATCTACTGAAATTACCGAATGTATCGCGCTCAACCGGTATGAGTTCCTTTTTTCAAAGTTGGCCGTATAACATCCTGTGCCCGGATCGACTACAACCGGTTTTGAATTAAACCAGATTGTGATCGACAACTGGTCATTGTGCGCATGTCCGCCGGCGCCCTTCTGCCCGACAGGTCCCAGACGGAATGTGCACATGTCCCTTAGATCGGCGGATTTAACAATATGCAACCCCCCGTCCTGATATTCCGATGTCCGCGGCCGCTCCGATGGACGTAATTCACACCATCGAACCCATCCCGCTTCCACGGTAAGCCACAGTGTCTCCGGGACCAATCCTTCAAGGTGAATTACAGGTTTCAGCGATGAATCACCGGTATACGCCGCTGTCAATTCGATCAGGTAATTCAGATCATTTAGCGGACTTGGCTGAAGTGACATGAACAATCCGGAATCGTTATCGCCGATCAGCGGAAACGACCCGTCCGGCATCGCGATATCCCTGGCAAACGCTCCCATATGGATGAGCTTCGCGATATATTCCTTCGCCATACGTTTTCCGATTCGATCGAGAAATATCGCGGGAATCAGAAAACACTCAAGCGCCAGACGGTGATACCCGGTCGATGCTTCGAAATCCCACCCGTCAGGATAAACCTGCTTTTTTATTTCTTCCGTGAGTTCCTGCTGCGCGAATTCTACCCAGTCCGACGCCTCGGGAACGCTCTGGGCAAGAAGACATCCAAGAATCGCCAGTCCGGCAATATTTGCCAGGTAATGATTGCCTGTTATTTCATCCGACCATTCGAGATGATTTCCGATAAACCGTCCGTGCGCGATAAGATTCCCTACAAGCTCTACGGCAAAATCTGATTCGAAATGGAATTCGCCGAGGATCGCGAACGCGTATGCAAGATTCGCGGCGCGTATGCTGACATCCATAGTGCACACCCAATTCGCGCCGAATCCGACCGGGTTGTTCCTGATCCAGTCCTCCGTTTGTTCAATTAAAGCCCGGGCGTATTTCTTCTCCCCAGTCAGTCTATACGCGAGCGCAAGCCTCGGAAAATGCTGAAGCCTTGATAACTCCCACACATACTTGACGTCGAAC
>JAPKYR010000219.1 GCA_026394215.1 bacterium
CGGCGTCCGGCAGAGTCCAGATTCTTGTATCCTGTGTACCGGTGCCATTGCCGTGATATGCAATAACGCAATGGTTTCTGGACCCGACCACGATATCATCGATACCATCGCCATCGACATCGCCGATTGCGGGAGAACCAAGAATCCCATCCAAATTACCGGCGACGCTGTCGAGACGGCTCCATGTGGCATCCATGGAGTGCCTTGTGCAGGAATATTCATCCATATTGTCGTCTTGCCAGCCCTGGGCATCCATAAGGCGGATACCGAACCATCGCTGGATATTATCCGGAGCTTCGCCGATGCCAAGCTGATTGACACAGCAGTCGATTTTTACATTGAGAATCTGGCCATCGAATGGGCTGGATTGATTATTGCCGTAGAAAATATACTGAATTGGAAGAGATACATCGAAGGCTTCGCGATAGAACAGCCATAAATACTGAGGGCTTGAGATATGGTCGTAGATTCCGACCTCCGATGGATTTTTCCATACCGGAGGATCGGAGTCGTAAGTACATTCAAGATTCAGCGCTTTGTAATAACTGTGGCTCTCGACCGGATCTGAAGCTATCAGCCAGATCTTTCGAGGTCCAGCGGGATTGCCAGCGCCCTGAGATAAGAGATACTGCCAGGTAGTAGTATGGAGGGTGGGGTCCTCAGAAAGTAATGCCATCGGGACCAGTGTGGTCGAACCGTTGAATTCGGTCAGATCAAGGTCGACGGATTGGACATTGTCCTGCCAGTCGGTAACTCGCGCGATTATCCATACATTCGATCCGTTCGGGTATACAGGCCCTTCAAGAGGTGCAACCCAGCAATCTACCGGCTCTTCGCAGTTACCCGGGAAGCTTACATCAATTTTAAATGCCATCGTAGCAAGTTTATAGGCATTATTTTTTCTGAAAATCCCGCTTGTCCCGACCCATTCGCCGCCGATCAAGGGTCTGTTTAAAGTTTCCTTGTTATAGGCGACATATGGATTTCTGTCTTCGGGAGCGACCTCATTATATAGTGTTGTCCACCCGTCGGCGTTATCGAGTGAGCACATATCGGAAGGAGGCTGGATAATGCAGCGAAGATCATAAGCCGTGATACCGACATAAGGATTTTTTGCCTGCATCGTTACCGTGAAAGTGCTTTCCGTAAAGCCGGCAGTGAAATTCGCCAGCGTAAACACAAGGCAGTCCGGGCAAAGAGGCGGTGACAATAAAATACGAACATCGAAATGATTGGTTGGAGATCGTACCGGTTCGACCTCCATTGCGATATCTACGGTATTACCGTTTGCATCGAGTACATCGGTAAATGTTGCATTGTATTCAGCCCATAACATATGATTCGGGCTTGCGTTCCGATTGCTTGTACCCGTAACCGATAGATCGGTCTGCGGAGCGACCGGGGAGCCTTTGGAGCATCCCAGTATTGAAATGAGGATTACAACAACCAGGACGGCTGGATAAAGCCATGTGAAGCGTCGCGTGCTCATATTATGACCTCCCACAAGAGGGGTGTGATATTTTCCCGTTAATACCGAATGATATAGAACCTATATCTATACTAATACCGACTAATCAGATTATAAATTAAAGGACCAGGTTAGTCAAGAAAGGCGGAGGACTGAATTGAGCCACCATTTATTAATTATGGAATGGAATGAACGCTATGGTTCGCGGATTTTGTCGATAACCGACTGGACGCTCTCAATAGCGGCCTGGCCGGATTCGAAGGTTTTGTCGAGGGTCCTGACCGCATCGCGGAAAGCCTGCGACGATTCGTCTATAATATTGGACAGCTCGCCTAAGACATTGCCGGATTCATCATGCCTTCGAAACCTGGTTTCGGTAGCCATTGCTTCTTTCCGTCTCGACCTTTGTTCAGTAAAAAGATTGAAAAACGAACTTGCGACTGCCGCCAGTCCGAAACCGATTACCATGCCCTTTATAAAATTCGCCGTGTCGTGCCTGTGCTGCTCCTGTCTGATTTTCAGCTTGTGCCGCCCTATAAATTCCGGATCGAACGCCTCCGAAATGACGCTCCCGTCAATATCGGAAGGGACTGCCAAATCGCTCAAGAGGTGGATTGTCGGCAATAAATCGTTAAGCGAAGGCGTTTTCTCAAGCGAAATCCCATGCATAACATTTTCTCCGAATATTCCGAAAAGCCCCTCGATTTTGTGGGTACCGCACCATGTCAGACCGCTTCCATGTTTTTTCTCCGGCGGATCGAGTCTCATCCCGTTTGTCAGAGTGTAATTATTTATCCGAAGAAGCGGATCTTCGCGCCAGAGAAGGAACAGATCGGGCGCGAATCTGATTTCCGGACCCCAGAGAGCTTCCTCCCTCGGAATTACCTTTCTAAAAAGCGGGACGCCGTCCACGATCTGCATAGACTCGAATCCAGCCCTGATTTCGTCGCGGATTTTGTGATACTCCGCGCCTGTCGAAACAGTTCCATGCGGGAAATCGCCATCGCGGTTGATATACAGCCCTACCCCATAGCCGCCGGGCGCGCAGAATGCCCTTGTTTTTTCCCAGTCGATATCTTCCATGAATGGTATAGCGGTAATTTTCCCGACTATTTTCTCTTTGCTCTCTCCCATTAGCCGGTTAAATAAATTCCTGATTCCGTGCGGAGTATATTTCTTCGCGAGGTACAAAAGCCGGTTCGCGAAGGAACCCATCTCAGCTTTTGCAGTCTGGCGGGTTCTACCCGAATCGCCCGATGTTATAAGGTAGCCATTTTCCTCGAGCCATCTCGCGATAAATGCGTCTTTAGCAATCGCCCCGACAAGAGGTCCAGAGCCGTGATCGCTTACAAGGATCACCCAGCCGCCATCTTGTTCGACATGATCCATGCATTCGCCCAGAAACGGGTCAATCGCCCTGTAAATCCCTGCCAGGGAATCGCGAAAGTCGTTGGGAATATCACTGACATCGGAAAAATCAGGATGGCTGGGGTCAAAATATTTTGAGTAAAAATGAGGTACAAGGTCGGTTGCCTGGAATACGACAAAGAAAATCCCGACATCGGGGAACTCATTCAGCGCAAATTTTCCGAGGTCGACCGCACCTTCTGTCAGTTTAAGAAGTTTTTTATGGAGGGTTTCGATTGACTCATTCCGGGTCGGGTCGATATTACGAAGAAATTCGAAATCGTGAAGAAGACGGTCCCTGTAGCTATGCGGTCGAATGAAATCGCTTTCGGCTGACGGCGTCCCGAGTCCCGATATTGATAATCCATTATTCTTTTCGGATACGGGGAATGTGTAAGGGACAAGGAGGTTTATTGTCCGGATATTATTTTCAATCGCATGGTCGAGGAAGGAATTTCGCACCCGCGTGCTTGCGTCGCTTATATGAAACAAACCGGACGAATCGGGCTGGAGAAAATCGAAGACGCCGTGCTTTCCGGGATTGACGCCGGTCAGCATGGTCGACCAGGCCGGCGGAGTCAGAGGAGGGATTGTGGAGAAACAATCGGAACGTGCGCCGCCTTCAAAAAATTTCCGGAAATTCGGGAGGTCGCATGAATCCAGAATCGGATCGAGATAATTGAAGCTCGCGCCGTCGAGGCCGATAATGAAGAGCCTCCTGCCCGATTTATCTCCGATGCGTCGAATCACCCGTCGGCATCCCCATTTGCATTATTTTCATCTGCCGGAACGTCCGCTTCCGGTTCGGTGACTGAAAGCGATGTTTCATCAATGGTAGTCGATTCCTGAACCGGCTCATCGGGAGGATTAGGTCCGAGAAGCGCGTCGAGAACCTCGCGAACTTCACCAATCTCAACGCCCCTGGAATCGGAATAATCGATCAGTTTCTCTCTGATAATGCCGTTCTCGTCAACAATCCAATAAAAGGGACTGGTGAAATGAGATTCGGGTTTATCCATTGGAAAATCGGCTGCGATAATATCCCGGTTCCAGAACAGGCTGGAATATCTATCTATTAATGAAAGATTTGATTCTTCGCTTCCCGCCCTGAATAGGAAGATCATGTTATCCGGGGCATTGACGATAGACGGTTGAATTGTCTCCTTGTCCTCCAGCGGAATAAAAACTGGAAGGAACCTGTCCTTGAAGAGTGCAAGCAGAGATTCAAGGCCCAAAAGGCTTTTACGGCCATCGTTCGTCATAAAACTTGAGTAAACGCAGATGACCAGAGTCTGCCCGCGCAAATTGTTCATTTGCACCAGATTTCCGTCGAGATCACGAAATGCTTCCTGAAAAAACCTTAATTTAAGAGGGTTATCGTTGTCGATATGCCTGTCGGGCAATACATAAGGCACAGGATTTTCGACATCGGTTGAAGAATTAACATGATCAGGATGACAACTGGAAATCAACCCGGGGGCGATCAATGAAAGTAATATGAGGAATGTAAGCCGGTACATGAAATTCACGTTAAATTGGACTTCATGGAGTTTCACAAGTTCATTTTAGCATAATGGAGAGAAAAAAATGACCCTGAAAGCGGGTCTTAAAAAAAGGGCATATAAAACTGCCATGAAAATGGCCATAAAATCAGGATTATCTCATCTGAACCGAAACCGGGCCAAGGATATAAGTGTTCTGGGAGTGTGTCAGGTCGATGAATTTTGGTTTGGACTGCTTGCGCCCGGCTGAATCGTAAATAATGGTAATTGTCGGTTTCAACGGGTTTCCGGGATGAGAGCTCGCGACAAGTCCGATCTCGCCGCTATTCAGTTTAACCCAGCTTCCGGGAGGATAATGCCCGAAGGTCTGGATCGCCATTCGTATGATTCCCTTCCTGACAGACTTGGTGCCAACCCTGATAATGGAACTCAACGCTTCATGGAAACCTGATCGTACTCCGGTCTGTTTATTCCAGGTAAGGTTATCGTAAGTATTGGAGAGGATCAGAATCTGGTCCCAGTCCGATAGCATTGTGCCCTTGATTTTCCTGGGGTAACCGTTTCCGTCATATTGCTCGTGATGGTTCATGACCATTTTCAGTGCGCTTTCATTAACGGAACCCATATTCCATAGGTAATTGTATCCTGCCTCGGAATGTTCAAATTCTATTTCCTCCTGGGTTTTCTTCTGATCCACGGCACGCAGAATTATCCTGCCGATATCATGAAGAAGCGCCGCAGTGGAATGATCCCTGATTAATTTTACCGGATGGCCCATTGCGCGCGCAATCATGAGGAAAAGGATCATCACATTTACTGAATGGGCGTGCAGACCGGGATCGACAAGGATGAGGTCCGCAAGCGTCAATGCGATTTGGGTATTCGCGAGAATTTCCTCCGTCAGTTCCTGTGCGGCTTCCTGAAGCTGCCGGACATCGGCGACGCCATTTTCCTCCAGATTCCTGAAACATGTATCGAGGGCTTCGGAGCACTGTCGTCTTACGTATGCGGAGACGGCAGGAGTAATACCATTTTCAGCAAGGAAGGATTCTATCTGGTAGATATTGATGACCAGTGAATCCACCTCTTCCGGTCCTGCCTGCTCTGCAAGCCTGGGTGTTTCGATGGCTAGTTTTTCGATACCGCGTCGTTTCAGGGATTCGATAAGAATCGGAGTTAATTCAGTACCGGCTGATACAAGCAGCTTGCCATCCTCATCCAAAAGGTCTCTGTCCATGCTTTTTCCGATTGGGAGTTTGTCAATTTCGAGCATGAACTGGTCGGTATCTTTCCTTTTCGGCTTTTCCTTCTGCTCATCTTGGCGGCTGAACAACTCCTTAAGGCGATCGTCCGTATAAAGGAGATCGGCGGTAAGCCCGAGGCATTCGGGACAGGTCCGTAGGTGCGTCAATACCTTATGTTCATCGGTGGGAGATAGCTTGCCATCAAGGAGTTGCAATAAGAGTCCCTGCTCCTTGATGGGTTTACATAATCCCTCGGAATTAATCATATTTTGTATCACCCTTACCGGAAAATACCGGTTGACCACTCTCGAAGTGCCTGGTAATGATTACCATCAATAGATCACAAAAAAACTTGCCGCCTTCCCTTATACTTCTAATACTGCACCATCTGAAATTAGTATCGTAAAATAACATCGTTCGTTACTTTAAGAAGCACCAAAAAAACCGCATAAAACATATGGGATATCTAAAATTTTAAACCCACCCGATGCTGAATAAAATCCCTGACGCGACTATAACATTTTTAATCCGGACATTTCAATCGCATTAAGTATAGACAATCAAATTTAAAATTTTCATAGTTTATGAAAAAAAAACCGGCGAATATCCGGTTTATTTATAGTTGGGAAAAACGGGTCTGGGTGAATTGTTCAGACGAGTTCCGGGACCAGTTTTTCCTTCAGCTCCAATAATGCCTTCTGAATCAGGGCGCCGACGCTTCCCTCGGGAATATCGAGTCGATCTGCTATTTCCTTGTACTTGAATCCCCTTGTGTACCTGAGTTCAATTACATTGCGAAGCTCCCCGGGAAGGCACCTTAAGCCTTCCCTGATAAGTTCGCACTCGTTGCGGTCGATCGCTTCCGTTTCCGGATTGGCGATCCGTGGGTCCGGTACGTCGATTTTGACGTCCTCCAGGCTCATTTTCTCGAATGTGCCGCCTCGTTTTATCGTCAGGAAATGCCTGTGATGCTGTCGGACCCTGTTGATTGTCAGGGTGTAAATATATGTTTTCAGAAGGGATTGTTTTTTAAATCTCGGCAGGCCCCTGACGAGGTCCATGAAAACCTCGTGGGTGATATCCTCAGTGTCTTCCCTGGTAAAAAGGTGATTTTTGCCTTTGACGAGATGGAAGATGTAATTGTAAAATCGCCTGTAGAGAAGCCCCCAGGCTTCATCATTGCCATCATTGCACAGGTCGACTAATTCCTGCTCGGAAAGTGAATTAAAATCGAGGGGGACTGTGGTCATTTTCTTCCTCATACCGGTTTCTGTGTCCTGTATTTCCCTCAGATGTAGCCCCATGTCCAATATATTATTATACTCTATAACACGATTGCCGCAAGATTGAATACTAAGAAATCTCATTTCCTGCCATAATCAGGTATAGTACATTGTCAGGTGAAATCCATAATAAGGACATGGAAATTACGGGATTTCACTTGCATGAATATTATCGCCGGGTTGACTGCCACACGTTATAAAGAGGCTTAATAAGGACTAATGATGCGGGGATTTGCCCGATTTATAAAAAAGGATTGCTTCGGATAAGGTAGGTCATCGACCGCCGAAACGCCGGTCGCGCTTCTGGTAGTCTTTTAACGCCTGAAGATAGTGGCTTCGACGGAATTCCGGCCAGTAAACCGGGGTTACCCAGAGCTCGGTGTATGCGATCTGCCAAAGCAAAAAATTGGAGAATCGCATCTCGCCCGATGTGCGGATCAGGAGGTCGGGATCGGGAAGGCCGCCCGTGTCGAGATAGCTTGCGAAAGTATGCTCATCAAGCGTTTCAATATCGACATTGCCCTTTTTATATTCCTCGAAAATCCTTTTGACTCCCTTCACTATCTCATTCCGCCCCGAGTAAGAGATCGCGAAATTAATCTTGAGGCCGGTATTATCTTTTGTCAGGTTCACGATATCCTTTATGCGGTTGTACAGGCTTCGCGGAAGGTCGTTAAGGTTGCCGATTATGTTAATCTGGATATTCCGTTCGTGGAGTTTTTCGATTTCCTTTATTGCCGCTTTCTCGAATATCTGCATCAGGCCGGATACTTCAAGAAGCGGACGTTTCCAGTTTTCCTTACTGAAAGCGTAGAAGGTCAAGATTTCGATCGCATTGGTTCCGGCAAGGCGGTTGATGTCGAGTGTCATCTCGACAGTTTCCCTTACAGTCTTTACCCCTGCGCGATGGCCCTCGAGCTTATTCAGCTTGCGCTCCTTGGCCCATCTACGGTTGCCGTCCATTATTACCGCTATATGCCGCGGCAGCATGGCAAGATTAAGCTCGCTCAGAAGCTTGAGCGGGTCGGTGACTTCAAACGACTGATCACTCTGGTCATTGTTTGTCAGCGATCTTGACTTCATTTTTACCTGCGATCCCGGACAATCCGGAACATAAGATTCCGTACGCTCTAATTATATACCCTAAATCGTAATAATTTCCTGTTCCTTCTTAGTAAATATCTTATCAAGTTCCTTTATTCCATCGTCGGTAAGCTCCTGGACCTTGTCCTGCGCATCATGAGAGATATCTTCGCTTATTTCGCCTGACTTCTCCATTTTGCGTATCTGATCGATGTACTCCCGCCGGATATTTCTCAAATGAACCTTGGCATCTTCCACCATCTGCTTGATCATCTTAACCATTTCATGCCGGCGTTCCTGCGTGAGCGGCGGAATATTCAGCCGGATTACCTGCCCGTCCGACTTCGGCATGAGACCCAGATCGGCTTTCTGTATCGCTTTTTCGATAGCCCCGATATTTTGTTTATCGAAGGGCTTGATCACGATCGTCGAAGCGTCTGCGATCGCTATTGTCGACACCTGGTTCAACGGCATCTGTGCCCCGTATGCCTCTACTACTACGCGGTCAAGAATTGCCGCATTCGCGCGACCGGTTCGCACCATGGCAAGGTCATGTGCTGCAGCCTTGATCGCTTTCTGCATCCGCTCCTCGATTTCCATGAAAAACAATTCGTCCATCCGCCAAGACCCCCGAATTGTGTAATCTTAAAAAAGTGAAATCACGGGAATATTTCATGTCCCGTTCTGAATGATTGTACTTAATAAGGCCGATTCTATCAAGAAGGTTACCATGTGCTAACCCGGTTTTATTATTGTCCCAAGGTCGAATTCCCAGCTGATTACACGCCCAAGCGCACCTTCAGTATTCAAATTGAACACCACGATTGGGAGGTTTTCCTTTTCAGCCAAAGTCACGGCCGTAAGATCCATTACACCCAGGCCGAGTTCGAGGACTTTGGAATATGTGATTTCGCTGAACCTTGTTGCTTTGGGATTGGATACAGGATCGTCCGAATAAACCCCATCGACCTTTGTCGCCTTGAACATCGCGCCGCATTCGAGTTCCAATGCGCGAAGTACGCCGGCGGTATCAGTCGTGAAAAACGGATTGCCAGTACCGGCAGCACAGAGACATATTTTTCCCTTCTCGAGTATTTTCCGTCCTTTATGAGGGCTGTACAATTTTGCGATCGGTCCGACTTCGATTGCGGACATGACTACCGCTTCCCGCCCTGCCCGTGCGATCGCGTCGCGAAGAGCGAGCGCGTTCATAAGGGTCGCGAGCATGCCCATCTGGTCGGACGCGACACGATCCATGCCACCTTCGACGCCCATCCTGCCGCGGAAAAAATTACCCGCGCCCATCACTACCGCGACCTCGATTCCGGAAGCTGCTACGGAGGATATTTCAACCGCAACACGGTTGAGAACGTCGGGGTCGATTCCAAACCGGTCGTCCCCGGCCAGCGCTTCGCCTGAGATTTTAAGGAGAATACGGTTGAATTTTGAATTGGAATTTGCCATTTAAAAATGACCTCATGCATGGGAGAGCATACCATATTGTTTCACTCTTTTAAGACGATTTCAGACAACTATTATTCAAAGTATGGTGTAAGATTGGATTTTAATAGATAGATACATACATTGGAGACCCTATGAAAAGAATCGCCATACTTACATCAGGCGGAGACGCACCGGGTATGAACGCGGCATTACGCGCGGTGGTCCGAACCGGAATCCTTCGCGGACATCGTATCTTCGCATTCTTTAACGGATTCAAGGGAATCATCGATAACGAATCGGCCGAGATGTATAACAGATCGGTCGGGGATATCCTGACCCGGGGCGGCACAATCATCGGTACATCACGAGTGCCTGAATTCCTGAAACCCGAAGTACAGAAACTGGCTGCAAGGAATTTCGAGCTTCTTGAGATGGATGGCCTGATCGTAATCGGCGGCGATGGAAGTTTCCGTGGAGCAGTCGATCTCGGAAAATTCGGCGTGCCGATAATCGGTTTGCCCGGGACCATCGACAATGATCTCAATGGTACAGACAACACAATCGGATTCGATACTGCGGTCGATACCGTTCTGGACAGCATCAGGAAGGTCAGGGACACCGCATCGAGCCATCACCGTACGATCATAGTCGAGGTAATGGGACGACGAAGCGGTTGGATCGCGTTGAAAGCGGGACTAGCGGGCGGTGCGGAAGCGATAATCGTCCCTGAAATGCCGTTCGATCTCGAAGACCTCACGCACAGGCTTGAGAGCGGTCTCGCAAGGGGCAAGAAACATTCAATTGTGGTAATTGCGGAAGGCGTCATGACCGCGAATGAGTTATCGCAGAAAATGGCCGAGAAGATGGGTTTCACCTCCAATACTGTCGTGCTTGGCTATGTGCAGCGCGGTGGAAGTCCTACAGCGAACGATATAATCCTCGCAAGCAAATTAGGGGCTAGAGCGGTTGACGAGATCGCGGGCGGTAAATCCGACGCAATGGTCGGGGAGATTAAGGGAGAAGTTGTCGTTACGCCGTTCGATGAAGTCCTCGCGGAGCATTCGATAATAGACCCGAATTTATATCATCTGGCAATGGATCTGGTGCATTAACCTCGCATCACCTCACCCCCTGGCCCCCTCTGCACCTCACCCCCTGGCCCCCTCTCCATAAATGGAGAGGGGGAAAAATGGGAATTAACTTAGGAAAATGTAAAAATTTATTTTGTGAAAAAAATCGATAATTGTGTCAGGTTTTATGCCTGACATTCGTTTTTTTAATGTCTTCACAGGCATGTTTTATTTATTTTCAAACGAGTGCTTAATTTTTCTTTCTCCCCCTCTCCATTTATGGAGAGGGGGTCGGGGGGTGAGGAATGCCAAGAGATATAAACATACTTGCTAGAAAAAACCGTTCCAACCCGACAACTACCGAATCCATCCTATGGGAAGCGCTCAGAGGCAAACGACTTAAAGGCCTCAAATTCCGAAGGCAGCATCCGATCGGAAGATACATTGTCGACTTCTATTGCCCGTCAGAAAGGCTAATTATCGAAATCGACGGTCTAGTACACGATACAGAGGATCATAAGGATTACGACCACGTTAGAGAGCGAGAAATCCGGGCGCAGAATCTTCGCATGAAAAGGTTTTCGAATTATGAAGTTGAGAATCGGCTGTGGTGGGTTTTAAGTAAGATTGACGAAATAACTGGTTGAAACTATGGACACTCCCCCCTACACCGGCAGATCCACAATAAACGTCGTACCCTCCCCGCTTGTCGACGAAAATGCCAGTGTGCCGCCGTGTTCATTTACGATTTTTTCGCAATTTACCAGTCCAAGGCCGGTGCCCTTCGCCTGCTTAGTCGTAAACCACGGCTCGAAAATCAGCTCGAAATTTTCTTCAGGGATTCCGGAGCCGGTATCGTCGATATATGTGCGAACCACACCGTTTGTTGACACTGTGCTGACGGTAAGTTTCCCCTCGTTCCCCATAGCCTGAAGCGCGTTCAGGACAAGGTTGGTGAATACCTGCCGCATCTGGTCAGGATCGATTACAACTTCGGGAAGGTCATCGCGGAAATCCTTGACGATATTCACGCCTTCATGCTCTTTCTGGAATTTGACGAACACAAGGCTTTCCCCGATTACTTCATTGAGTTTTGTCGGACGTTTCTGCGCTGGGCCGAGGCGCGCGAATTTGAGGAGGTCTTTGATTGTCCCCGATGCGCGATTAATGTTCGCGAGCGCGGCCTGCATAGCAGATCGCTCCGGGCTCTCCTCGGGAAGGCGGCTCGCCATCACCTGTAGGAATCCGGACACTCCGGCGAGCGGATTATTGACCTCGTGCGCGATTCCTGCCGCCATCTGTCCGAGAGTCGCGAGTTTTTCCGACTGGAAAAGCTGGTCCTGAAGCGCGGTGACCTCGGTGATGTCCTCGAACAGGATGACCGCGCCGAATCGCTTTCCGCCTCCGGGGAGAGGATTAACCTTGATATTCAATTTCAGAGATCGAGATGCCAGTGTAAGAGTCCAGCTTTCGCCGATACCCTCGTAGCTGATCCCGTCGGCGAGGACTGAATTGACAATCGCGTGAAATCTATCCTCATCGTCAACCAGCCGCACAGCCTCAAATGGAATTCCGGTGACGTCGTAGTCGCGCATTTCGAG
>JAPKYR010000046.1 GCA_026394215.1 bacterium
AAAGGGATGCAAGGAGCTTTGGAAGTGATCGGACTGAAAGGATTAGACATGTTAGATTTAAAAGACACAACCGATCGCGGAAATTCCTTGCATTCATTGCTGAATTACATAAGGTCATCGGGGTATCAAATGATCGCCCGCTGTAGAAAAGTTACAGGAAAAGAAAAAGGCTTCACACTGCTGGAAGTAATGGTGGCAATCACTATTCTGCTTCTGGTTATCCTCCCATTGGCGACTCTGTATGTAAAGAGCCTGACTGTAATTCAGAACGCCGCGCTATATTCCCAGGCTATTCAGCTTGGACAGGAACGCGTGGAACTCTGCCAGGCTCTGGATTATGGAAGCCTGTTTTATTACAACGAGATATTCACTCCGGGATTTCCTTACCATGAATCTCCGCTGCCGCCTTCGGATCGATATGACGGTAATGGAGATCAGATGACTCCCTGCGAGCCCGCCGCATATGACAACAGGGACAATCCGGACACAGATTATATTGAGTGGTATTTCGATCCTACACACTCGGGTGGGCTGGGGCCTAGTGGGGAGAATTACCCGGTTCCGGTATATCGCGATTATTATAATAACTATACCGGACAATGCCTGGATCCGAATTTCAACGGGCTATGCGATGACGATCTCGATGGCGATGGCGACGCTGGTATTCTCGGCGCCGGCGGGATCGATATGGAAGATATCGAGATCGCGACAAACGGACGGCTGGTCCTTTATTCCGATCCGCCATTTTCAGGAACGCCTGCCGCAGCTCTTGGCGATACATGGGTTCCCGGCGACGGATTATTCGACACGATTGTCGAGGGGAGCTATGTATCGAGCATGGACCCGATGTACCGCAAAGTGCAGATCCTCGAGTCGCCAGCGCCGATACTCGATTACGGATTATTGTTAGACCAGTCGCACCGTGCCGCGGTCAGCGACTACAGATATCGTGAAGCGACATTCAAGAATTTTGTGCGAATGACAACTTTCCTCGATCCGACTCCAACGCTTCCGGATCCCAGAGACTGGACAACGTGGGTTGACCAGTTGTACATACGGGATCGCCAGGTGGATGATTTATACACTCCGGAAGAAATACAGAAATTGTTTATGTGCCTTAACAGAGACCTTCCTTTATCAACGGGCCTGACTAATTTCGACGTCGGACCGGCAGAGCAGGGTTTCGATGAAATAGACCCGTTCGGTTTGAATTATTCCACACAAGTGTATGGGATGCGGGTTATTGTGACGGTGTTTTATTTGACCGGTCAGGGCGAAGTTGAGCTTGTCGATCCTGACGGAGATGGCGTTTATGAGGAACTTCCTATGGAAAGCTACGGCGGAGCGCGCCGTGTAAGGCTTGAACGTACTTTTTACAACACGGTCAATATTTCCGGAAACTGGAAATCATGGGCGCCACCGAGAAGGTATATACTATCGACGGTCGGGACCGACCCGACCAATCCGGCCAGGGCGCTGACATTGCCGGACAATAATTCAAGCAATACCGAACACGATCCATGCGATATCGGACACAGGGGCGGACTTCCATACCTGACAGACTGATATCGGACAATTTGGTCTATTTATTATTTATTAAAATAAACAGGGCAGGGAAAATTTAGAAAAAGTGAATAAACATACCAAAGGAAATATAAACCTCAAAGGGTTTTGCGGAATATCCGCTTCCCAGTCGTATCAAATGTACGAGGTGGAAAAGATAATGAATCGACAGAAGGGTTTTACACTGGTTGAACTCCTGGTAGTAATCACCGTAATCGGGATTCTGGTCGCGCTTGCGGTGCCGAACATGCAGAAAATCAGGATCAAAGCCAAAGAAGCGAAAGTGATGAGCGGAGCGCATGCCATTCAGATTGCTCTTGCAACATTTTCTCAAGACCATGAAGGCCTGTTTCCGGGTCTTGCGGTTCCCGCGAGCGATGAGGACGGAGTTGAGCCGTTCCATACAACGCTCGGAAATTCCGATCTTTACACGATGCGAGGCCTGATTGGCGGCGGGGTTGTGAAACCGGGCGATGCAACGTTGGATTTCCTGGACGGATTTTATTTCACCCCCGTTGCTCCGGCTCCCGGCGATCCTCCTATCCCGCCATTTCAGATTCCAGACAGGCTGGTCGCTGACGGAACTCTCGAGATTTATCCCGAAAATCCGTTCAGAAATAATATCCAGTATGTCACCGACCAGGCGATTCCGATGCTGAATATGTTCGGAATTGAGTTTGTTGACTCAGCGCCGGTACCCGCAGTGGATATTTTCGATCTCGATCCGGCTCCGGTGAGAATATCTGAACCCTTGTGGTATGGCGCGGACGGCGATTATCAGACAATAACCGCGATGGGCGCTTATGATTTTCCGGAACCGAACGATATCGCGACGCGAGATAGAAGATTCCGAGGCGATATTAACTGGCCGCTCACTTACGACGCTAACGCCGACTGGGAAATAACCCGCGCCGAAATTCAGCAGGCGAGTTTCCCTGAAGGGAATTTCGCGTACATCCCTCTGGACCCTGTACAGACCGATCCCACGGCTCCGGATTTCATGAGATATTGCCGGAATTACTGGATCATTATTTATGGCAGCGAAAGTTCAGCCATGAGGAATAAGTACAGAGCCGTGCTTCCGGAATTCCCGAGGCC
>JAPKYR010000122.1 GCA_026394215.1 bacterium
AGCTGTCGATATCATACACAACGCGAAAGTCGGGATCGTGATGGATATGATTACGGATAATCCATTCGATACCGAAGAAGATAAACAGAGCGGGCTGGATTTTCTACTGACCATCAGGCGTCCGTTTACGCTGAATTATCTCAGTATGATTATGTTCCCAAAAGTCAGATTTACAGAGATGGCTTTGGAAGCGGGATTGATAACGGAAGCGGATGTCGAGCAGAACCGCATGAAAATTTTCGAGCAGTGGGAGACGAAGTACGACTGGAAAGGAAGAAGCAGAAACGAGCTTTTCTGGATCGCGCTTTATTCTATGACCGGAAAATCATTTATCCCGAGAAGGTATCTAAAGCTGCTTGCTAAAATCCCTTATCTCAGAAAAAATCCGTCATTTGTTGTATGGTCTGCTAAAAGGGCGAGTAATATTGTCTGGTTTGATAAGAGGTCGAGAATTTTCTGGCATAGATTATTCACGGGACAGATACGGTTTAGCGATATCATGTACAGCTTTAATAAATACAGGCGCATTGGACTGCCGCAGGAATAATCTGGATTTGATAAACTAAGGATAAGATGGGAAAAAAGATCGAAATATCGTCGGTAAAAAAGACCCTTGGAAGGCCAAAAGATGAGCTTGTTTCTGAAGGGCATTATTATCATCGGAACTACGGTCCCCTTCCGAATGATTTCAAATTTCTGGAATACCGGCAGGAAGAGGTTCCCGGATATACAAACGAGAAAGACTGGCAGCCATCGAAAAAAACCCGCGCCGTGCTGATAAGCATGTCGAATGTATACAATCTCGGCGTGCGATGGATTCAGGCAACGGCGATGAACGCGGGTTTCGACTGCCACACGATTTTTTTCGGGCAGCTCAGGGCAAACGACTGGCGGCCTCCTACGGAAAAGGACTGGAATAATTTACGTGTAGCCTTGAAGGAGATAGACCCCAAAGTAATCGGCCTGTCGGTGGCATGCACAAGTTATTACAAACAGGCGATACAAATCGATAAATTTGTTCGAGAAGTTTGTCCGGAAGCTGTGATAATCTGGGGGTCCATACATGTCTATGTCGCGCCTGAGCAGTGTTTCGAGCATTGCGATGTGATTTGCATGGGGGAAGGCGAAATGCCATTCCTGGAGCTTCTTGAGCGTATTGAGGCCGGGGAACCGTTTCACGATGTACCGAATCTCTGGGTTCGAGACAGGGCGACAGGTAAAGAATACAGAAACTATATGCGTCCTGTTATCAGGGACCTCGACAGCATCCCGGCTCCGATATGGGATAATCGCAATAAGTGGTATATAAGGCAGGAGCAGATCGAGAAGAACCAGGACCCCGCGTTCAAGGAATTTTATATTTTCGTGATGACAAATCGCGGATGCCCGTATCACTGCAATTACTGCGTCAATTCTATACTGAACCAGGGAGATTACCGGTCGAGCGGACATAACCGTCTGAGGCAGAGGTCGGTCGGGCATGTGCTTGCGGAACTCGAGAGCATGCGCGACAAGTACTGGAATTTCGACAACCTTCAAATCAGTTTTTTCGACGATATTTTCACTCTCAATCCGAAATGGGTTGTGGAATTCAGCCAGGAATACAAGAAGCGGTTTAATAATTCTTTCTGGTGTTATTTCCATCCGAGAAATATCACGGAAGAGATGATGGACGCACTGAAGGATATCGGGCTGAACCATGTCGATATGGGCGTACAGACCGGATGCGAGAGGGTTCGCCTTAATCTTATGAAGCGTCCGGAATCGAACGAATCAATAATAAAGTCGGTAAAAGTAATGAAGGACCGGAATATCGGGATCGTGATAGATGTAATCACCGATAATCCTTTTGAGACCGAAGAGGATATGCGCGAGTCGCTGGACTTTTTCTTCGATATACCCGGTCCGTACATGTTCAATTTTTATTCGCTGATTTATTTCCCGGGAGTTCAGTTGACCCAGCTTGCCCTCGACGGGGGATATATCACAAGAGACCAGGTAGAGGATGAAGCCGCCAAGACACTCGACCAATTCGTCGCGACGTTTAAATATACCGATAGAAGACCCCTTGACGCATTTTTCATTCCGCTTTATTACATGGCGTCGCGACGGGTGTACTCCAGGAAATTTGTTACAGGGCTTTCGCGTAACGAATGGGTCAGAAAAAATCCGTGGGTGCTTCACAAGCTTGTTAATTTACAGAATCTTGTTGACATGTTTCACAGGATTACAAAAATACCAAGGAAAATTCGCGAGGGATGGACATGGAGGACATTTTACGCGAGGTTGCAGCTTTATCTGGGATGGGAGAAACCGTACAATAAATAATGGAAA
>JAPKYR010000124.1 GCA_026394215.1 bacterium
TGTTCAAGAACCAATGGTGACGGAACAATTTACCGTTCAGAAAGTCAAACGGGAGACGCAAGATACATATTCCCTGGAACTTTCCCCACCAGCGGGCAAGAAAAATTTTACCTTCAAACCCGGGCAATTCAATATGCTCTACGCTTTCGGGAAAGGTGAAATCCCGATTTCAATAAGCAGCGATTCAAATATCCAGACTAAAATTACTCATACGATCAGAATGGTGGGAAGCGTTACTCAGGCTCTGTGCGCGAAGGGCAAGGGTGATGTAATCGGCGTTCGGGGTCCATTCGGCAAATCCTGGCCGCTTCAAGAAGCGGAAGGAAACGATGTCGTGATCGTCACCGGCGGCATCGGACTCGCCCCGCTTCGTCCTGCAATTTATCACCTTCTGGCAAATCGCGAAAAGTACGGTAAGATCGTTCTTCTGTATGGTGCTCGATCCCCTGAGGAAATGCTTTTCGTGAATGAGCTGGAACAGTGGCGCGGACGTTTCGATCTGGATGTCCAGGTTACTGTAGATGCTGCGAAAACCGGCTGGCTTGGCAATGTGGCGCTTGTTACCGCATTGATTCCAAAGGCTAATTTCGATCCATACAATACAATTGCGCTGATGTGCGGTCCTGAAATCATGATGAGATTCACCCTGATTGAGTTTAAAAAACGCGGAATCGATGATAGCAGGATCTACGTTTCGATGGAACGCAATATGAAATGCGGCATTGGCCATTGCGGACACTGCCAGTTCGGACCGTATTTTGTCTGCAAGGACGGTCCGGTCTTCAACTTCAAGGAAATCAAAAAATTCTTCGAAATACGGGAGATTTAAGATGGCAAAAACAACGAAACCACGAGTCGCAGTATTTAAATTCGCTTCGTGCGATGGATGCCAGTTGAGTCTCCTCGACTGCGAGGACGAGCTTCTTGCTGTCACTGGAGCAATCGATATTGCTTATTTCCCCGAGGCGACCCGCGCCGAATCCAAGGGCAATTACGATATTACTTTTATCGAAGGCTCGATCACAACTCCCCATGACGCAGAGCGGATTCATGGCATTCGCGAGAAATCAAAATTACTCATTACGCTTGGTGCATGCGCTACTGCCGGCGGAATCCAGTCGCTCAGGAATTTTAAAAAGGTCGAGGACTTTGTTTCCATCGTCTATGCATCGCCCGCGTATATCGACACCCTGAGTACATCTACAGCGATTTCGGAACATGTCACTGTCGATGCCGAACTTCGCGGTTGCCCGATAAATAAATACCAGCTCCTTGAACTGGTCAACGCAACCCTCAACGGCCGCGTTCCTAACCTGCCGAAATTCAGTGTCTGCATGGAATGCAAACAGAATAGCACATCATGTGTGATGGTTGCGCATGGCACCCCATGTCTCGGCCCCGTTACCCAGGCCGGATGCAACGCGCTTTGTCCGTCCTATAACCGCGGTTGTTTCGGATGTTTCGGTCCCAAGGAAACCCCCAACACCACCTCATTGGGCGAGCGATGGACCAAGCTGGGTTCGTCCAATTTAGAAATTCTTCAAGCATTCAGAACATATAACGCCAACGCGGAAGCATTCCGTAAAGAGAGTGAAGCCCATGAAAAGTAGAAATATAAAGGTTGACATGCTGGCGCGTATTGAGGGCGAAGGCGGCCTTGACATCAGCGTCAAAAACGGCAAAGTTGAGGACGTCAAGCTGAATATTTTCGAGCCGCCAAGATTTTTCGAGGCTTTCCTCCGCGGACGCAAATTCAGCGAAGCGCCGGACATCACCGCCCGAATCTGCGGAATATGCCCGGTCACTTACCAGGAAGCGTCTGTGCATGCGATGGAATATGCTGCCGGTGTGCATATCGAAGGACCCCTCCGCGAACTTCGTCGACTCCTCGTTTGCGGCGAATGGATCGAGAGCCATTACCTACATATTTACTTGCTCCACGCGCCCGACTTTCTCGGTTATCAGGACGCAATCCAGATCGCCAAAGACCATCCCGATGTTGTCGCGACCGCACTAAAGCTGAAAAAACTCGGTAACGACATCCTCCGCTTGCTCGGCGGCCGGGAAATACACCCGATCAATCCGCGCGTTGGTGGATTTTATAAAGTCCCGACTCCAAAACAGCTTGAACCCTTCAAAGAACGCCTGAAATGGGCGATTGAAGAAGGCGAGAAGGCTATCCTCTGGACAGGAACCCTTCCGTTCCCCGATTTCGAACAGGATTATGAATTCGTTTGCATGCGGCATCCGAATGAGTATCCGTTCTCCGAGGGTCGCGTGATATCAAATCGCGGGCTCGATATCGAGCTTTCCGAATTCGAGAACAATTTCCAGGAAATACATGTCCAGCACAGCACGTCGCTTCACAGTATCCGTAAAGGGCATGGAAATTATCATGTCGGTCCGCTCGCCAGATTCAACCTCTGCTTCGATCAACTAACCCCGCGTTGCCGCGATTTAGCAAAGAAAGCCGGAATCGAGCCGGTTTGTTCGAACCCGTTCAAGAGCATCATTGCGCGTGCGGTCGAAGCTTTGTATGCCTCGGAAGAAGCGCTGAGGGTGATTGAAAATTACCAGATGCCGGATGAGCCTTTTATCGAAGTATTTCCGAAGGACGCGACCGGTTACGGCGCATCGGAAGCCCCTCGCGGAATCTGTTACCACCGATACTCAGTCGATGGGAACGGCCTTATCACCAGCGCGAGGATTATGCCGCCCACGGCACAGAACCAGGGCACTATCGAAAGCGATTTGAAGAATTTCGTGCAGAAAAATATCGATCTTCCCGATGACAAGCTTCTATGGCAGTGCGAGCAGGCGGTGCGTAATTACGATCCGTGCATATCATGTTCCTGCCATTTCCTTAAGTTGAAGATAGACAGGGAATAAAATTCGTAACCCGACTTCGTATTACCGCTCTCCCCTTAAATTAAGAAGAGACAATCCCTTACCCAGTGAAAACCGGCAAGGGATTGTCGCATTTTCGGGG
>JAPKYR010000161.1 GCA_026394215.1 bacterium
AATGTTACCACCGTACAAAGTCGAAACGTACGATGATTTCACAATCCCGGAAAATCGTAAGGCCATGGAGGCCGCTTTAAAGAAAGTTGAAAGCGAGCTTGGAAAAGAGTACCCGATCGTTATCGCTGGAAAGAAAATCACGACGAAAGAAAAAATCGCGTCGATCAACCCGTCCGATAAGAATCAGGTTGTCGGGTACGTGTCGAAGGCGGACGAGAAACTCGCGGAGCAGGCATTGCAGGCCGCGCTGACCGCGTTCGAGACGTGGCGGAAAGTCCCGTGGGAAGCGCGCGCGAGATACCTCATCGCAATAGCGAAAAAAATGCGCGTTCGGAAAATGGAACTTGCCGCGTGGATGGTTTATGAAGAAGGCAAGAGCTGGATCGAGGCAATTGCGGACACGGCTGAGGCGATCGATTTCCACGAATTTTACGCGCGCGAAGCGATCCGTATGGCAGGAGTGGCGGGGACGCATGCGGTCACGCCATGGCCGGACGAGCAGAACGAATTGTTCTACATCCCGCTCGGAGCCGGGGTCGCGATCCCGCCCTGGAATTTCCCGCTCGCGATTATGTCGGGAATCACAATCGCGCCGGTTGTCGCCGGAAATACAGTAGTCCTGAAACCCGCATCGGCAGCGCCCGTGATCGCGGCGAAATATTTCGAAATCTGCGAAGAGTGCGAAATTCCGAAGGGCGTTATCAACTATTGTCCGGGTCCGGGAGGATCGGTCGGCGATTATCTCGTCAGGCATCCCAAAACACGATTTGTGGTGTTCACCGGCTCGATGGAAGTCGGGAAGCACATAAACGAGGAAGCCGCGAAATTCGCCGCCGGGCAGATCTGGATCAAGAGAGTCGTTCTCGAAATGGGCGGCAAGGACTTCGTCGCGGTCGATGACAACTGCGATATCGAGCTTGCAGCACAGAGTATTGTCGCGAGCGCGTTCGGATTCCAGGGTCAGAAATGTTCCGCCGGAAGCCGCGCGATCGTGCATCAGAAAGTGTACGACGCGGTTCTCGAACGTGCCGTGGAACTTACGAAAAATCTCAAAGTTGGGAATCCGGTGGAGTATGGAATTCACAACGGCGGAGTTATCGACGAAGCCGGTTACAAAAAAATCCTTGGATATATCGAAGTCGGAAATAAAGAAGGAAAATTAATGATCGGCGGGAAAGCTCCTAAGGGCGCGAAGGGTTTCCAGATCGAAAACACAATTTTCGCCGATATCAAACCCAAGGCACGTCTCGCGCAGGAAGAAATTTTCGGACCTGTGGTGGCGTTCATCAAGGCGAGGAATTTCGATCATATTCTGGAGATCGCGAACGGGACGATATATGGCCTCACCGGCGCGCTAATATCGAAGGACCGCGAGCATCTGGAAATCGCGCGTCGGGAATTCCATGTCGGGAACCTGTATCTGAACCGGAAATGTACGGGCGCGCTTGTGGACGTCCAGCCGTTCGGCGGATTTAATATGAGCGGGACGGATTCGAAGGCTGGCGGTCGGGATTATCTATTATTGTTCTGCCAGGCGAAAGCTGTCGCGGAGAGATTCAGCTAGAGAAATTACGTGGCATGCGATTCCAGCGCATGATTAAAATTATATAACCATGCGCCGGAGTCGCATGCCACATTTTGCTCAGTAATTCTACCATTTATAAGTCGGACCCCATTCGGGATTGTGCTCGTCTTCAGAAGTGAAGGTCAGACGAACCGGTTCCGGCTGGGGCTGATCGGAGTTTGGATCCACATACTTCTGCTTGTAGATTTCGTAATTCCCGTCGCGATTGGAAACCCACACAAACCACTGGCCGGTCGAATCCCACGCGGGTTCGAGGTCCTCGGCGCTGTCATTGGTCAGGCGCAGCGGGATAGGAATTGCATCGGCGGTTGAGAGATCGACCATTCCGATTTCCGTATTTCCATCCCAGTAAGTTGTCTGGAAAATAATTTTCGTTCCCGTCGAATCAAAATCGGGATTGGTTGTGTAGATCATGTCCATCGGGTCGGGAGAGTCGTTGCCGAAATATGTTAGCCTGTACGAATCCATACCAGGCATTTTCAGGTAAAGCTCAATATCGTCGCAATAAGTCGTTCCCATTGGTCGTGCGCAGAAAGTTATGAATCTTGATACGCCGCTCGCGGTGGGATCGTATGGCATCGTTGCCCCGGTTGGGACCCAGGTCTCCCATGTCCCTGTCGGGTTAACGGCGTACATCTGGCCAACATCGAACGGAGCCATGATAAGCATATTCTGACGCGCCGCGGTGATGACGTTCGGCAACGGCCACATGGTATGCGTCGCGTTGAACTCCCATGCGTCGTCGGTCAGTTGATACGCATTTCCGAGAGGGCCAAGTCTGAAAATTTCGTGGTTACCGTACCCGCCGGTCGTTCTGTTCGATGTGAACGCGAGCATGAACCCGCCAGGGGAGAATGCCGGGTAATCGTCATCGCCGGGGTCGAATGTCAGTTGATGCACATAGAGCCCGTTGGGATCCATAATGAAAATTTCCGAGTTGACTCCATAAACATTCTGATCGTCCGGAATATCCCTTGAGAACGCGATCAGGCTTGTGATAACAGACGGGAAAGTCGCTCCCAGGATGTGAATAACGTCGCCATCAAGGCTTGTTACAGGATTCGAGCCGCCCCCGCAGGAAGCCATGAATAAAGCCAGTGCGGAGGTAATTATTAGAATAGATACTAGTCTACCCATTGATTGTATCCTCTATCAGATTTTTATAGACAATAGAATTATAGCAGATTTCCATATGGAAATTTAAAGAAAATTAACCATATAGGTGGGGACACACAGCTATATACTGATCCGCTATAACCAAGGATGCCGGCCTGCCGCATCTCAAACCTCACCCTCTTATGTTTAAGCCATTTTGTCCCGTTGAAATCAGAATGTCCCCGATTGGGGTCTGGAAATGCGGATTTCCGGTAGTCTTTGAATTGACCGGAATTTTTTCGACCACGAAAACGACAAATCGGAATAATCTCCGTACATCCCATTAGAAGCAGGATTCACGGAATCGCACAGGCAACAGAATATTCAGAGTATTTCAGCCTTAATCAGACGCTTTAACAGAGTTTTTTACTCTGGCCCGTTTCGTGCAAGGAATTATTACTGAACGGCGCATTTTAGTAGCAGTAAACGAAGGGGGAATCTGAATATTGAGGTAATTGTGTTTTAATTTTAGTTGGAGGTGACCCAATGGCTAGAGCTTTAAAGCTCCGGCTGGAAGAACTGGTCTTCACCTTCGATCTCGACATGGAGGAGTTTGGCCCGGAAGTTGTAGATGTAACGGGTCCGCACCTCTTAGGGAAAAATTCCCGGTCTCGCGAAGCACTTTCTAATGGCATTGATAATCTGGAAGCACAAGTAATGAAGGCAATCAGGGAGACAGAAGCAATTGACGATGACGACGACGAATGAACTTAAGTAATGAAGATGAATGAAAAATGCTAATGTTTTATCTGATTGGAAAAATGTATGCAGGCTTAATTTGGCAGTACTTGAAATTATTAACTGGCAGTATTTTTAATTATCAGCAGTAAGAACGTATACAAGTGAACTCGCAGCCCCAATGACCTCCTCGGCGTGGGGCTTTTTTTTTGCGCAATATGGAATCGGGGACACCTTTTTTGCCGTTGACCATTGTGAAAAACTTCGAGGGCATTGTCGGCAAAATAAGGTGTCCCCAAACGGATTATTTATGTCTATTATCGGGGACACCTTATTTTTCGCTGTTTGAAAAAAAGGTGTCCCCGGAGTTAATATTTCAGTCCTTATTACCCTGATAAATAACATACTGTCCTGGTTTGTCCTCGTCTTCGGGATACACATCCTCATCCGATGCGGGTTTGGCTTCGATTTCGGGAAATGGCTGCGGTTGGAATTCCTCCGCCGCTTTCAATTCGGTCAGGTAATTTTCCGCGAAAAATACGCGACGGTCAGTATCCGGGTGACTCTGGAGGCTTCGACCGACATCCCCGAGATCGTTGTCGCTGCCGTATTTTTCTTCGACCATTCCGAGAAATTCGACCAGCCCGGTTTCCGGGTCGAATCCTGCACGGTAGGTCGCGCGTACCCCGTGACGGTCGGCTTCATACTCATTTTCCCTTGAATATCCCTGCTGGACCAGTAAGAGTGCGGCTCCTCCCGCGATCTGGATCCATTCTTCATCGATATCGAAAGCCTGGAAGAGGACTGCGAGGCCCAGGTTCTGCCACAAAGCATCTTCCATCGACTTTTTATGGTGCCGAAGCGCGACATGGCCGATTTCATGCGCAAGCACCCCCGCAATCAGCCCAGGATCACGATTCGCGAAATCAAGGAGGCCGTTAGTGACAAAGATAAATCCGCCGGGGAGCGCGAACGCGTTAATTTCATCGGACTTAATCACGTAGAATTCATACTCGATATCCCGTTGATCGCAAAATGGCAGAACCGCCTCGGCGAGTTTCTGTACCAGCTCGTTATCGTAGGGGTCTTCCCAGAGTTCATTTTCGGAGAGAATCTCATCGCGCGCGGATTTGCCGATCTCTACTTCCATGTCTGTGGAAATCAACCCGCCAGCGTAGGAAGGCTGCGGGAGTGAGAGAGATATCAGTAAGAGGAACACGATGAAAAGTGATGGATAGAGGATTCTCGCCATGATTTCACCCCAGGTCATTCGGTATTTATGCATATATATAGTTTTACCATACGGCTAAAAAATATGTAAGGGGGGTATAGAGAAATGGGAAAAAATAGCTGAAAGGAAGTAATTTTCGCGAAAAAGGGGGTAAATTACGGAATTTTAGAAGAAATCTTACTGAATAATACTCAAATCTCTTGACAACGTTAAACTAAGGTGGTAAATTGTGTGCATAACCTGAAGACGAAAGGAGAAAAACTATGGTAAACCTTCTACTTAAACAATCAACCCTCCCGGAAAGACAGCTCCGTGCTGCATGGCCTTTCCTGCCGGATCTCGATAAAGAGTTTTTCTCAAATCTCCCGATCTGGATGAGAGACACAGGCGAAAGCATCAACGACAAGGCATGGTCGCCAAGTGTCGATATCATAGAAAAGCCGGACGGATGGATTTTCAAAGCCGAGCTTCCGGAAGTCAAACTTGAGGATATCTCGGTCACCGTTGAGGACGGAATACTCTCCATCAAAGGTGAACGGAAATTTGAGGAAGAGATCAAGGAAGAGCATTACACGCGAATTGAGCGCCAGTACGGAAGTTTCGAAAGGCGGTTCAGCCTTCCTGCCGGGATCGACGAAGAGGGAGTCAAGGCCGATTACAGGAACGGGGTCTTGACGCTGAAAGTCCCGAAGAAGGAAGAAGTTAAACCGAAATCGGTCAGGATTGAGGTGAAGTAGTAATAAAAGCCATCGATTCATAGTTTTGGTATAAAATTTGACAATCTCCATTCAACCCTCCCAGGCGACAAAGCCCCCGGTGTGTAGACCCGGGGGCGCTTATTTTTTAGCATCATCTGCTGGAAGGGACTGTTGAAAAAGTGGATTTTAATTTATGTAGGACATGCTTTCCAGCTTGTTACTGAAACCATTATGATTTCTGGCATTCAATAACAAGCTGGAAAGCATGTCCTACATAATTACAGCAAACAGATAATTTTTCAACAGTCCCTGGAAGCAGATAACACACTTACCCATTCGCTGGAAGCGGAATGGCACAAACAATAAGTTCTTATCGACATTAGAGTATGGACGATATGGGAATCCAGAATATCGAGAAAAAAATAATTCCGCGCGGACAGGCGGGGAAAATAGGTGCGGAATTCCGAACCAGGGGTAAAAAGCTTGTATTTACGAACGGATGTTTCGACCTTATGCATCCCGGTCATATAGATCTCCTGATACGCGCGAGATCGGCGGGCGACGCGCTAATGGTCGGGTTGAACACAGATACGTCCATCAGAAGGCTGAAGGGGGAGACTCGTCCGATACTCGATGAGCATTCAAGAGCCCTGATGCTTGCCGCGCTCGAGGTAGTTAACTGGGTAACGCTGTTCGATGAGGATACACCGTTTGAATTAATCAGCGCGGTACTTCCGATGGTGCTTGTGAAGGGCGGGGACTATACTCCGGATACGGTTGTCGGTAGAGATATTGTCGAAAGGGCCGGCGGCAGGATAGTGATTGTCCCGATCACGATTCATTATTCGACAAGTGCGATATTGGAAAAATTCTTAAGCGAAGGAAAATCCAATATTGGCGTGGGTTAATGGGCGTATTTCGGTATCGTATTTCGGTATTAATAGATTACAGGGACTCAGGTGAAGACAGGAGCCAGTATAATTTCTCAAATGTTCACCTTGACGGGATCACGTATCTTCCATATGCTGTGAACCGGTGAGACCTCTCAATATTGGCTGAACTTAAGACAAATTCTAATAATCCGGAAAAAACCGGGATCGCCTGTTCTTCAGGAAATCCCTGGAGATGTATCTACCTTGCCAATATCCATTTGTTAATTCCGATCCTGATCATTGTGTATTTCCGCATGCATCTGACTTCTGTTATCTGCGACGATGCGTTTATCACAATGAAATCCGCACTGAATCTCGCGGAGGGTCGCGGGTTGATGTTCAATGCGGATCAGCGTATCTGGCTTGTTACAACCCCTGTGTGGGCTTACCTTCTGGCCATGGGACGGTTTTTTGTTTCCGACATTATTATGTCGGCGAAAATGTGGGGGACAATTTTTGAGATATGTTTTCTCGTAAGCGTTGTTCAACTTGGGAGGATATTGTCGGGAAATCGATGGGTCGGGATGCTTCTGGGAGTCCTGATAGCGACAAACCCAGTTTATATATTTACAAGCTTCAGCGGGATGGAGATATCGCTATCCCTTTTAGCGATTACCCTGACCTTTATCCTGATCGCAAGGGAGAAATATTTCTGGAGCCTGATTGCCGCGTCGTTCGCGGTCTGGGTGAGGTTCGATAATCTGCTCGTTCTGTTCGTGGCGATTATTTCAGTGCTGATGCTAACTTGGAAAGGAAAAGGGAAGTCGGTTTCGGAATGGCTGAAGATGTTGGCGGCGCCAGTTTTGATGATCGCGGCATATTTTCTGTTCGGGTATTTATGTTTTGGAGACTGGATCCCGACAAGCGTACAGGCGAAGAGCATCCACGGGGCGGCTCTATTTACTCCGGAATGGTGGGATGGAGTGAAGATCGTCGCGAACGAATTCAGGAAAGTGATCGTGGGCGAATCCGGAGGGTGGTTTGTCGCGAAGACCTGGTTATGGATTATGGTAATCCCTGCATTAATCGGGTTGGTAAGGATTTTCATACATAAAAATCGTGCGTCGATTCCACTGGTCGGGTTTACGGCATTGTACGCGCTTATTTTTATCGGGAGTGGTAATTTTTACGCGCAATTTTTTCCGTGGTATTTCGTTCCGATACTCCCGGGCGTGTTTTTTCTGGCGTCGGACGGGATAGTGTGGCTTGTTGAATTGGTTTCAGGATTATCGACCAGGCATAGAAGCGGGAAGCCTGAATTACCGGGAAGCATAATTAATAGTGCTGGAGGGACAGTCGCGGTTGCTATCGCGATTGCCTGGTTTTTTGTTATGGCTGCTCCGATACAGAAAGACGGAGAGCATTTTCAGCAGGCGTCGAATTTACGGGAGCGATCCTATGCGGCTACAACGGTCTGGCTTGGTAATCATCTTGATGAGGGCGGGAGGATTGCATCGCTTGAGATAGGTGTGATCGGCTTTTTCGCGAGGCCGGATATCAGGATTCTCGATCTGTTCGGGATTCTCAGGCCGAGGGAGGACAGGTGGGTTAATGCAATCGATCTTGTCGTGAGAGACCGTCCGGAGGCGGTGATTATCATTCAGCCATTTCTGCTGCCGCGATTCATGGGCGTGGAATCGAGGGAGAAATATCAGGCTGCAAGGCTTGATTATAACTGGTTCGACTTTGAGGGTTTGGAGGTCGGCTTAAGGAAGGACCTCGAATCGCCGTCTATGGAAAATGATATGGACGAATTAAACCGGATTTATGAAACGGTAGATTTGAACAAGGAATATACGTGGCATGCGACTCCGGCGCATGATGACCGTAGCATGTGACTCAGGCACATGATAAAAAAATCAAGCCTGCATTAGTTGTTGTGCGGATTATGGCACATATTACAGGTTGTATTCGGAGCGCCATGCGTGCCAGTATCGAATGCGGTGACGATTTCTTCGTGGCAGTTATTGCACAGCTCCTTGACTGTTTCTGTTACCAGGAACGAGTCATTGGTCGAGTGACCGGAGTGGCATTGTACACAGGTTAAACCGCCATCAAAATGCTTGCTCTCTACCCATTCTGTCTTCACGAATTTGCCTTTTGTCTCATGGCAGGCTGTGCAGGTCGTGGTGACCTCATCCTGAGGCATCTTACCTGGGTTGAGGATACCTTTAACGTCTCCATTGTGTTTGCTTCCGGGACCGTGGCATTTTTCGCAACGATTTGCTTCTTCACCAAGGGTTGAAACATGATCGGTGTCATCGCCTTCTGCGCCGGCTTTGTCACTATGGCAGGCAAGACACACCGTGGCACCGACCATTGTTGCGTCTGCGCCGGTATAGGCAGCCATATAATTGTCCTGATCTTCCGTAGTCCATGCGACCTGGGAAAAGAGGAGAATGAACATTACGATCAATGCGCCCCCGAAGAATGTTGCTTTTGCTCTGTTTGTCATACAATAGACATCCTTTCTCGAAATTTGGTAAGTCTTCGTTTATTTATAATATTAATAAGGGATATAGTCAATATCTTTTTCCGATATTCCGGCTAAAAATGTGATTATTGTAACCATCCTTGTAATTTGATTTATTAAAGGTTTAGAGTATTTTACTTTTTCTTACCTACGAGTTATACTTGAGGTATGAGACCAACATCTGTCGATCTTCGGAAACGCGTTTTGGCGTCACGCGTAAATGAGGGCCAATCCATGGGGCAGATAGCTAAGCGCTTCAAGATGCCCAAAGGGACCGTGTAGAATATTCTTGAACGTTATCGTGATTCGGGGACGGTGGTGCCGAAACTGCCAAATAGTGGGCGCAAGCCTGCATTTACCCAGGTGTCGCTTCGCAGACTCGAACAGGACGTGCTTTGTAACCCGGACTCCACTCTGGAGGAGTTTCGTGATCGCAGCGGCGCGAAAGTATCGCTTGTCTGCATTCACAACACGCTCAGGAAATTAGGCTTCACGCGAAAAAAAAGAGTTTACGTGCGAATGAAAGACTCTTCTGCGTAGCGCCAAAGCCCGCACCCAGGAAGAACTGTACAAAGCCATCGCCTCCGCATTTGCCCGGATCACATCAGAGGATACGGACGTTTTTTTTTATCATTGTGTCGTAGGTATAATAAGTTAAAATGCCATAGTGAAGCTTGTTAGTGTTCTCTGCAATAAAAAAAAATCCCCCGGTTCTCACCGGGGGACTTGAATATACACCAATTTCGAAAAATCGCGTTTTATTTACACAAGACCCTGGGCCATCATCGCGTCCGCGATCTTCTTGAAGCCCGCGATGTTCGCTGCCATGACATAATTGTCTTTGCATTTATACTCATCCATGGCGTTTGCGCACTGGGTGTGAATCGCGCACATGATCCCATCGAGCCTCTGATCGACTTCCTCGCGCGTCCATGAAAGCCTCAATGAGTTCTGGCTCATCTCGAGACCTGATGTCGCGACGCCGCCGGCGTTCGCTGCCTTGCCGGGTCCGAAGAGGATCTTCGCTTTAAGGAAGACATCGACAGCTTCCGGCGTTGAGGGCATGTTCGCGCCTTCAGATACGCATTTGCAGCCGTTCTTTACAAGAGCATTCGCGTCATTGACGTCGACTTCGTTCTGTGTTGCGCACGGGAACGCGACGTCGCACTTGACGCCCCATGGCCGTTTGCCTGCAAGAAACTCGCAGCTGTATTTATCGGCATATTCCTTGATCCTGCCGCGTTTGACGTTCTTGAGGTTCATGACAAAGGCGAGTTTTTCGGCGTCGATTCCCTTTGAATCGTAGATCGAACCGTCCGAGTCGGAAAGCGTGACAACCTTGCCGCCAAGCTCTGTGATCTTTTGGACAGCGTACTGCGCGACGTTGCCTGATCCGGATACTGTGGCAACTTTGCCCTTGAGCGATTCGCCTCGCGTTTTCAGCATTTCGCGGGCGAAGTAGGTCGTGCCGTAACCGGTGGCTTCTGGTCGGATAAGGCTGCCGCCCCATGCGAGACCCTTGCCGGTTAGTACGCCGGTGAATTCATTCGCAAGTTTCTTGTACTGACCGAAGAGGAAACCGATCTCGCGGCCGCCGACTCCGATATCGCCGGCTGGAACGTCGGTGTCCGGCCCGATATATCGGAATAGTTCGTTCATGAAGCTTTGGCAGAACTTCATTACTTCATTGTCGCTCTTGCCTTTGGGATCGAAGTCCGATCCGCCCTTGCCGCCGCCCATCGGGAGGGTGGTGAGGGAGTTTTTGAAAACCTGCTCGAAACCCAGGAACTTGAGGATTCCTAAGTTTACGGTCGGGTGGAATCGAAGTCCGCCCTTAAATGGACCGATTGCGGAGTTGAACTCGACGCGGTAACCGGTGTTCACCTGGACCTTACCTGCGTCGTCGAGCCAGGGGACACGGAAGATCATTGTCCGTTCCGGGATGACGATTCTCTCGAGTAATTTGCACTCGATGTACTCCGGATGGCGCTCGATAACCGGCGCAAGCGATTCGATGACTTCCTGTACAGCCTGAATAAATTCCGGCTGAGAGGGATTTTTGGCCTTCAGATTCTGCATGAAGGACTGAACAAACTCTGACATGCTTTTCTCCTTTGGATATCTATCTTGCAATGCCGGGGTCGTCCAGCGTTTTTGTATGGGCGCCTCGGATCATGTAAAAACAATCAAGGACCATAAGTGGTCCTGCACTTTAGAAAAATTAGAAACCCGACAAAGTTTATATGCCAATGTTTACCTTAGGTGAATTCCTTCACAAGGGGATGGATATTAACACTAACAATAATGATTAATCAAGGAGGATGAATGGAAATAAATGAAAATCCGGGGAATCATGACATATATTCATGTGTAAATCTATAATCCTACCGCCAGAGTGGATGATATCCGCCGGGGTATGTCTGGAAGGTTGATCATATATTTAAAACCCATGAAAATAAAAGTGGCTGAAAATTGATGCTGCCCATGAGGCATCAGAATTGTACGGAGAATTTTCGCCAAGTTCCATGCCTGAAGAAATCACTCCATAGACAAGCAGGAAAATTATTAGTGCAAAGCAAAATGCAATTATCCCCTGGTTCCAGAAATAAATTCCCCCAAAGATAAATCCTGCTATAAGGAGGAATTTGACACAGAATCTGATAAATGTACCAAAAGGCGTCGATAGCCAGTCGCCGGAATATTTTTCATTCGGGAGAATCTGATTTCGGTGAACATCCTCAAGCCTGTTGATGTAGTCGGGTTTGGTGAAATCGATATCGGAAAACAACGGCTCTTTAACTTCAGTGCCGGTTTGATCCGTTAATTCCTCGATGTGATCTATCAGTTCGAAGTGTTTAGGCGGCCCCGGACGGAATGCGTCGGGCGAAGGATTCATTTCGGTTGCATCCTGCGATACGCGATTGATCCTCTTCACAGGCCTTGTCATGCGGGTCATATCCAACAGTGGATCGGTATAACTGCTATTTTCATGATCCTTGGTCATATTAATACTGGTACCTGCCGCCACCGGCGACATTGTTTTCAAAGTTGAACGGATTCCAGCCTAATCCCATTCTATAGGATATTACTGAAAACAGGAGAATCTTCGATGCATACGCAAGAAGTATTAAAGGCTCAGTCTGCCACATATGGATAACGAACACGATAATCGCCGTGTAAACAAGTAGTTTTAAAAAAGATTGGGCGAAGGTCCCCATGGGCATCTGAAACCAGTCGCCCTCGAATTTTTTTACGTGGAGTAATACCTGGCCCTGACTTTGAATGTGCCGGTCATCATAATTGTATCTGTTATCGCGGCCAAACAGAGCCGATCCACGAGATGCAACATATGCTTTGTTAGCATCGCAATGCAGGCGTTCCGGATTTTTCAACCGGAATCGCTTATGTATTGCAGGCTCAAACGGATTCAGCGAGATCAGGGGTTCAAAAAAGTCCTGCGATACCCGGTGAATCATCCCTGGCGAATTTTCGTAACTGCCGTTCATCCAAACACCTTTACTAATTATACTTGATTTTTCAGGATGCGTTTTGTTGCAGGGAAGGGTGATTTCCGGTTCTTATTTCCTATAGCTTCTTCCCGTTAAGCCATGAGGTTCTGAGGGAGAAAACGCCCTTTTCAATGGATATTCTGGCGGGTGACAGAAATGCAAGGTCGCCGTCGCACGCGAGTCTCTGGATCGGGTCGCATTTCAGGAGCAGATTTTTTGCCTTTCGGATATGGACGCCCTCGATCTCAAAATGCCGCCCTGTGAATACTTTATTAAAATGCATCATGAATTCAAGTTTCGGTTTCTTGGGGACCAGAAGGACGTCCATCAAACCGTCGTCGATTTTCGCGTCGGGCGCGACATGCATCCCGGTGCCGATATAGGCGTTATTGCACGCGAGAATCCAGTAAGCTTCGATGTCGAGGTTCCAGTCGTCAGCTTCAAGAGAAGCTGAAATGGGTTTCAGGCTCGCCAGGGTCAGGAGGAAAATGATTTCGTACCTTGCCGAGAGCCATCGCGGGGATTTTGCGCGTGTTACCAGAGTCTGGGAATCTATTCCGACACCGGCGGTATTTATAAATCTGATCGGTTTTTCATTCCTGGGGGAGCCGTCGATATTAACCGGAAAGACCGTGCCCGCATCGATCGGGACAGGTTTTCCGAAGATAATATTTTCCGCAGCGCCTATTGGATCGCGTGGCGCACCCAATCCACGGTAAACATCATTGCCGCTTCCGAGAGGGATAATTCCGAAAGGAAGCGGGGATAAGGATTCTTCGGTCCCTGACGGAAGGTGCTGGATGGAACTATGGATGGTGCCGTCTCCTCCGCACAGGACAAGAAGCTCGAGTCCATTGTCAACGGCTTTATTAATAGCTGCGATGCCCTCATTGATGTCCTGCGACCGCACCACCGAAATGTCCCAGCCTTCACGTGCGAAACGGCTGCGGGCACTCTCGACAACTTCGACGTTCCCGCGTCCGCCGGCTCTTGGATTTACAAGCATCAGTGTTTTCATATATCGTGCTATCGATCAGGATGTATCCGAACCGATTTCGGAATTGTATTTGTTATTTAACTACTATGCAAACGTACTTAAATGTGTCATACGCCTCCGGCGCATGAAATCCTATTTCGTGTATAATATATTCGTAAGGAGGAAAAATTATGTGGCTGGATAATCTGGTTTGGATTGTTTTCTATTCTGCAATTTATTTCGGCATAAACTTTGCCCTGGCAATATTTTCAGATAAGAGGGTAGGGAATTTCTTGCTATGGCTTTTATCTTTCTGTTTCTTACCGGTTATTAGCCATATTTTCGCAATTATTTATCTGGCAGTTTTTCTGCCGAAAAGAAAGAAAGAACTAAAGAGGTTTTCTAAAAATCATTCGATCGGGCTGCTTGTTGATAATCTTCAGAAAAAGCAAGGCACGCATTCATCGGTTACACCGTTCGGCGAAGAAATGAAAGGACCCTCAGTAACACCATACGCATCGGAAAGTAAGGCAGATAACCCCAAAATCGGCCTCAATGGGAAACCGATAAAATAAACGTAACACTTCACCAATCTGAGAGAGAAGGTAGAGAAAAGGGGACTGTCGTCCGGCTTCCGGCGTTATTATGTTGATGATTCCTGAAATTGTATATTCCGGAAGTCTTGTGACTGTTCCCGATTTTTACGGAAATTTTATTCCCCCGATTGGCCGTTAAATTCCGCAAGACCACCGGTAGATAGCTCGGATTCGGTTGTGGAAGTCTGCTCCCCCGATTCCTCGTCCGGATTATGAATCGTGAAACCCTGGTCATCGGTTGCTTCGCCGTTGATTCCCGCCGCATCGCGAGCCCTGATCCGTTCAATCTCTTCAAGGACAGTCTTCGCGAAACTATCTTCCGGATTCAGAATCAGCGCAAGCCGTGCCTGCTCCTCGGCATATTGGAATGCCGTTTCACGTTCCTCGCCTTCGGCGGTAGAACCCTGGATCAACCCGATATGAGCAAGCTGCGCGTGCGCTCCGGCAACCTGGCCGGGAGGGACGTTGCCAAAAATCGTTTCGTGGTCAATCAACTGCTCGTACATGTCTCTGGCGCTGTCGAGACTATTTGAAGCGAATAATGCGTCGCCAAGTTCCTTCCACCCGAACCATCCGACGGGATCGAGGCTTACGCATTTTGTAAGAAATTTTACTGCGTCTTCAGCACCTTCAGGGGTATCCTCAAGGAGAGCCATGATGCCGAACCGGTATAACGAGTCCTGGTATCGCCCGAGCACCTCGCGCTCCTGCGCTTCAAGGTTCACGGGATTGTTTTCAGAGTCCTTCCATGCGGAGATGTTGTTCTCGAACCCCTTGTAACCCGGCAATCCATCCTCGTTGTAATTCGCGAACGGCCTCGAATCGAAATAATCGATAACTCTCATCGGAGCCGATCCTTCCGCTATAGATTCGATGTTTGCTCTTGCCCGTACTTCCGGAAGGTTGACGTCGGGAATATCCCCCGGACGACGGAAGGAGTATGTCATCCCCTGAAGGACAATATCCAGACCCATGATAATTTCGCTATCGGAAAATTCGCTATTGACGAAAGTGCTGTCGATCGGACGGTCGCCCACGTCGGGGAGTAGAAGCGCGATTCCAAGAGAATTAAGATATGGGATATAGTATGTCGAACTTACAATGAACCTCTCGGTTACGAATGTCATTGCATTGGACTCGTTCCTGAGAATTTCGAGATCGGGAAGATTATGAATCCAGTTTGTCGCCCAGACATCCTTGCGGTATCCCGGCGTGGGATCGTTCGGATCGTGCGACGGCTCGCATTCCTGCAGATACCAGAAAAGGAAGGTCTCATCTCCGGTCGTGATTAGAATCGCGTTGGGATCGCAACTGTCGAGGATATTCATCGCGTAATAATAAGAAATCAACGATTTCGATTTATCGGCAGATTCAAAATTAAGGATAATATTTACGATAATGAAGGTGAATGCGGAGATTAGAATGAGTCCTGCGAATGATTTGAATTTCTGGCTGGAATCGACATTGGGAATTCCCTCGTTACCGACATAATTTTTTACCCAGACCACCGATGCGCTGAACCCGAGCCCGATTATCGCAGCGAGGGCGCACATGAGCGGGATCAGGAGAGGCGGGATGACAATGTCGATATTTTCAAGGGGGGCGCTGAGGATGTCGCCGGACGGATAAAAGTGAACTACAAGGAAATAAAGGATATATCCAAGGGCAGGCATGAGGAAGGCTGCTTTTGGAAGCGGCGGCTCATCATCGCCTTCCTTTCCCATGTTCTTCTTATCTTTTTTTCTTGATAGCGAAGTTAAGATCGCGATCCATCCGAGAATCGCGAAGATAATCAGCGGGAACCCGAAATCTTCGTTTGTGGTCTGCAGGAATTTCTTGAAAACCATCGGCGTGGTCGTGCGTTCGGGAAGCGCTTCGGGAGAATTAGTATAGACTCGGGATTTGGAGTAGTGCCGTCGCGAGAAATAATCCCAGAAGTAACTCCAGGGATTGTCAAGGACGGGCACCTTGTCCATCGGCACCTTCCGGGCTTCCTCAATGTTCTTGACGAAAACCACGTCGCCCATAGGGGTTCTGTAATGGACGAGCGGGAGGTATGCGTACGGTGTTATCCCGATGATTGCAAGTAAAACGGCCAGGATCCATGTATGCCATCGAAGTTTCAGGCCGCCGTTAATGCCGATGAAAATCAAAATGCCCGGGTAGAATATCAGGACTGCATATTGATGCGCGATCGCGAGTCCCATAATGAAAGCGAGAAGCAGTGCCCAGCCGACTTTTTTTTCCTGGACATAAAGCACAGCAAGGTAAAACATGAGGGTAAGGAACATTACCTGAAGCGTATATACTTCGGCGATCTCAGCGTGCTCCCAGAAAGTTTTTGAAAAAGCGAGCGCAAGCGCGCCTGCGACAGCCGCCCATTCGATCTTAAGAACGCGTCTCAGGAATAGAAACATGAAAACAACGGCGCCCCACGCCGCGATCGCCGACATCATGTTCATACGATAGGCGGGAGATGAGATTCCGCCGGGTATGGGAAGCTGCATGAAGAAATGCCCTAGGAGCGTGTAGAGGGGGTACCCCGGTGGGTGCGGGACTCCGAGCTTGTACGCTGCCGTCAGGAAGTCGCCCGCATCGCCGACAAAGACTGTCGGACAGAGTGCCACGAGATACACGAAAAACGGGATAAGCAGGATACCCATCCCGGTCCATAGTCCGAATTTGGAGCCGGCTGCGGAGAACGTTTTATTCGAGCTTGCCGGTTTCTGTTCGGATTGTTCTTCCGAATTATCTAATATTTCCTGCATTGGCCTAAATCATAACACACAAAATTGACAGCACATCAGCCATTAGGCAGGATTTTCATCTGCCTTAAACATTTCCCGTAGAACAGCACGGCAGTGCGTTATATGACCCGCCTAACCAAAAAGACGCACTGCCGTGCTGTTCTACGGGAAATGGTCTTTTTTTTGGTTAGAAATGATTAATAATCCGTATAACCACAAGCCACCTGATTCAGGAGCGTATCAGAACCACGCGCGTAAGCAAGTGGTCTACCAAAGTCCACTTATATATATGATTATGCAGATGTAAAAGATAGTCCGAAAGTGAAGTTGGTAGACCACTCGCTGACGCGCGTGGTTCTGATACGTACGCTTTTCGGTTGGGGGATTAATAAAACAGCCAAAGAATCGACTCATGGATTTTCTGTATTTTATCGATATGCCCGGCAGTTTCGGATGGTTCTGTTCCCATGATCGAGAAAAGCATTAAAATAAACCCGATCAAAAACACAAAGAATGGAACATAAAGCATCGCCCAGTAGAGAGTAATGCCGCGTTTCCGGTCATTTTCAGTCTCCTGAGGACGGGCGTTACATTTTACGCAGTATTCCCAGTGCGCGGTCCTCGCATCCAAATAAGAAAGGACGGCATTCATAAAAACCCCGGCAAACCATAAAAATGCGAGAATCAGAGCAGTCCCCATCCCGGCAAGTGTAAATGCCACTTCGTCGCTTTCAGAACTGGCGGATTCGGCGAACATCACAACACTTACAATCCCGAAACCGTTCGTGATAGACCGAAAAATGAAATGACGCATGGCTTTTGCCATATTGCCTTTATCGGCATGCCAGAGATCGGCGAACCAGAACGCAGGCCATGCGAATGAATGCTCGTTAAAATTGCCGCAATATTCCGGAGGTATTTTTTTCCCATCAGACGAATAGACGGCGCCTGTTTCCGGGAAGTTTGCCGGTGAAGCTTTCTCAGGCTGAGGAGTCTCGGGAATTTGATTCTGTGTTTGAATTTCGGTTGGCGTACCGTCGAATTTATATCCGCAGAATCTGCACGCACGTGATTCTTCCCCGATAAGTTCACCGCACGATGGGCAGGTCTCGAAGCGGTTTCCAAGGAAATGATTTTCTGATTTTCCGGGAGTTTCCATTGATATAAAGCTTATGGTTATTGATTTTAATCTTCAATATTGTCGGCTGAGTAAGGGCGACGGGACATCAGGTTTTCCACCTGCTGAATAAACGCCGGGTAGTAAGTCTCGAAAACAACCTTCAGGCTTGCGGCAATAGGGAGGGAAAGCAGCATTCCGAAAATACCGGCCAGGTAGCCTCCGGCTAGAAGCGAGAACACAACTGTTAACGGGTGGAGGTTCAGGTCTTTGCCCATGATCCTCGGGACCATAATGTGCCCTTCGCACCACTGGATCGCCAGGTAGATGGCAAGGAGAATGAGTGCTCGAGCCCAGGCAATATGCACATAAGAGAAGATCATGTAGTCGCTGGGGATGAAGTATGTAATAAGAATCGCTGGAATAACCGTGATTATTGCGCCAACAATCGGAATTACTTCTGTGATACCCGCGAGGAATCCCAGCAATAGCGCGTTTTTTACTCCAAGAAGAAGTAATGTTGCGGTGATGATCACAAACATTAAGAAACTCAGCTTGAGTTGTCCGCGAAGGTAATGGTTCAGCATTTTCTCCAGGCTGTTGAGCAGGTTCTGGATATCGGTGGCGGTATGTTTCGGAGCCAGGTTGATCAGGCTTGCGTAGATTCGCTGCGCGTCGAGAAGAAGGTAAAACACGATAATGGGGACGGTGAAAAGAGTGACAATCGATCCGACCGCGCCGGAGACTCCGATCGCGATCCGATTGCTGACATCGATCAGCCATCTCTGGACATTCGGGACAATGCTGTTTATATAGCCCGTGATATCTTCGGTGGTGATCCCGTAATGCCTCAACTGCGCCTGAATCGCCGCGATCCTGGGCGTTAGGCCTTCCTGCCATTTATTAGCCCACTCGGGAAGCTGGGTAATGATCGCGTTTCCCTGGGTTACAATTGACGGGATTATTGCCGCCACTATTCCTATCAGGATCGCCCCGACCAGAGCGAATGTAATCAGGATCGCCCAGACACGGGGTACCCGTCGTTCTGTCAGCCATTCGACAACTGGGAACAGCAGGAAGGCGATTACAAAACTGAAAAGGAAAATCCCGAAGACAGACGCGATACGTATAACAAACAGGATGAGCCCGACAAGGACGCTGAGCGTGACCAGATTAGTAATATTCAGAATGCTCTTGCTCTGAGTATCGGCCATCACTCTTTTGACCGGGCGATCACGGTCGTAATCCGGCCTGTTTCGATCGCGCGAATGTCTCTGTCTGGAACTACGATTAAAATTATTCCGGTTTCTATCATCATGGAGACCTTTCGGCCTTTCCCGACCGCGGTCTGGAGAGTTGCCGGAGCCGCGGTTGCGGTTGTACGGAGACCTTCGGGGATTCGGTCGCGATGAGCCACCGTCCGATTGATTCGGATTGCCGGGCTTTCTGTCGGAATTTGGATTTTCAGGTTGCATGGACAAATCGATTCTGCCTTTCAATGCCGGGTATTCTAACATACAAAGGCTGATTACTCATGTATCGGGTAATTGTACGTATAATAAATTAGGTAGTAAATATCGAAAGTGCGCCAAATCCGCTAAATATTTTATGCAACGTTAAGGAAAATATTGTATAATATATGCTACATTACGATAAATATCCTTTGAAATAACGGGGTTACTATGAATCCAACAAAGCAGAAGAAAAGGGCAAAGGCGGACGGGATGAGTTTCGGGGAGATTCTTAAAAAGCACAGGTCGGGGCAGAATTATTCGTTAAGGGAACTTGAATCTCGAAGCGGGGTATCGGCATCATATCTAAGCCGCCTTGAAAAGGGGGAAGCGTCGGCGACCTATGAAGTAATTACGAAAATCGCGGACGCTTTCGGGATCGATCCGTCGGAATTTTTCCCCGGCCATGGTGGATTTTCGCCAAGTTTCAGGAAGGAATTCGGGGAAATCCTCGAGGATAAGACAATCCAGGTGATGTTGCGCTCCATGACAAATCTCGATCCATATGCGCTCAGGGCGGTAGCGGTCGCGACAACGCACTGGATCGAATTATTGAAGCGGGGGCTTCATCCTGTCCCGGACAAAGCGGGAATGTATAAGATAAATTACGAGTTTGTCGAGGAGATGGAGAAATTCAAAGGATTTATTAGTCCTTAGGTAGTTTAGGTATCTGATAAAAGGGCTTTATATCCGGCTTGTGTGAAATGGTGGTCCGACGATAGGGCTTCGGAAATATTTCTTTTCTGCATTAATAAAAAAGAGGAGCAATCTGTCAGACTCCAGGATTTATCAGGTCTTTCTGAATAGTAATCCGATGCTTTGCGAATCTGGGCACTGGTAGCGGGCTCGATATCCACATTCACATTTTCTCTAAGGCTGATTGTCAAGTTGTATGCTGCCACGCGCAACTCCTTCCCAAACCCGGACATTGCATTCAGAAATTCAACGAGAATAATTTCGCTGGTTATTATCCTGCAATGCCCAAGGTCGGAAGTAACTTTCCCGGCTTTTCCATGGTACTGATCTTTAGGGTTAATAGATGCAATCCAGTATCCGGTGTCAGCTAAAACAGTCTTCATTATTCTTTTCCATTTGTCCTATATAAATATTTATCAACATTCCGGGAAAGATCTGCAGGGATGGACTCCCAGACACTCATGGGAACCTTTTTGCTTATCTCCTGAATCGTTTCCCAGATTGGTTTAGCATCCGGGTTGTATTCATCTTCCTGTGGTGAAGCTGTTTCCAAAGAATCGATTCTGCTAAATTTTCTCAATGAGCCTGACTCGGGATCAAACTCTCCCCATCCTTTGGCTTTGACTTCAATTGAATCATGGTTTTTCAAAGCGTCAGTGATAATCCCTTCCTGTTCCGGTAAAAATTTGCCTCCAATTTTCAGATTGTCTTGAGTACGGATAACGAAATTAAGCCCATCCAAATCAGCAGCCCTGACGCTACCGGTAACTTCGATGATATCCTCGTATCTGATAGATACGAGTTCAAGAAGTCGTTTCCGGGTTTTAGATGAATATTTTGCGGGGTATGACCTCCTTGGGGATTTAGCGAGTATTGCCTCCTCTTCATCCAGAGATTTGCCGAATTCCTCGAAAAATTGGAGAATGTTTCGTGGAAGGTTCTCAGGAAGTGGTTGATTGATTGATGCAGCCTGAATTCCCTCTTCCAGAATATCCGCTGCCATGTCATATTCATCGTTTAGCTCGTAAGGAATGTAACTCTGTACTCCCTCTTTGACTTTAAAAAGAGGAATTGCAGTTGAGCCTTCCAGCAAATTATAGAATTTGATGTGAACGACATCCTTGAATCCTTTTGGCAATCGCTCGCGATCCGGGTTGGATTTTCTCCACAAATATTCAGCAATTTCAAATAGAATTTTCTTGTACGCAATGATTTCAGAAAAAATATCAACATCCAAACCATGATCCTCGAATCGCGGTCCCGTAAAGGTTAAAGTCGTTAATTCATTCTTCACGCCGTTCATGTGTATTCCCCGGAAAGTGACGCACAATATCCACACTCAGCCCCACTGGCCAAAGATATTTGTATTCACTCTCTAATATATTCTACATTATAAATCAGCTTATAGGGATAATATTTTTCTGGATTATGTACTTAACTGGCCAGATTGCAGGTTTTGCTGAGACTGTATTTCCTCTCTACCCTTTTTTACTTCCACAACGCTCAGCCTGACCTTTCCAACCATGCTTCGTGCGGCTTCATATACCGCGTTGACGGTGATTCCGTGCTTTTCCCACAACTCCTGCTGAGTGCCATGCTCGATAAATTCGTCGGGAAGGCCGATTCGCTTGATCTCTATCGGCTGATAGTCCCCATTCTGCTCCTCACGTGGGGTTTCGAGAATATCCATCTCATCGAGCAGTTCGAGGACTGCGCTTCCGAATCCGCCCATCAGCACATTATCCTCGACAGTAACTACCCGTCCGGTTTTCCCGACCCATTTCCCGATAAGGTCAGAATCGAGAGGTTTGACAAATCTCGCGTTGATGACAGCGGCGTCGATACCGGCCTCGGCGAGTTTTTCAGCGGCCAGCTCGCATGTATGAACCATATTCCCGATTCCGATCAATGTGATATCGTTTCCCTCGCGAAGAAGCTCCGCTTTGCCGATAGGGATTGGTTCAAATCCTTTTTTAAGCTGGACTCCGGTTCCCGATCCTCTAGGGTACCTGAGCGCAATCGGGCCATCGTGCTCAATCGCCGTATATAGCATGTCGCGAAGTTCCGATTCGTCTTTCGGAGCCATAACCACAAAATTCGGGATCATTCGAAGGTATGACAGATCGAAAACTCCGTGATGAGTGGCGCCGTCTGCCCCGACAAGCCCCCCGCGGTCGAGCGCGAAAACGACGGGAAGTTTCTGTATGCCGATATCATGGATAATCTGGTCGAATGCACGCTGCAGGAAGGTTGAGTAAATCGCGATGACCGGCTTCATTCCCTGGATGGCAAGCCCGCCGGCAAATGTGACAGCGAATTGCTCGGCGATCCCAACGTCGAAAAATCGCTCGGGAATTCTGTCGCGGAATTTATCAAGCCCGGTGCCTTCCGCCATCGCCGCGGTGATCGCGATTATTTTCTGGTCGGTTACCGCAAGTTCGAGGAGCGCGTCGGCGAAAACGTCGGTGTAACTGACTCGCTTTTTCGGTGCGCCTTTTTCGGGAAGTTTCTCTTTTTTTGCAATTTCAGGATCGAACGCCCCGACGCCGTGATAACTGGTGGGCGATCCTTCAGCCGGATCGAATCCTTTTCCCTTGACAGTTAAAAGATGTATGAGTATCGGACCGGATTCGGTCCAGTTTTTGGCGGATTTCAGAACATCGATGACTACTTTAAGATTATGGCCGTCGAATGGACCCAGGTATGTGAAGCCGAATTCCTCGAACATGATCCCGGTTTTCGAAGGGGAGACGAAGTAAAACAGGTTATCGGTGACAGCATCGAGAGCCCTTGCGATCCGCGGGCCGAACCATGGAATGTGCCGCAGAGTTTTCAACGCGCCTGCTTTGATTGTCCGCATTGTCGGCACTGTTCGAAGGTAGGAAAGGTGTTGCCGAACTCCGCCGACATTCGGACTGATCGACATCCCGTTATCATTGAGGATTACTATCAGCTTCGACGGCATGTTGCTCGCGTTATTGATTGCTTCGAACGCGATTCCACCGGTCATCGCGCCGTCGCCGATAACCGCGATGATATTATAATCCTCGCCGGCGAAATCTCTCGATTTAGCCATTCCCATAGCGGCGGCAAGGCTTGTGGACGCATGCCCGACAACGTAAGTATCGTGCTCGCTTTCCTTCGGATTCGGGAATCCGGAAAGGCCGTTGAAGCATCGGATAGTGTGGAACTGCTCTTTTCTGCCTGTGATAATTTTGTGCGGATACGACTGGTGGCCGACATCCCAGACTATTTTATCGCGGGGGGAATCGAATACCTTGTGAAGGGCGACAGTCAGCTCGACGACGCCAAGGCTGCTGGCGAGATGGCCTCCGGTCTGGGAAACTGTCTGAATAATAAACTCACGAAGGTCGCGGCATAGGCCTTTCAATTCGGGAATTGAGAGTTTTTTCAGATCATCCGGGTTATCGACCCGCGCAAGTATAGGATAGCCATTTGACATATCATTATAAAGTCGTAGAACGACTGCACAAATTATACCGGGAAAGCGGAGAATGCTCAACTTTGGGTGGGCATTAGTTTCATAAAATAAGCCGGCTGAAAATTATTCCAGCCGGCTTGTTATCAGCAAAACCACCCAACGGGGGTTCCTTCGATCCAAAACGCAGATTCTCTTCTGCCTGCAGGATGCTCAAACCGGTTACAAGCCCTGGCATGAAACCGACGCTGTCCAAATCCACCTGGGCAATGAGCCGGGACAGTGACCGCTTGGTAGCGATCCATTCACATCCCGGGAAACCGGGTTCCGCAGGGATACGAGAGCAAATGAGGTGCGTCCTGCGAAAATTAAGAGCGTCCTTTATCACACTGTAGCCTTCGATACAGCGTGAAAGGCATTAATTAATGTAAATCTGCAAGGATCGAAAATGAAAGGACCGATAAAACACCGGCAGGTGGATAACCGTTCGATCCATGTGGCCTTGAAATCTCCGAAAACATCTCCACCAAACGAGTCAAAATAATAGCATAAAATTCGAGTTTTGAAAAGAAGATAACGTGGCATGCGACTCCGGCGCATGGACTTCCGCTAAACCATGCGCCGGAGTCGCATGCCACATATGGTTTTATTACATATAAAACATCGCGTACAGCCCTTCGGTGGAATCCCCTGCGTACGAAACCGGAATGACATTTACCGTAACCTCAGCGTCATTTTCGAGAGTTATCATGACAGATGGAATTTTATCCTGCTCATTATCCGACCCCAGCATACCGACGCTTTCGGATGAAATGCCGAGGTTGATATCCTCTACCTGGTCCCCTCCGCATGCGATAAAAAGATGCGGACCCTGGCCAAGTTGGATTTTATAGGATTCAGAAGCCCATTCGGAAAGTCCCGAAATAAACCAGCCTCTGAGGACGGGATATTGCCCGGTCTGGTCGGGATCGAGTAAACGGATAAGATATTCCGGGTCCTGCCCCAGGTTTTTCCATTCTTCGACAAACTGGACGGGATCGTCACCGGAAAGATCTACTGCGGAAATATCATCAGTCTGTCCGGATTGACGTGGAGGCGGTGGATTGTCGTTTCGGGCAGGGCAACCTGTTTGCGAAATCGAGATGGCAGTGAGGAGGAATATAAGGAGTGTGAAATGGATACGCATATGCGATCTCCAACGGATATTTTTTAAGATAGTAGCGTTTTGAGTGGGATTAGACAAGAATGCTGGGGTATTATTCATTCGACAGGCTGGCATACCGGCCTGCCGACAGGTGACAATATATGATAGATTATTTGACTAAGGATACTCTCGATTCAAAGACCGATGAATGGCTGGAGGGGCTGGAGGCTTATAACACTCATGATTTCAGATGCGAATCTGAGAAATCGGCGCTCCTTGTGATCGACTGCCAGAATTATTTCGTTGGAGACCCAGCTCCGGATGGCGCCCCGATACTCCCGAGGATAAACGAAATGATCGGGAAATTTCACGATTTGAATCGCCCGGTGATTTTTACGCGCCATATGCACAAAAAAGACAAATCCGATTTCGGCATGATCGGCGAATGGTGGCCGGAGAATATTATCGAGGATACACCCGAGAGCGAGATACACAAGTCGCTCGATATCGGCCCGGACGATATTGTCATCCGCAAGAATCGCTACAGCTCGTTTTACAATACCGGCCTTGATGATATCCTCCGTGAGAAGGGCGTGAGGGATATAGTTATTTCCGGCGTCCTGACCAACCTCTGCTGCGAGACTACCGCGAGGGACGCTTTTATGCGCGACTACCGCGTGTTTTTTCCGGCGGATGTCATGGGGACCGCATCGGAAGCTATGCACTTCGCAAGCCTGATGAATATCGCGTTCGGATTCGGGGTCGTGCTGAGATCGAGGGAAATTTTTTAAGTGAAATGCAAAACTCCTTATATAGAGAAAAAATACAAGGACGGGATGAAGAACAATGACAACACCTGACGATTTAAAAGGAAAAGCAATTAACCTTTCTGAACTGGTGCAGTACCAGGGCGGATCGGTAGTATCGAAACAGATAATCAAAAAAGATATCGGGACAGTGACTGTTTTCGCGTTCGATAAGGGCGAAGGATTGAGCGAACACACCGCGCCGTTCGATGCGCTTGTTCAAATACTGGACGGAGTCGCGGAGATTTCGATTTCCGGTATTTCACACACGGTAAAATCCGGGGAGTTTATTGTCATGCCGGCGAACGAACCGCATGCGCTGAAGGCAGTGGAAAAATTCAAAATGATGCTCGTTATGATCAGGGGTTAAATTTACATTTTGTAAACAGTGGCATGCGACTCCGGCGCATGAATTCTCATCTGCCTATTCTATCTTTTTCCTGATTTCGGATACAAATACAGTAGAATCACAATCGAACCCGCGATCAGTCCGACATTGAACCATTCCCTGGATGATAACCCTCGCGCTAAAAGGCTATAGATGAATACCAAAAGTGTTCCGATCGACACGATCAGTATCATGTCAATGATGATTTTAAACCTGACGGGGTAGTACGATGCGCGCCAGATTGTGATGGCGAATGCGATATTGAGAACCCCCATCAGGTTCGCAGACCAGGCATCATAGGTGTTGGCCGGGTCATACTGGCTGATTCCCATAACGGTGACCAGGTACCATTCGGGGCGGATGAGATGAGTAAGTCCCCAGTAGAAAAATAGAATGACCGCCAGTATTTTCATAAAGGCAGGCAGAAGGGGATGGCAAGAGGTTTCGGGATTTTTATTTTGATTAATCTTATCGGTTTTATCCTGCATGGAAGTCTCCGGTTCGAGCTTGAATCATACCATTTATCGCATCGAGAATTAAAAATCCCGGGTGGGTTATCCGGAAAATTGGCTTGCCGGGTTGTTTTCACCTTGAATCGATGACCGGAATGTTTACTTTTACCTCTATTTTTGTCTATGCTAACTGGCTATCTTACCCGTTTCTGTGAGATATTAAATTGGAATAGAAACAGGACTGCATATCGTCCTGGAGGCGAAGAAATGCTTATAAGATCAATTTTGATGACTTTGATATCCCTGATATTAATCCTGGTCGCGGCATCCCCCGCATTCGCAGCGCGGAACGAGATAAGTCCCGGTCAGACGATAGAAAGCCGTTTAGATACGGATGACGATCAGCTCGAGGACGGTTGTTATTTTGAAACGTACACGATTGACTGCGAGCCCGGGACGCTGGTTACCATCTCCGAATCGTCGGATAAGATGGACTGTTATCTTATAGTTACAGGATCGCGAGATTCACAATGGGAGAACGATGATATCACCAGCGACATTTTAGATTCGCGGGTAACGGTTATGATTACGGACCCGGCGGACTTTGAGATAATCGCCACGACATTTTCGGAGGAGACCGGAGCATACACTTTAACTGTTGAGGAAATTGTTCGACCGGAATATTTCGGGGTTTTTGTCGGGATCGAAGATTACGGCGAAGAATTTGCAAGCGCTCCGTTATGCGATCAGGATGCGGAAAATCTGGTAGACGCATTTATACAATCCGACCTTATGGAACGTGACCATACAATACTCCTTACGAATGAAGACGCGGAATTGGCGGACGTCGAAGACGCGATGGATGAAATGTCGCGTATGGTGGGTCCGGACGATGTTTTCATTTTCTTTTTCTCGGGACATGGCGATCGTGTCGAGGCTTCAGCAGAAAACATGGCCGGTGAGATCGATGGCATGGACGAGACATTGGCTTTGAGGGACCAGAATCTGGTCGACGATCATCTTGCTGAAATGTTGAATGCGATAGACGCCGGATTGAAAGTAGCGGTGATGGACTCCTGCTATGCCGGTGGAGTCGCGGAGGATGTTTCCAGATATCCAAAGACAGTTGGACTCGCATCGAGCGAAGAGGATGTTCTCAGCGATTTCGCCACGGAACTCGATGCCGGCGGATTCTTATCGGTATTTTTCAAGGAAGCTATCAGCGGCGACGCCGATCTGGACGGCGATGGAATTGTAATGATCGGCGAACTGGCCCGGTATTTGAGAATCAGATATCTTGAGGACGGTCCCACGACTGAGCAGGCCATGTATGGCTATCCTGAGCTGGTCGATGAGAGAGGGCTTGTGACGCAGGACACAATATTCTGCTGGTGGGTTGAAACGGGAAATCGGCATTCGAATAAAGATTAAATATCAGATGAAAAATTCCCGAACTTGCGTTTTCATATAATAAAATATGAGTTTGGATTCCCAAAGGCGGGGCTATAATTAGACCCGCTTTTTTATTTTAGTGCTTGATTACTGTCTTTACCATCATAACCTGCTCTGCTATACTGTCCGCGTTCACGTATCCCTTAAGCGGTGAATTTTGTATGCCGCAGGAGGAGCTAAATGGATTTCGATGCAACTGCCCAGGTCGACCAGATATTGGCTAACTATGAAGCATCGAGGTTAATTATCTGGATTACCCTCGGCGTCATTGTCGTAGCCCTGATCGCATTAGGGACTGAATTCTGGGTAAACCTCTTCGGGGTTATTTTCTCCCCGTCGCTGACTTTTCAAAGGATTCTTGGCGAAGCCCAGACTGTCCCCGGACTGGTAATTATCGCGATAACAGGCATGGCCTGCGGAGCGATAGTGAACGGATTTCTGTCAAATGAGGTCATAGTGCAAAAGATTGTGGACACCATAAATTCCGACATGGTGAAGCAAGGGGGTGATCAGCTCGACCAGGTATTCAAGCAAACCCAATCGGACTTCAGTCTGGTTGGGAATCTGGACTACGTCCGTGAATATATTTTCCAGGCTCAGAGTCTTGCTGTTGCGATCCCGATTGCATTTCTTGTCGCATGGATTCTATGGGGCCTTGCCGGACAGCTTGCGAGCATGATCGCCGGTAATAAAGCCGGGCATGGAATTACAAACCTCTGGTCCGCCATCCCATATATCTGGATCTTCCTGATTTTATCAACATGGCTCTCTATGTTGCAGATGGCTGGCAGGTCAGGCGTTAATATCATAGGCTTAATCGTGGGACTGTTCATGGTTTTCATTCATGTCGTCATGATGAGAGAGCACGGCAGGTATTCAATCGCAAACGCGGTCATATCTACCGTGCTTACCGGTATACTGTATCCAATTCTTTTAGTTGTAGTTACCATTCTGATCGTTGGAATAGTAGCTCAGGCCGCTATCTACCTTTGATTCTGACATGGATTTTGAATTACGGAGGGATAAGAACATGAATCGAAAGTATTATCTGCCCCTGATATTATTCGGGTTAGTATCTCTGCTGCTGACCGGATGTCCCAAGTCGGTCGATGAGTCGATCCGCGAGAATACGCACATCGGGGCGCTCGATGAGGCAACCCATGCCCGCGACATAGCTCTGGATGCGGCGGTGCAGTCGAATATTCAAACGGACCCGGTTCTTGACTGGTACGCGAGAACCTACGGAATTACTGTCGAAGTATCACATGCGGTCGCTACCGTGCATATGACAGTCAAGACTGAAGAGTTGAAGCAACAGGCTCTCGAACTCGCGAAGGCTACTGAAGGAATCGCGGATGTGGTCGATGAGATCGTTGTGGATCCTAATACCGAGGACGCTCCGTTTGAGTGGTAGTGAAAGATTTTCCCGGATACCAGCTACCCTCCACTTACGCTCCGGGATAGCAGGTACCGGTATTTAAAACGAGAAATTCAAAAAGCCCCGCCATGGGGCTTTTTTAATATCTGGAATAAGTCAGGATGTCTCGACAGATTATTTAACAGCTACACTATCTTAATCTCGCTTTCGCGTATGTATCTTTCGCAGTACGTACATAGAAGAAAAATCGGGCTTTCACGCACGAGCCTGAATCGCCCTTCGACATTTTCCACATTCGTGACGCAGTTCGGGTTCGGGCACTTGATAATCCCCACAATCTCTTTAGGGAAGCTGACCTTGAATTTTTTAACCACATCGTAATGTTCGATAATGCTGACAGTGGCGTTGGGGCTTACAATCGACAGCTTGTCCACATCTTCCTGCGTGAGGAATCGGTTCGCGATTTTTATGATCCCTTTTTTACCGAGTGCGGCAGATTGTAGATTCGTCCCGACCGTGACTGTATCTTCTATGTTGTCGTCGATGTCCAGAAGTTTCACGACCTGGAAGACGACATGCGGATTCAGATGGTCGATCACCGTGCCGGTTTCGATAAGCGATATAGTACGTGTTTTTTCCTTATGGTCGCTCATGACAACACCCCCATGACAAGCCCGATCAGCGCCATGCGTGTCGGGATTCCATTCGCCGCCTGCTGGAAATACAGCGCGTATGGTGTACTGTCCACTTCCTCCGACAGTTCATCCACTCTCGGTAGCGGATGTAATATTTTCAGATCCGGATTGCAGCCCTTCAGAAACTGTTTCGAGATATTGTAGCCCTCGCGGATTTTATCGTAGTCAAGCTCAGTGCCGAATCGTTCGCGCTGGATTCGTGTGACGTAGAGGATGTCGAGGTTTCCCTTGACGGAATCGTAGTTCGCGTGCTCCTGATAGCTGATTCCCATATTGGCGAGTTCCTCGAGAAGGTCGCTCGGCATTTCGAGTCCTTTCGGCGACACGAAATACATCTGGCAGTTGTAATGCGCAAGCGCATGGGCGAGAGAGTGCACGGTGCGGCCGTATTTCAGGTCGCCCATGAATCCGATAGTGAGGTTATCAAGCCGCCCTTTGGCTTTCAGGATTGTGTAGAGATCGAGGAAGGTCTGCGACGGGTGCTGATTCGCGCCGTCGCCGCCGTTAATCACCGGGATATGGGCGATCTCGCTTGCGAATCTCGCCGATCCCGCGACCGGGTGCCGCATGACGATGAGGTCGGCGTAGCTTTCGACGATTTTTATGCTGTCCGCGAGGCTTTCGCCTTTTTTGGTCGATGATGATGACGGGTCGGCGAACCCGATCACCCGTCCGCCAAGTTTTGTCATCGCCGATTCAAAAGACAACCTTGTGCGGGTGGAAGGCTCGAAGAAAAGTGTCGCCATGATCCTGCCGTCGAGAACGTTGGCATATTTTTTCGGATTTTCATCGACCTGCCTTGCCGTCTCCAGAACATGATGGATTTCTTCGCGCGTGAAGTCACGCATCGAGATGATACTTCGTCCTGAGAATGTCTCCATGAAGAGGATCCCTCATCCGTATGGTTCTATAAGCTCGGAAAAGTATACCGATGATCGTATTCAATCGCAACTGGATGAGATTGCATGAAATGGAAAATTTTCAATCCACAAATTGCAAGATACTTGACAGATGCTGTTTCATATGTTAGATCAGAATTAGACTTAATCTGATGCCGGGAAAGGAGGGGACTCCTTCATAAAGATAACTGCTGACTTCTAGTTACCATTTATAATTGCCGATTGTTAATTATTATTCTCATCCATTCGGAGGTGGATTATGAAAACGTACACATTGTTCTGTCTTGTCGCGATCCTTCTATTCGGATGCGCGCATGACCCTGTAGCGCCGGGAACGTCAGTTGATCCCTCAATTAATTCCGGGGATTTGCAGACCTCAGCGGGAGGCGATATCTCCATTCACAATCCGCACAAATTATGGGCTGCTGGAAACATCTACTTCGACGCCGATCATGAAACCGTCGAATTGGTCCCGTTCCGGTTTGGAGGGATACACCTGAATGTCCTGAAATTTTTCGAGACATCGTGCGATGACTGCTTGCTGATTACTGGCGCGAGTAAAAACGGTGATGGCACTTTTAACCTCTCTATTGAAATCACACATCCATTCCCGAACCATAAGGAACTGACTGTATTCGATCCGAAGCTGATACTTATGTTCCAGGGATCGCATGTGATACCCGTGTTAATCCATAAGTTTCCGCTATATCCAATAGACTGGCGGTTGTCTTGGCGACTCATGGGCGACCCGGAGGTTCTGAACGCCGATGGCTACACCTATTTCTGGTGCCCCGATTATGATTCCGGGATCGACCTGCCGATTTTTAAGTACTGGGAAGGAAAATACGCTTTTGGAGGACAACCGATAGCGAATCTGAACGCGTTCTTAAACTTCTACTCGAATGAGGATCGCCATATGCTCGAAAGCGGAAAAACCGTCGAGAAAACATTCCGTATTTCGTTGCCGACTGGTCCTTCGAAGGCGGGATATGCTCTTGATGTATGCTGGGAGCCGCCCATTAACACGCCGGTTATAAATCCTGTCGATGACTTCCCGATCACAGCTAACCAGCCTGAGATGTTCAGGTTCAAAGAGATTTTCAACAATGGCGAACCGATCACAGATTACACGTGCTGTAACATGTTCACCCCCGAAATAGAAGAAGGGCGTGTTGAGTTCGACCAATGGTATTTACTGGACGGTATTTATCCCGATCCGGGGGGTGGGACAAACACGGACTCATTTTTTATGGATCCTGCAGGAACTGTCCTAAGTTCATGTAATTCACCAGACCCGGATCATATCAGATGCGGGAATCAACTTTATCTCGCTCCACTCCCCGATGGTACTTATCAGTGCATTGGAGATGGTTCATGGTATGACTACGGTCCTGGGGAAGTGCAGCCATATATGGCATTCGACATTTTTGAATTAGTAATCGATCATGAATAAAATTTAATCTCTGGGAGGAGAAACAATGTACAAACGACTTATTTATCTATTAATAATAGTTTTGTCATTTTCGTGTAGCGGTAAAGACCCGGTTTCTACAAGCGAAAATGATAATAATTATGAGAGGGAGGCACTTAACTTTCAACAGCAATCTACTATATTTCCCGATGTCACAGACCTCGATCACTCAAATGATATCTATTACGATGCTGATGTTACTGAGATTCTCCAAGGTCCTGGATTAGGCTGGTGGGATTGGGGGGTATTTTGGGAGGATAATGCCGAACCGGCTAACACCTGGTCCGTCGCTGTAGCCCTGAGAGAGGATGGGGCTCCTGGCTTAGGAATCCGGGGAATGGGCATAAGATTTCTCCGTTACGGGGTTATTGAAGGTGAAATGAGTGATGTTATTGAAGTGGTGGATGAGTTTGGCGACCCGATCGAGGGTAATATTCGTTTACCCAGGATAGCGGCATGTTATTTTTATAATGAGGAGGAGGATGATATAGAGCGCAGATTTGTTGAAGTATCGGTTGCATACCAGATTTGGAGTGGTATTGGATGGGATATCCATGTCGTTAGAATGGGATTTAATCCTGATATTGATAGTGCCGCAGATTGGACAGACCCTGAGTGGGCAGTTGATGGTCTTATTGGTCGACCAACTCTTGGTCTTCAATATGGGGATATGATGATGCCCGATATTGCGTACGATCCCCGTACTGAATCGGAATTGAACAGCAGAGGTGACCTATATTTAGTATACACATGGTATAATCCTGATAATGCCGGTCCTCTTGAAGGTCCTCGAGTTTATATCAAGTTCGGTGTAAGGAGTGGAACAAATAACTGGCTTTATTCCGATTTTGGCTGGGCAGATCCAGGCCCTTTTGGCCCACCGAGACCAATACATTATTTACTCAGTGAGGGATTGGGAGTACCCCATGATAGGATTTGCCACGGATTTCATCCGAAAATCGATATAGGTTTTATTAGCTTCATACCTGGGCAAACGGTGACATGGACAGTTGCGGTTGCCTTTACAGCAGACGGTGGTAATTTTGAACCGCACATAGTAACCTGGCCCGCTGGTTTGCCATACCCATCCCTTTATAGGTTAGAATTACCAATCAGGCTGGACCCTTACATAATCCTGAATTTTGTGGAAAATCCAGGATTTATGCCATCTGTCGATATCGGTCCAGTAGGAGCCAATCACTGTGCTGTAACCTGGACGCAAGCCAGATCTGGAAACTGGAACGACGTTACAGTTGGATATATTGATAATCACTTTGGGGCATTTTATATAGATTTGGAACCCACTTTTCAGAATGGGATAATGGAGGCATTTGCGTTTCCCTCTGTGGCTGTCTGGGATAATGTGATTGAACATAGGGCAAGTATAAGCTATCTGAACTCCCTAAACCCGGTTACAAATAGGTGGGATTCACGAGCTGTAACTTACGACACAACCTACGTCGCTAATCCACCGTCTGGTACTGTTGATCAAGTCGGGGTTGAAACTAATATCAGTATCGCACTCCATGGTTTATATGATTCGGGATCGCAATATTCAAACTGGTATGGGATCAGCTCGTCAATGTCTATCCATAATGGCCGCTACTGGGTGCTTTATTCTGCGATGCCGGATCCGAATACGGAAGATGTCCCTGATTTGAATCTTAATAAAGTATTTGGCGCATATGGTTGGACAAATTACTAAACCTTCAACTACCGAAGTTAGCCGAAATTCCATGCAAATAAAAAATCCCCCGCTACTTACGGGGGATTTGAATATACATCAATATCGAAAAATCCCTTTTAATTACACAAGACCCTGTGCCATCATTGCGTCCGCGATCTTCTTGAAGCCCGCGATGTTCGCCGACATGACATAGTTGTCCTTGCATTTATACTCGGCCATCGCCTGTCGAGCAATCCTCACGCTGCCCCCAAAAGCCTCAGCATCACCGCTTTCTGAGCGTGCAGACGGTTTTCCGCCTCGTCGAATACAATCGACTTCGGGCCGTCGATCACTTCCGCGGTCTGCTCCTCGCCACGCATCGCGGGAAGGCAGTTCATAAACACGGCAGTGTCTTTCGCGTAACCCATGAGATTAGATGTGACCTGAAACGGCATCAGCGTTTTGATACGCATGGCTTTCTGTTGGTCGGGAATGTGGTAGCTCATCCATGAATCGGTGTAGACGATGTCGACATTTTTCACCGCATGGATCGCATCCTTGAATATCCTGACCTTCGTACCGGCGGCGTCGGCCAGCTCCGACGCTTTCTCCATAACATCTGGCTGCGGCAGAAATTCCTCGGCGTCCGGCGCGCCGACATGCACGTTCATCCCCGCGAGTGGGCATCCAATCATGAGCGAATGCGTGACATTATTGTTCGAATCCCCGACATACGCGAGCGTAAGCCCTTCCGTCCGCCCGAAATGTTCGCGGATCGTCATAAGGTCCGCGATAATCTGGCACGGGTGCGCGTAATCCGTGAGCGCGTTGATAATCGGGATGGTCGAATTCGCGGCAAGTTTGAGAATATCCTCATGCTTGAACAGCCGCGCCATCATGATGTCGCACATGCGGCTGATCACTTTCGCGGTGTCGGCGATCGATTCCTTCTTTCCGAGCGGCGAATCCTTGATGCTGTAGAAAATCGCGTGCCCGCCAAGCTGGGTCATGCCAACCTCGAACGAGATTCGTGTCCGAAGCGACGGTTTTTCGAAAAGCATGAGGAGAGTTTTGCCGTCGAGCCTTGTGGACCATTTAACCCTGTACTCATCGGGATTTTTTTTCATCAGTGTCTTGATCTCAACGGCGAGATCGAGGATGGATTTCAAATCGGATGGACTTAGTTCGGTAAGATCGAGAAGATGTCGCATGTGGAAGCCTCCCATGGGAATGAATTTTCACAAAGGTATGTGTGCTTCTTTGGGGAAGTATACTTAGTTCATCGTCGCGGGTATAGACCCAACTGCGGCGAATGGAGGAAAATCGTCCCGACGCCGGAGTCGGGATCGAAAATTTGCGCGAAATTTGACAGCGGTCCAAGGTAGGCGCGTTTGCCGCCCGATTTTAGAAAGAACTGGATCGCTTCGAGTTTCGGTCCGATCGTGCCGCTGTCGAGATTGCTGTTCGCGATAAAATTGTCGAGTTCGGCAAGTGTCATCTGTGGGATGAAATCCTCGTCGAGGCAGTGCGCGTCACGGTAAAGCCCGCGCGAGTCCATCAGGATTACTAATTCAACATCCGAGCCTTCTATGTAGTTGAGAATATTCGCGGCGAGAAGCGCGCTTGCACGGTCCTTGTCGATCACGACCTCGCTCTGCATGAATCGTTCCGTCGATGGAGCGCCGTTCGACACCGCACGGGTCGCGTCGAATACCGGAATTCCCCCGCCTCCGCAGCAGATTGTTATGACGCCCTTCTCGATAAGCGACGCGATTGTCTCGAATTCCTCGATTTTATACGGGATAGGGGAGGGGACCACGCGACGGAGTTTTTCTGTCTGCCCCTCGGGAATTCTGTATTTTATGCCCTGCTTGTCGAGCTTCTCGCGTTTCGCTTTGGTGTTCGGAATCCACGGGCCGAAGTATTTCGTGTATTCGTCGTCGGAGAACTCATTTTTTTCGACATAGACATGTGTGAGAATGCTCGCGACCGGGTGCGTTCTGAATTGCGGGTGATTTTTGATTTCCTTCAGGAGCCAGTGGCCGATACACCCCTGCGTGTTCGCGACACAGTCGGTAAGCCCCAGTTCCGGGATACGCTCGACGTCGTACCCGAGCCACGACCGGATCAGCTCGAACCCGACCTGCGGCCCGTTGCCGTGCGTGATCGCGAACGACTTGTAGCGGTCGAGGGCGGGTGTGAGGTTGCCGATCGCCTCGCGCAGATTTTTCATCTGCGTCGATGGTTCTGCGGTCTGGCCCTTGCGGAGGATCGCGTTTCCCCCGAGGGCGATAACCGCGAAATGTTCCTGCATTCCGTCGAGGTAAGCCATGGTATGGTTCCTCCAAAAATCGGAGGGAAAAAATTAATTTTACCAAAATACGGGATTGATATCAACCAAATACTGTTAGGAATACCGGGAGATTTTTGGTATAATTTATTTAGAAACAACACAATGAACACATTGCAGGAACAATTTGAAGAGCTTATCGACAGAATAGTTGATGCTGTACAGCCTTTGAGTATCACCCTCTTCGGATCGGCAGCGCGGATGGAAATGGGGACGGACAGCGATGTGGATATCCTGGTAGTAATGCCGGAAGGGACGCATCGGAGGCAGACCGCGCAGTTTCTTCATACGCAATTTTTCGGAATTCCCTATGCAGTCGATGTAATTGTCGCTACCCCCGACGATCTGCAGAAATATGGAAATGCAAATGGATTAATATATAAGTCAATTATGGATGAAGGGAAAAAATTATATGACATCGGTCTGGAACTCGCCTGAAGAATGGATACGATACGCAAGGAGCGAAGTGGTTCCAACAGAACATTTGAATGATATTTTCATGTCGACACTTGTCAGATAAGCAAGAATGACCGTAAATGAATTCATCAAACTGTTAGCTTGATTTTATTTTGCTGGAAGGTATTCTCAAATGCCACTCTTTTTTATAGGACTACTTTTTGGCCCCATAGTGCTGATTATTTTCGTTTTTGATGTACTTTACACGCTATTCGTTGGCTATCCCCGCCCAGACGCTGACAGGTATTTTGGAATGTTTCAGAGTGGTTGGTTTCTCACAGGATTTTTTGTAAGCCTGTTATTGATCACCGCAGTCATACTTATTGTCAAATTCACCTGATAAACCTCGCGACTGCCAACTACAAGCGGAGCCTGCGTAACTTGTCGGCGTACTAGCATATTAGACCAATTCTCCTTGACATCTATTTTTTAATATAAAAAACGGGATTTGCATAAGAAGTTACGGAGGGCAAGTCCTGGCGCTGGTGATGATCCCGGAAATCAAAGCAACTTTAAAAACTCATCGACCTTTATACCCGCGCTTCGGATCAACGCACGCAGTGTTCCGATAGACAGTTCCTTATGCTGGGGAATCGAGAGGTTGCACCGCACTCCTTCTTTAGTCAACATTAAATGGCTTCCCACCTGTCCAAGAACCTTCCATCCCGCTTTCTGAAAAGCCTTCGCAGCCTTCTTGCCGGAAATGTTGGCGAGTTTACTCATCCTCTCACTCAAACCGTGACAACAATGGGTTTCTTTCCGGATTTCTTTTTGATCTTTGAGGCCGCTTTCTGATCTTCCGCCCATAACCATGCGGTTATGGCCTCTTTGATGTTTTGCAGCGCCTCTTCCTCATCCTTGCCCTGTGAAACACATCCTGGAAGAGCAGGCACCTCGGCTACTACCCAGCCGTCTTCTGCATTTTCGAGAACAACATGAAATATCATAGAAATACCCCCGAAGTTCAGGTTTGACTATTATACCACATCTCCTATTAATCTTTTATTTATATGCAATACCGCTTTTCGAGCCTGTATTCGATCGTCTTCGCTTCCGGAGGTTCGTCGTAATCGGCGACAATCTCGACCGGCGTGCCGATTGAAACCCAGCCATAGAGCCACGTCGCGTCCTCGGGGGAAAGACGTATGCATCCGTGGCTTGCTACCGACCCAAGGTACTGGAGATAACTTGTCCCTTCGAGAGAGTGCATACCGTACTGGCCGTCGCCGGTGATCGCCATCCAGTGAGGCATGTAGCATTCGTATTTATTCGACCATGCGCGCGGCGACTGGCTGTGGACGGAGTAACTTCCGGTCGGTGTGCTATGCCCCGCTCTTCCTGTGGAGACGAGGAACCTCTGGATGATCTCGCCGTATTCAAAAACGAACATGCGCTGGTCGGCAAGTGAAATGATTATATGCCGATCCGGTTCCACGACAAGCTCGGGAGTAATCAGCTCAGTGACTTCGTCCGTCGCGGTACTGGTTTGCAACGAATCTTCCGCTCCCGTGGCAAACCCAGCTCCATCTACAAGAGTAGAAGCGTATGATGGCGGTTTTGTATTCGATGAGTCGTCGGATGACCCCGTTGAATTATCGGCTCCAAGGGAGGTCGAGGCAATACAGAACCATGCGATGGTGGAGACGATAATCAGCCTCAGTATTATTTTATAGGTAAACATAGTCGCGTCTCACTTCCGTCAAATCCGCTCTTGCAGTCGGATAAAGCCCCTGATATTATTGTCGCGGACATCCCGTTAGTAAGTGTTATACAAACTTGATGCCAAACGCGGAATATCGTCGAAAAAAATACCGGTAATGTCAACCAATCCGTAAAAAAAGCGAAAATAAAAGCCGAGTTAGACGTAGGGGGGGAACGTCTAGACTCGACTCATACTTATTATCCCATTAGAAAATATGCTTTGTCAATAATACGTTAACAATAACCATATATAATAATTGCTATTCATTTTTTGCGATAACATACCTCACCCCCCTGGCCCCCTCTCCAAAATTTGGAGAGGGGGTCAGGGGGTGAGGATCAGGCAGACAAACA
>JAPKYR010000081.1 GCA_026394215.1 bacterium
TGGGAAATAAATAGTTGGAAACATTTCTGCAGACATGGGTTTAATTTTGCAATAATATTGAAATATTTGTATAATTCCATATTGATTTTCATGTAAAAAGTTGGGGAGGTCACCATGTCCAATATATTTTTAAAATCCATTCAAATTTATTTGATCGCGATATTTACTGTGATTCTGTTTCTTGGATGCTCATCCGGAGGGGGCAATTCTACTCCGGTTGTGCCTGATATCCTAGCCGGTGAATCGAATCAGCAAATTCCTGATTTAACTGAAAATCAGGAAGCTCAGGCGCAATATGAATCCAATCATTATCTGATGCTTTACAACCTGATATATGTCGATCCGGACAGTCCCGATGGCCCAATGCTTGAGGTTATCCCCATGAGGGAGGGAGAGATACATCTCAACATCCTGAAACTTCTCGAGGATGGTCCATGCACGAACTGCTTTATGTTAGCCGGATTTGTTTTCCAGGTTCCGGATTTCCTGAATATCGATATTCAAATCAAACACCCAATCAACGATCTATCGCTCTCTGTCTTCGATGTTCGGGGAATTATGATGTTCCAGGGCAGCCATCTATTTCCCGTGACCGGAAAATCAACCTCCGATCCTGCGCTTGGCGACTGGGCTCTTCTTAACGCAGACGGATACACAGCTTTGTATAACGGATTAACCATATCTGCGCCCGTAGGAGGATTTCAGAAATTTTATTCCGGAAATCTGGCGACCGCTACAGTTCCGAATTCTATCGTCAATGGGTATAAATATTACGTGACCGACGATCCATTAAATGATCGAAACGCATTTTTCGCCGGTTCGTCGGATACGCAGACATATTGGATAAAGATCCCGACAGGTCCGTTTGTACTCGGCTATGCGGTCGATGCAAGCTGGTGGCCGGCCATTGAGACACCCGTTGATGATCCTCTGACAGATTTCGACACAAACGCAAATTGCCCTGAGCCATGGAAGATAGTTGTGACAGAAGAACCGATCGGGACGGGCCTTAACGATCAGGGCGGGCAGACAAAATTATTGATTGATGTATATGACTGGCAGGGGAAGGATACATATCATGACCCCATCGTCGAGTGCAGTGAAATTTTTGATGGAGCATTACCGGTAACGTGGGTAAGCGATAGTCCCGTTTACTCCAGTTTTGAAGTTACGGTTTCAAATACAAAGCTCGCGAGTGTCGGAAATTACATGTGCCTGGTCAAAGTCGAAGCCGACGAGAATGATCCGATTGGCAAGCCATGGCTGGATCTATCCGCATATTCGATACAAAATCTTACTGTGATTCCTTTCGTGAACCAGAACCCTGTTGCCATTGCAGCAGCCGATCCGAATCCGCAGATTGTCGGAAACTCGGTGCATCTGTTCGATGACGGGTCTTACGATCCGGACGGAGGTCTGATAACGAAATACGAATGGGACTTCGGCGCGGACGGCACTTATGAAGAAGAAGGATCGGAAACCTGGTATGAAGCGGATACTCCAGGCATTTATTCTATCCAGTTACGCATTACCGATGATGATGGCTCGACCGATCTTCTCGACACTCCCCTTGAGGTTGAATTTACAGAAGACACGATTCATGTCACCGCGCCTGATGGCGACGAGCATTGGAAAGCCGGTACCCCACAGGACATCACATGGGATGTCGATCCTGACATCGCGAATGTTAAGATAGAGCTTTCCACCGACTCAGGCGATAATTTCAATCTTGTGGTTGCGCCTTCTACACCGAACACAGGCGTTTTCCCATGGAATCCCATTCCTCCTGGAATCGACAGCGATACCTGCCGAATCAAGATCAGCGATGTCGATTGTCCGGGAGTTTTCGATGAATCCGACTCGGATTTCGAGATATTCGATCCCTGGATCAACGTTACCAGCCCGAATGGTGGCGAGAATCTTGAGGCCTACATGGACTGGGAAATCACATGGGATACCTCCGAGATTGGCGGGACGGTAAATATCGAGTACTCGAAGGATGATTTTGCTGCTGACCTGCACACAATCGCAATCAACACACCGAACGATGGCAGTTACATGTGGGAGAACATACCGTTCGACCTTTCCGATACTGTTCGAATTCGAATCTTTTCCGCGAGTCCGTTAATGTCTGATGCATCTGATGACTTTTTAAGCATCGTTGAGCCGGCGCCTTTTGTCAGAATTCTGACACCAAACGGCGGAGAGCAATGGGGCTGCGGGTCATCGAAAGAAATCACGTGGTGGTCGTATAACGTTACTGGCAACGTCGATCTCTACTACTCGAAGGATAATTTCGTTTCAGACAACAACCTGATAGTCGAGGATGTTCCGTTCGAGGATAGTTACATGTGGTTTGTTCCTCTGGACATGTCCTACACGGTACGAGTGAAGGCTATACCGGTTGGTTTTCCGTCGGGCAGCGACGTCTCCGATAGCGACTTCAGCATCGTCGACGGCGGCTGGGCCAGAACCTGGGGAGCAGCCACGAATGAATCTTTAAATGCAGTAGTCTGCGATGCAAATGGAAATTCATATACAACAGGTGAGGCGCGCAACGTCGCCAGTGGATACTCTTTGGCAATGCTTCAGAAGCACGATCCCGCCGGGGAGCTTATATGGAGTCTGACGTGGGGCTTCGAAAGCCCGGAAACATACTGCAATGGCGCAGCAATCGCCTTGGACGACCTGGGTTATCTGTATGTCACCGGATACTTCCGGGGAGAGGTCGACTTCGATCCCACCACAGGGTTTGACTGGCATGCAAGCTACAATGCATCGACATATGACGTTTTCGTCAGCAAATTCGACACAGATGGAACCTGGTACTGGACGAAGACTTGGGGAGGATCTGGCAATGATTTAGGTCTGGGAATAGGCACTTGGGAGTCGACCGTTTATGTCGCAGGTGAATTCTCCGGGGCAGATGTCGATTTCAATCCTGATCCGCTGATCGCGGAACTAAATTCATCAAATGGTGGCGCTGATGCCTTCTTGAGCTGGTTTGATACTTCCGGCAATTTCGATTCGGCACGCACCTGGGGCGGGGTTCAAGATGACAGAGTGTTTGGCGTAGCTGTCAATGACACTGGAACAGTCTTCGCAACAGGAGCTTTCAGGGGCTCTGATGTGAATTTCGATCAGGAATATGGCAGCATTCTTAAGAGCTCGAATGGTTCGGATGATGCGTTCTTGTGCTGGTTCGAAGACTGGGATAACCTGCTTGGAGTTGAAACCTTCGGCACTTTCTATAGTATTGATATGGATTTCGATCCAGGCCCCGGTTCCGATTTGCGCATCTCAGAAGGCTGGGACGACGCATACTTGACCATGATCGATTCATCCGGGAATTATGTGATGGCTCGAACATGGGGCGATGAGGGCTATGACGAGGCTTATGGTCTCTCTGTCTCTGATCTTGGAGTGATATTCGTCGCGGGCTTCTGGTACAGTTCCTCATTGGAATTCGCTCCTGTCGACTCACCGTGTTTCGAGGATTCGGATATTCACATCAACAACGGTGAAGACGACGCTTTCCTGGTCAAGTACATGCCAGATGGTTGCTGGTGATTTATATGGCATGCGCCTCTGGCGAATGTTTATTATAAGTGTTTTTCCCTTCAAGCACATGCTTTCATGCGCTGATGTTGCGTACTTCGGTTATTTTCAGGCAGAGAAACAACCTCAAGGGGGAAATAAATAGTTGGAAACATTTCTGTCAGCATGGGATTTATTTTGAAAAAACCATAAATTAATAGTATAATCATAGTTAGAATTTAAAGTAAAATTTTTCGGAGGCTTCAATGTCCATCATATTTCCTAAATCCTTTCGATTTTCCTTGATCGCGATTTTCGTTGCGATACTGCTTTTCGCATGCTCATCCGGCGGCGGCAATTCTATGCCGGTTGCGCCTGGTTGTGAATCGAATCAGCAAATTCCTGAATTGACAGGAAATCCGGACGCTCAGGCACAATCTGAATCCGGTCATTATCTTATGCTTTACAACCTGATCTATGTCGATCCGGACAATCCCGACGGCCCGAAGTTCGACATAGTCCCGTTACGCGAGAGTGAAATACACCTCAACATCCTGAAACTGCTTGAGGACGGACCGTGCACGAACTGCTTTAACATTGTCGGGTTCAGTTTCCCGGTACCGGGCACCCTGGATATCGATATCCAGATCGATCATCCGTTCGATGACCTGCAATTTTCAGTCTTCGATGTCAGAGGCATCATGATGTTCCAGGGAAGCCATACTTTTCCCGTAGCTGATAAAACAACTTCCGATCCTGTCCTTGGCGACGGGGCGCTCCTTAATGCTGACGGCTACACCGCTTTATTCAATGGATCAACAGTCACCGCACCGGTCGGAGTGTTTCAGAAATATTACCCCGGAAATTTTGCGACACCTGCTGTCCCAAATTCCATTATCAATGGCTACAAATATTATGTCACCGATAATCCATCAAATGATCGGAATGCATTCTACGGCGATTCATCCGGCATTGACGTCCAGACATTCTCGATAAAGCTCCCGACCGGGCCATTTGTGCTCGGTTACGCGGTCGATGCCAACTGGTGGTTGCCGATTTCGGAGCCAGTTGATGACCCGTTGACTGATTTTGACCTTAACGCAAATTGTCTGGAACCATGGAAGGTTGTAGTAACAGAAGAACCAATCGACAATGGGCTTACTGATAAAGGCGGTCAGTCGAAATTAATTATTGATGTTTATGACTGGCAAGGAAAATCAACCCACCACGAGCCTGTTATAGAGTGTCCGGAACTTTTTGATGGGGCATTGACAGCGGCCTGGGTTAGTGATGGGACTGGTTATTCGAAGTACGAGGTTACGGTTTCGAATGATAAACTTGCTTCGGCAGGGGAATATATCTGCCTGGCTGGTGTTGAGGCGAATGAGAATGACCCGGTGGGTAAACCATGGCTCGATTTAACTGGGTACCAGATTATCACCCTCGATGTTAGTGAAGTAGTGAGTGGTGGTCTTATGTGGGCAAAACGCGCCGGAGGAAGTACTACTGACAAGGTCTATGGAATCACGACACTTTCGGACAACTCGGCAGTCGTGACAGGATGGTTTACCGGATCAGCCACATTCGGACCGGGTGATCCGAACCAGACAATCCTGACAGCCGCCGATGGTTACGATATCTTCATCGCGCGATACAAACAGGACGGCACACTCGCCTGGGCGAAACGCG
>JAPKYR010000057.1 GCA_026394215.1 bacterium
GTCAGGATGTGCAGATTCCTGTTGAGGTTGATCCAGTTGAGCATGGTCGCGAGTGTAGTTGTTTTGCCCGAACCGGTAGGTCCGACTACCAGAACAAGACCTCGCGGGAATTTGGCGATAGTGCGCACGATTTCCGGAAGCCCCAGTTGCTCAAAGCTCGGAAGAATTTCGGGAATCAACCTGAATACCGCTCCCCACCTGTTCGACTGAGTGAAGAAGCTGACCCTCAGACGTCCGACTTGCGGTATTACGTGCGCGAAGTCGGAACATTTGCGTTCATTAAACTGATTATTCTCGTAGTCCGTGAAAAGGTAATTCCTTGCCCGTTCCATAAAAGGATGGTCGATATCCGGCCCAGGCTTAAACATGTGCAGCCTGCCGTGAATCCTGAAGTAAGGCTTTGTATCCTCCTGGAGATGGAGGTCGCTTGCTCCATTAGCCACCATATAACGGAAAAGATCTATGAGTTCCTGCATATTCTCAACCTTAAATCTTTTTTTTAAACTCCAACCCGAATCGCATTATTTCGGATTGTCGTTAGTATATCATACGTTTCCGATTTTTTGGTGGATTCTTTCAGTCCGCCAGGGGTCCAGTACGAAAAATATTTTTCGGGACCTGGTATGGCCGGTGGTCCTTGACATGGCAGATCAAGTTCTGCAACCGTACCATTACTTCGATATCCTTGAACGGGAACCTTATTATTTCATGTGCTCCGTTTCGCACTATCCTGTATGCCCCCATCAGCTGTTCATCGGTCGTTACTACAAGAAATGGAATATCCGGCAACCTTCGATCCGAGCTAACCCTTTCGATAAAATCAGTAATTTTTAATAACGAAAACCCGCAATCAACCAGGATGCAGTCTATCCTCTCTTCCATGAGGACCTCGTGTGCCGATTCAAAATCCCTGCATGGCATCAACCGTGCCTGAAAATGCGACGGTTGCTCCTTCATTGATTTCCTGAGTTCCCTTGCGATCGGCAGGTCTTTTTGTAAGATAAGTAGAGAATCCACCGTCACGTTCTTAATCATCGATGGCGTGTAATCCAGCATCGAGATCCATCTCATGGCTTCCTTCTCATTGTAATAGATCGGAATATCGTCGCTGATCCCGTTCAGTTTTATTATCTGGCGGACGTGCGGATTCGGCTCGGAGATACCGAGTCGCGCCTCCCCGCTCTTGATGATATCCGCGCTTTCCTTCAGTGCCTTTACTCCATTGGGATTCAGAAATCCGAGCTTCTTGAAATCGAGAATTATCTTTTGATCTCCACTCTGCAAGGCCTTTAAAACCTCAGGAAACGGTCCAGGGGTAAGCTCATTTGTATCCCCTTCGTAGGAGATTATGCAGCAGAGCCCCTTTCGATTTATACCTATATGCATTGCACAGCACCTCTTTCTTGATAGATTAACATCGTCGGTCCATTTTCAAACCTCATGAATGGCCGGCCATCTAAAATTCCGATTGATCTCCATTTTTTCCAAGTCAGTTTAATACGATATTAATAAAATATTTTCCAATCCATTTCGATTTTATGTAACACCTCACCCATTTGTGAGAGAAGGGGACTGTCATCCGGCTTCCGGCGTTATAAACTTGATGGTCCCCGACATGACTTATTCCGGAAACCGTATGATTGTTCCCGGTCAACTGTCAAATCGCTGAGTAGTTACGATTTTATAAATACACTGAAGCATTAAAACATATTATTCTCTATAACACCAGTACAATTCTTATCAAATATAGGGATTTTTAAATGTGGCAGTCGCGCGATAATATCTATATAATAGTCAGCTACAGGATCACTATGGACGCCGATCTCTCGAAACTCGAATCCAACCTTGGACCTCTTGCTCTGAAAACTCCACTGATAGCGGCAAGCGGGACATTCGGCTACGGACCTGAGTTCGAAAATGTAACCGACCTGCATTTTTTCGGAGCAATTACTCTGAAAGCCGTCAGCCTCGAACCCCGTCCCGGAAATCCCTACCCAAGGATCGTAGAAACCCCGTCCGGCATGCTTAACTGCATTGGACTGGAAAATCCCGGGGTTGATATATTCCTCTCGGAGAAATTACCGGAAGCCTGTAAGTACGGTATACCTCTTATCGCGAATCTTGTCGGCGACAGAATCGAGGATTACAGGAAACTTGCGGAAATTCTCGACAGGGAGTCCTGTCTCGCCGCGCTTGAAATAAACGCAAGCTGCCCCAATGTCGACCATGGATTCTTAACGTTCGGAGCCAACAGCGCCATCCTCGGTGAACTTGTCAAATCCGTCCGCGAAGTTACGTCAATACCCTTAATCGCCAAACTAAGCCCGAACGTGACCGATATTGTCCCTCTCGCGAAAGCGGCAAGAAACGCCGGCGCAGACATCCTCAACCTTTCAAATACATTCCTTGGGATGTCGATTTGTATAGATTCCCGCAAATCCAGGCTATCTCGCGATTATGCGGGACTCTCCGGACGCGCCATACGTCCGATCGCGCTCAGAATCGCGCACCAGGTCGCGTCCAGCCTTGAAATTCCAATAATCGGTACCGGAGGAATTTATGAAACTACCGACGCACTGGAGTTTTTCATCGCCGGAGCTTCCGCTGTGAGCCTCGGGACCGTGAATTTCGTGCACCCGAATCGTGCAAAGGATATCTGCCTTGGAATTTTGGAATATCTCGACCGGAAGAACACGACACTCGACCGGCTGATCGGGTCGTATGAAGGTCCGCACGCTTGCGAGACTTTCTAGTACGCCGATTTGCAAAATGCAGGGGACTGCCACAATTGCTCTCACGCTTGCCAG
>JAPKYR010000177.1 GCA_026394215.1 bacterium
AGCATCTTTCGGGTGGCTTGTGAGAAATTTGAACCAGACGCCTGAATCGCCGAATCTGTCGCGAATATCGGTAAGAAGGTTTGTGATACCGTAATCCGGCGCGAGGTCAACCCAATCCGGAGGAGAGTCGGTACCGTATGCGCAGACATTCTGTCCAAGGAGGGTGATAGACTTGATTCCGGAATCGATCAGGCGATTGATTTCATCGAGGATTTCCGATGGATGCCGGCTTGAGATTGTTCCTCCGCGTGCGCGGGGGACAATACAATACGTGCAGCGGTTACGGCATCCGCGGACAATTGTGACGAATCGCTCGAATTTTTCCTCCGGTCGAAGAAGCGGCAGGGAATCGTCCGCAGTCTGAGATCGTGGAAGGTCGGGGAATGTATCAATGATCGTACTTTCGAATGTATCAAGCTCTTTTGCGGGGACGATCGCCATGATATCCGGGAACCTGGATAGCATCTCATCGCCCCTGACAGTCGCCATACATCCGACGAAAATAATCCCGCTGGATTTTTGATTTTCCGTACGTTTTTTCGAAATCGCGCCGACATAGCTGACCGCCTTCTCCTCGGCCTTGTTTCGCACGCTGCAGGTGTTCACGACGAGGATATCGGCGTCGATTTCGGACTCCGACTGCGAAAGTCCCAGGGATTTGAGAATCCGGGCGTACGCAAGGCTGTCGGCGACATTCATCTGGCATCCGAAAGTGCGGATGAAGTAGGTCGAGGGCGATATACAGGATTTTATCTTACGTGGAACCATTGATATCTGATGGCTAGTATATCGAAAGCTGTGCTAAGATTGAAATTCAGGATGGGAAAAAGATGGCGGAATACCAGAATCCAAGGTTGAGAGTAGCGATGATCGCCCGCGATATCAACGGGCGAATCCTTCTTTTACAGCATGTAAGAGAGCATGGGAATTACTGGGTGCTTCCCGGGGGGGGAGTCGATCTCGGGGAGTCGGTCGAGGATGCCATGGTGAGGGAAATCAGGGAAGAGCTTGGGGTTGAAAGCGAAGTAGAGCGTCTGGTCGCAATCGGTGAATTGATAATGCCGTCCCGACATGTGGTCGATTTCTTTTTTAATGGAAAACTGGAAAAGGATTCCGGTTTTAAGGTGAAATATGAGGAGGGGATTGGGGATGCAAGGTGGTTTTCGGTTGAGGAGATCGAGGATTTAAATATTCTCCCGCCGGAAATCAAAGTGCTGTTTGAAAATCCCGGCGAATCGGGCAGCGGCGAAGTCAGGTATCTTGGCAGGTACGAATCGCGCAAGTGAGACGGCATATTAATGAATCCCGAAGAGATATATCCCCGTATTGTCAAACCGGAAAACGGCTTGTGGTATGCAATCGGGTTATTTGAGCCGGAGATACCATTGAATGTGGGTAGTATCGCGAGAACGTGCGCCTGTACCGGGACCCCGTTACATCTTATTGGAAAACTGGGATTCAGGCTGGACGACAAGCTTGCTAAACGCGCAGGACTTGATTACTGGCCGCTTGCGGAAGTGCATATTCACAAGAGATGGGAAGATTTCGAGGAGGCGATGGAGGGTCGGAGGGTATGGTTTCTTTCCACCAAAGGACGGAAGTCGATCTGGGACGCTCGGTTTCGGAAAGGGGATGTGCTGGTCTTTGGATCGGAGGGCAGCGGGCTTCCGGGGAAAATACTGAATTCCGGGAGGGGGGAAACGGTGAGGATACCAATGCTGGGGGAAAGGAGGAGTCTGAACCTGTCAAACGCGGTTTCGATAGCTTTGTATGAAGCGTTAAGGCAGGAAGCCGATCCGGAAGGATTGAATTTATGAGTATTAAGTGGAGTATTTTGCATATCTGGCAGTTATGAGAGGCCGTACATGAGTGTCAGGGCGATATATTCGAGGTTGCCCACGATGCTGCAGAGAGTGGCGGGCAACTGTCCGAACATCCCCCACGGGTAAGGGATCGCGATAAGCCCGACTATCGCCCCCCATGCGACCGCGTTTCTGAAAACGGGCGCGCCGATCTTTTCCCAGTCGGTAAAAATTTTATGGCAGAAGAAAATTAACAGCGGGGTGGCTGCAAGGGCATATCGGAATCCGTAGCTTGTGCCGCCGAAATTCGCCGACGCGAACAGGAGCACGTAACCCCATCCGGCGACCACCGACAGAACAAGCGCGATGGCATCGAGACGCATCGGATTGTTGCGTTTCAGCGCGATCGCGGTAGCGCAAATCAATCCAATCAATAGCGCAGGTGTGTAAAGAAAAATCCCCCTGATTCCGAAAAGTCCCGTTCCGACATAAATCCATCGGTCCCAGTTGAGGAAACCGGATTCGTCGGGTCTCAGGACCTCGCCGAAATAGCCCGGCGGTGTGGCGATATATACGTCGGACTGGATGTATGTCGGGAGCCAGTTTCCGGTGATCCTCGAATTAAGGAACAGGTGAGCCGCGACTGGAATCAGGATACCGATTAAAAAAAGAATGCTGCCCGGTTTCCTTCGGCTCAAAAGGAAGAGACATATTAATATCGAAACTATTAATGGTCCGAAAAAGAGAATTGCGATACCGCGTTCGCCGATTAAGAAGATGGAGAGGAATGCCGCGGCGAGCGCGAAAGATATGCCCAGCGCGATCGATCCCTCCTGGGGTTTCAGAATATTCGAAGGTAAAGATATGGACCTGAAATCATGAATCAGCAGAAGGATAAAGAAAAATACGAGGAACGGGAGCGCGCCGGTGAAATCCGTGACCCCCGCGAAGCCGATTGAAAGTCCGGCGAGCAGAGCCTCCCACCATTTTAAAGGTCCGCCGAGACGGTATCGGAGAATATAGTAGAACGAGATGAAGATCCCCGCTCCCGCGACTGTGTGGTTATTGAAAACAGTTGAATACGCCGGATACAGGCTTCCGATTGCCAGCGCCCAGAACAGCCACCATCGGGCTTTATCTGTGATATTAACAAGATACAACGCCCTGTAGAAATAGGTAAGAAGCAGCGCAAGCGAAAGGACCGATGTGGTGAGGGTTACATACGGGTAGATGATATCCTCGTTTTTTCGGTAAGTGAGCAATTGTCCGGTGGTGGCTTTTACGACACCCCGAAAGGCGGCATAACTCACGGCGCCAACGGCGCTTAACAAGGGCGGTTTAGTGGCATAGAAATGTTCGCGAAGGAGCACCTTGTCGCCCGTGAACCATCCCCATTTCGTGTATTCAATCGCCATCGTTTTCTGCTCAACGAGGCTCTCGACAGTCGCGATGCGGGCTTCATCGTTCCAACTGTCGGCGCGGGATTTTGTGAGCAGAAAATGTCCGATTCCGATCGGGGCGGGGATGAGGTAAGCGACAAATGTCAGGATGAAAATCCACCGTAGCCTCCGTCGCAGGCCTTTCGGCTCAGGGGGGATATTTCCCTGAGGCTGGGTGCGTTCTTCGCCGGTTATTATTTTTCCTGTGTCCCGGGACATGATGTATCAGAACCACGAGCGTTAGCGAGTGGTCTACCAACGTCACTCTGGTCTATTATATCTTATCACTTATCAGATCCACGAACGTGAGTGACCATGGTGAAGCACTCGCTAACGCTCGTGCCTCTGAATTATTTTCGACGCGTACTCATCCGACGCAAGCATAATTTTCTCGAATTCGTAATTTTCCTGCACGAATTTCCGCCCTGCGTTTCCGAGCGCAACTCGAAGCTGCGGATCATTGCTCAGCTTGATAATATATTCCGCGAGTTTTTCGGAGTCTCCAACGCCGATGAAGTATCCTGTTTTACCTTCGACCATTACTTCTTTCATTCCCCATCGGTCGGTGACAATGACCGGCTTGCGCATCGCCGATGCTTCCAGCGCCGCGACTCCAAGCTCCTCGTAACGGCTCGGCATGGCGAAGATGTCGATGGAATTGAGCGCTTTCGGCATATCTATGTACGGAATCCGTCCGGGAAAAATGATCCGATCCTCAATTTCCAATTTTCTGGCACGGTCGTAAAGCTCATCTTTCATTTCGCCGGACCCCGCCATGACACATCGGACGCCGGGGATTTTTCGAGATGCTATCGCGATCGCGTCGATAAGGAATTCAGGGCCGTATTTTGGTTTGAGGGCTTTGAAAAAACCGACAGTTATCGTCCGATCCCCAAGCGGGGCGCCATCCTGCCAGTCGAAATCCATTTTTCCCGCGACCTTGTCGGGATCGAAAACCGAAGTGTTCACGCCATACGGGAAAATGTCCGGCATGGGTTTTTGCGGGACGAGGTCATGGATAGCACCCGCCAGGAATTTACTTGTCGCGCAGAGGTAATCGGCCTTGGACAACGCTTCGACAATCAATTTCTTCTGGACAAGCCCTTTCAAACCGCCGCTTTCGGGAAAAATTGTTATATCCGATCCCCACGGGCTGAGAATTGTGGGTTTGTAGTCTGAACGCGCGCCGTAGGTCCCCGATCCGTATGCCCATAGAACATGAAGCAGTTTGGGATTGATTTCACGGACAATTTTTTTTACGCGCGCGAAATCTGTCCAGCTTGCAAGCGAGGATATTATAAATTGCGGGATGAAAGGATCGAGAATTTTTACGCCGGGCATCATGTCTTGCGGAGCGGGAGCCTGATATGGAAGGAGGCTTATTTCACCCGGATAACGTTGCCCGTACCATCCGACCCATTTCCATGTGTGAGAGTTATCTCCAGGCGCGATGAATAGAATCCGTGTCATCCGTCTTGCCCTCCATTATCCATGATACCGGTAAGAATTGATGATAACTCAAGAGCGCGATTTTTTCTTGTTTCAATTCTCAAGCGCGATGGGTCGGACGATGGAAATTCCTCGTTATTTTCCCATGAGGAGAAATGCCTGATTAAAGCATTGACCGTGCCTTCCGAGTCTGAGGGATGCACACGCGTTACCTGTGGAAAATCGGAGAGGAGATTGTTCAGATCGCCATCCGGAATTATCGCAAGGACCGGTCTTCCGGAAGCGAGATATTCATAAGTTCGCGACGGGATATGCCCTTGGGAATTCAGAACTTCCGCAAGCGGGAGGATAAGCAGATCGGCATTGACAATGTCCCGTATATTTTCAGAGTGATTCACAAATCCCTGTGACGAGCAACAGTCAATCATGTTGTTGTCGAGAAGCCTCTGATTCAGCCTGACATCGGGAAGTCCCTGAAAATGCACGACCAGTTTTTTATATATTTCGGGATGAGACTTTTTCAATGTTTCCAAAGCGGTCAGAAATTTGTCCATGTTGTAGTGCCCGAAAACAGTGCCAGCCGCGACAATTGTAAATAATTCATTTGGTCCGGGTTTACGGGCGATATTTTGAAAATCCTCCGTGTCGAAACCGTTCGGGATGCAATGGACTTTCGACGCCGAAGCGGGATATTTCTCCTGCATCATTTTTGCGAAAGTCGGGGTCACCATCACGACCGCCTCGGCTTTTTCCATAAGCTCCTTCTCGGTGTCGTTAGCGATGCGACGGTGGTGAGGATTCGGGATCGACAAATACGGCGCGAGCGTCCACGGGTCGCGGAATTCGGCGATCCATGGGATCTTTTTGTTCGCCCGTTTCAGCATCAGTCCGCACTGTAAAATGGAAAATGGCGGCCCGGTCGTATACAGGATGTCGAATTTTTCCTGTCGGATTAATTTTCCCGCCAAAGTATTGGCTTTTTCGGCCCAGAAAACGCGCTCATCGGGGGTGACAAGGTTTTTCGGAATCCAATCGAGGTTAAATTTCCCGAGCGCGCGCCGGATGAGGCTTCCTTCCCACACGACCGGCATTTTTTTTATGGTGATATTATCCGGAATCTGTTTTTCGAGACTGGGATCGGTCGGATAGTGTTTTGGAGTTGTCGCGGTGATGAGGGTGATGTCCCATCCGAGCCTTGCAAGGTACTTGACCATCGCGAGCGGGCGGAAAACGCCTCCTCCGGCGGTCGGAGGAAAAAAGTAAGAGATAAGGAGAATTCGTCCAGTGGAGTTTTTGGGATCGGCTTTCTTTTTCTTATCGTCCGGGGGCATCATTTATCCCCCTCGCGGTTTATTTTGTTTATATTCCCGAATTTCTCCCATGCTTTCACGGCAAGGTCTTTAATAATGGCGATATCGCTTCGCTTTGGAATAAACAAGTCCATCGGATTTTCACCCGACTCACGAAGGTAGATAATCAGCAGTGAGAGAAACAGGACAAAGTAGCTTGTGCTTGACGCGATCGCTGCGCCGTTCATTCCGCCGATTGGGAGAGTCCCTATAGTCCAGTTACATGGGATCAAAATAATGTTTAGGATAATGTCTGAAAGAAGCGTGGCGGCGGTGGCCCACATGGCGTAATGAGGTTTACCGCGGCTGAAGAGATCGGCTGAAAATATTTTTGCGAGCGCGAATAATAAAGTACCGGGCATTAAAAGCATGAGAGGGATATATGCGAGGGTATAATCCCATGAAGCGCCGGGCCGATTGTATAATAATACAAGAAGCGGTTTAGCGACAAGTATGGTCCCGATAATAGCAAGAATGACAAGGGCGGTTGTTGCGCGTATGCTCGGCGGCATGAGTTTTCTTCGCTCGCTCTCGCCTTTCTGGATAATTTTTGGAAGCACCGCAGTATGAATCGCTTCGGGGATTACCCATATCGTTGCCATCGCAGTACCGGCGGTCGCGTACAAACCGACCTGCTGGAGTATTTCGTAATCAGTGCCATGTGCCAGCGCGTTTAACAGCCAGATGTCAACTTTTAAAACAAGGTATCCGAATAAATTCGATCCCCACGGAAACATGGCGAATTTCCAGCTTTCCTTTGCCAGTTCGCGATCCAGCCTGGGTCGAACGGGCTTGTGGTAATATCGTAAAACCACAAAGACAAAGCTGAAGATAGTCAAATTCAGGAGAATAAAGCCGAATATCGCGCCCTGGATAGCCCAGTTCAGCGCGACAACCATGATACCGATGTAAACTATCGACGAGAACATCCTGAGAACTTCGTGGAAGTTGCGTACCCAGATACGATTCTCGCCATACAGAATGCTTTCGAGATACATGTCCAGAATGCCTATTGGAATCACAACGAGAGCCAGAAAACCCACCCAGATCGGGACGTTGTCCCAGATTTTCGCATTCTGCGGGAGGAGCATATATCCGGCGCCCAGCGCAATTGTGGGGAGCGAGAACACCGCGGTCATGAAATAAGCGTTGGATATGAGATTCGGAATCGATCCCGGTTTTTTTCCTGCGAAAAATATATTCGACTGGTTAAATCCCAGGCTCCCGAAATACACAAGCGTATTGGGAGCCATAGTGATAAGCTCGTACGCGCCTTTCAGGGTCGGGCCAAGCGTGCGATTAATGAACACGGAATAGATCAGCTTCCCGAGGATGATAAATAGGCGGGTAATGAGAGTATATACGGAGTCTTTGATCACTTTTGAATCCGAGATTATACCCTAATTGGCAAAATTTTTATGTCAGAACCGTGGCATGCGACTCCGGCGCATGAAAGGCCGGGCCGTCATATCCTTGCGCCGGAGTCGCAAGCCACGATTGAGTTACATATGCAATCATATAAAAAAAAGTCCCTTTAATGGGACTATGTTTTTTCCTGTTGGGAGTTTTTTGATTTCTCCGGAACTATCCGTTTCAGAATCCCCGGTACTCTCGCTGTCGGTCCCTTCTTCACCCGTGGAAGTATCTTCAGTTCCAGACACATCTGTACTTTCCGGGGCACCGGTAAATGAAGTTTGTTCCTGCGTGGCGAAAAACGGCGTTTCATGGGTCAGGAGATACTGATCCATCGACCAGTAGACTTCCTCGGGAAGGTAGTCGGAATAAAATGTGTTCGGGTCGAGTTCTACCGCATCCTGGATATTTTTAAATTCCGTGACCTCGGTCGCATAAGCTGTGAAAAGTCGCGTCCTGATAAGCTGATTATGGCCGTTGCTGACCCACACAAGGAGATTGCCGCGTCCGTTCTGGCGGTCAAGTTCGTTCGACGGAATCTGGAAAATCATCTGGCGATCCTGCCCGGCATTCATCGTGTCGCGCCCGATACGTTGCGCGTTGCAGATCTCAAGAAGCTGAAGCATCCTGTCGCCGCCGATAACTCCCCTGAACCATACGGTTTTCAGGAAATAATCGATGCCCGGACCGGAATACTCGTCGGGAAGATAATAATCCTCGGAATAGTAGCTTGTCGTCCAGCCTTCCTCGATATGGAGCGTATTCGTGCCCGCCATGAACCACGTAGTGGCGTCCCATGTATCCTGATCGGAAGAAATTACCATATCGCGCCGCGCGAGATTCCCGGTCGAATCCTCAATATACCACCACCCGCTCGTAACAATATTCAGGCTGGCCGGAGGCTCGAAACCGTACGAGAACGATATCGGCGGCGACCACGCGGAATCGAGAAGGATATTGGGGCAGTCGTAAAGCGCCGCGGGGTCGGGGGGATAGAGCGTGGAAACGAAACCCCATGTCGCGCCTATCCCAGCCGGAAGCGCGAGATATTCGGCCCAGTTTATGCTCTGGCCGTCTTCGGTAAGAGGGATAGTGACGGTATCCTCTGTAACATCCGGTACCAGCTCGACCGGTCCGGACGAGGAGTCTATGACGGCATCGTCCGACGTGGAATCGCTTGACGACGAATCCACGGGAGTCGAGTCAGCGGGAGTCGAGTCCTGCGCCCATGCGGGGAAGGAGAGGATAAGGATGCAGATTACGACTAAGAATAAGCGTATACGCATAACAACAACCATCGAGAGGTGGTAGCTCTCGTCAAGGTGTGGGAATAGTAGCACCCGGGGGGGTGGGAAGGCAATATGTGTGGGTTAGTATGGAGATTTCCTCATTTTAAGAGGTTGCCATCCCCTCGGAGGGGAAAAAATTGGCATGAAAAAGGGGACACTTATTATGGTGTCCCCCTGTAAATGTTATTGACTTTTTATCCTTATCAGTCTGTCGCTCCATATGCGCCATATACTTGGTTAAGATTCAAATCAGAAACACCCGGTTCCGATGGATCTGGCATCGCAGAATAAAGCACCCAGTAATATCCGTCATCATTAACGGTCATCGACGAGCTCATCCCGTACCAGTTCGAATACTGTGAACCTGAATCGTATAGCCCGTGGACCCCTGTACTGATATCTGTCTCGACGCCATAAGGAAGGCACGTTGTGTTAGGAGGGTCAACAGTCGTTTCGTAAGTTGTAGCATACGAATCCCACCTGGCTAAAACCGGATTTAATGTATTCAAGTAGCTTACGCTTGTCCTGAAAATATCTGGATCGCCAGTATCACCCCAGACGGCAACTGAAGGGAACGCCCATGCCTCCATTACTCCAACCGGATCGCGAGGTCCTAATCGAGCTCCTCCGTGATTGTCCACGTATCCAATTGTGACGTCATTCCAATCTTCGGACCTTGTTTGAGTCCAGGTCACAGCGCAATGATTTGCCCAATCTGGATTAACAGTGTCTCTAAGCCCAATATCGATTGAAGGCATAAATCCAGCATGGTTCGAGCTTATTGGCAATTCTAAAAGCCCATCAAGAAATGGATAACCAGCATTCCATGTTACAATATGCGGTTCAAAAAATCCTTTATCAGCAGTAAAGGCAACCGCTACCGTCCAAACAGGATCATCATTAAGGTCAAAAGGCCTATAATCAATAAACCCTATATCGATTTTGGGATGAAATCCGTTGCAAATTGCAGCTCCTACACCCTCACTGTGTAAATAGTGAATCAATGTACAACCATACCAGTCAAATTCTGTGTAGTGGTAGTCATCCGGGGGAAAAACTATGTTATGCCTTAAACCGTAAGTAACGTACACACGAGGGCCCACACCCTCTGGAAGATTGGGATTATTGTTATAATATGTGTAAACCAAATATAGATCACCTCGGAAATGATTCGGCAGGCCATCATTACGGGGATCGTAAGCTATATCAGGCATCATCTTTCCATGCTGGGGTGAAGAAGATGCCTGAGTAATAAGCCTGTCCTCAGCCCAACTATTTACGGTTTCCCAATCGTCTGCATCGTAGATAACAGGTTCGAATCCGGTCCTCACCACATGAATATCCCATTTCAGATTCTGCTCATCCCAGATCTGATAAGCGATCGACACCTCTATAAATCTGTAGCCATAACCTTGATAACTTTGGTTTGGATTATCGATGAAGCATGCCGCGATTCGAGGTAGACGGATATTCCCCGCGATTGGATTACCATACCCGTCTACAACATCAATAATGCCGCTCATGTTGTAGATGCCTTCACCGAGAAACCTGATTCCGATTTGTTGAGAGCCATATTCAGGCCCAACCATTTGCCGCAGTGCACAGGCAACTGACCATGTGTTTCCCTCTCCATCCTCCCAAAGTGTACCCTCTAAATCCGTGTCATCCTGCCCGGGACCCTGGAGAATTTCTGTGATGTCTGCGTCAAAATATGTATCACTTGTGCCATCGGGAAATATGGTGGTTTTTTCAGTAAAACTATTTATACCCCTTTCAGGGTCGTTCGCGGTTTGAGAAACCGGGTCTTTACCGCTACACGAAAATGATAAAATCACTATCATTAAAAAAATGATTCTTTTGTACATTGTATCTCCTCCTCGAGATTGAATGTTATTCTTGATCAATAACTACCTCAAAAATATCGAATGCCTGATGCGGTTGTTTGTTGCCTACTATGTATTTGTACCAGGATCCATATCCAATACACTGATAAATGCCATCGTCCCACGATGATAAATAATTTTGATTAGCGCATCTGATATGTTCCGGATCTGGAGAGTTACATTTGTCCAAACTTGTTCCTGCGGGATCCATCTGGTGGGAGTCTGTCATGGTTCCCCCTTCAATGACAGAATTGGGCCAAGTACCTTCCAGTAAATACCATTGATCGAATTCGACGCGGCCTTCTTCAATTTTGTGACCACCCATGTTGCAACAGAACCATTCTGTGATCGGTTCGCCGTTGTTATAGATTACTTTGAACCTGAACATCTCAGGCTGATTAGCTGTGATCGGGAAATCGTCGACGGGATTAATAACCGGGGTATTGATGGGCGGCTCCCAGCATACATCAAGGGCGTATCCCGCCTGTGAAGGACCAGTCGGCAGCGAAATGCGGAAGGTTTTCTCGACAGATTGCCCGCTTTCCAGCATATGCCGATCCTCATTCGAGTAGAAGTTAAGGAACGCATTCAGGTTCGCTGTTGGAGTTCCACCGAATGCATATTTTCCCTCCCAGTACTTAAAAATCGGCAGGTCGGACCCGGAATCGTAATCGGGGCACCAGAAGTAAGTGTAACCATCAGCGTTAAGAACCTCCGGGTCTCCCATAAGCCGCCATGACAACCGCCAGTCGATTGGATAAAGCGGGAACTTATGGATAAGCACCGGTATCATGTGCGATCCCTGGAACATGAGTATCAGTTTAGGATCGAAAGCCGTAAGTTCAGGGTGGTTTGGATATGGATGAGTTATTCTGATTGACAGATTGAAAGTGCCATCGCCGTTGTTAGCAATGCCCGTAATAAGTACGCAGTTATTGCATGATGACTCGAAAAATTTCAAAATATTCAGGTGTACCCCACCAAATCGGAGCGGGACCAATTCTACGGTTTCATGGTCTGCATCGAAATACAGATTCCCCGCAGCCCATAATTTGTGCGGATTGAGATAGGATATATCGCCTCCCACGGTGGTCTGCAAATCTCCAGAATTGATTGAGGGATCAACTGACATTCCCGGCGCTACAGGGTCGTGCGCGCATCCGAATAGAAGGATTGCGACAAGACAAATCAACGTGTAGATTTTCATAATCCACCTCCGAATCAGTTATACTAATTTTAACAGATCGCTGTTACAAATGTGAACTAAAAATTAGTAGTTTTTTCTTTGAAAGCCATCCCTCCTTCCCGGCACCGGATTAGATTATCAATTAAATTTAAACCCAATAAAAAACAATTGTCAAGTGGAAAAGATGATTTTCGTAAATATTCTACTTTAAACATATATTAAATTAATTTATCCCCCATATTCCCCCTTCAATCTGCCCTCCAGAGTGTCCGAGTACATCTCCTTCAGGCT
>JAPKYR010000085.1 GCA_026394215.1 bacterium
GAATAGGTCAAAACAATGAAATTTTTCAACTGAATTGGCGGCGGAAAAAGGACAGCCAGCCGATTATAAGGATGACAGCGAAGTAAACATAGACATGCCACATTTGCGTATAAACGCCATCGGCTGCGGAGGGTGCCATCTGTCCGAAAAACTCTTTGACAAACCTTGACCATGTATCAGTCTGGAGATGCTCAATTGCCTGCTGACCAATCACGTTCATTGGCGGGAGGATTTTATAAATTATCAACACCGGCCATTTCATTTTCAGGACTTGAACGCCAAGTAATTGTATAAAAAGCAGGCCCGCGGTGCTGGCTCCGAAATTAATTACCGTCCCAAGGAATCCGGCAAGTATCCAATGCATCCAGAGCGATAAAACAAACGATATCGTCGAGATGAAGATAGGACCAAGCGTACCGTATGTAAGCGCGACAATATAGCCTTTCTGGATTCCCATTCCGCCGATCTGCATTGAAAGAAGACTCCAAGCTCCCATTATAATCATGAAAATTACGAGGGAAACCCATCCGCCAATGAGCTTTCCGAGATATATTTGCGTACGGGTGACGGGTCTGGAAATAAGAAGCTCGATGGTACGGCGCTCAAGTTCCTTCCCGATCAACCCAAGCATGACGTAAATTCCCAGAAGGCATCCGAGTCCAATAGTGATTCCATAAGCGAACCAGAGCATCATTACTTCGGGCTTGATATTTGCGAGCGGGTCAAATCCCATATCCTGATCTCCATACGGACCACCCCCGCCGCGCCCGATACTATCCGGACCAGATTCATCATTAGCGCCCGAATCATTAGGGGCGCCTGGAGAGGTATCAGAACCCGGTTCCTCGCCGAAATCTGGCCCGAATTGAATGGAATTACTACCTGAAATTCCATGGTCAATCTCCCACTGAACCTGATGCCATCCCCAGAATAGAATAGCGAAACAGATGAATCCGGCCAGAAGAAGAGTCACCCAGAACACCGGCGTCCTGAGAATATCAAAGAGAGTTCGTTTTCCTATGTAATAAATAGCAGCCATAATTTTAGCTCACACTCAGGTTACAATCCCATCTCGCCTTTATTCCATTCGATCGCGTCGATTATAGCATCCTGAAGATTCTTTTCCGCTTTCCAGCCGATTAATTCAGACGCCAGGCTTGCGTTCGCGATACTGTCGCCCGGTTCGCCGGGGACAGGGTCGGTGTGTTCCGCCCGGATTTTCGGGTTTATCTTATCCGACAAAATTCTCGCGACTTCGTTCACGCTTGTTCCTATTCCAGTTCCGAGGTTAATGACCGATTTTGCCGGGGCTTTTTCGAGAGCCATAACCGCGCCTCGCGCGATGTCCTCGACATGGATAAAATCGCGAAGCTGACCGCCATCGCCGAAAATCATCGGAGTTTCGCCAGCGAAAAGCTTCCGGCAAAAAATCGTGATGACCCCGACATAGGGTGACGGGGTCTGGCGCGGTCCATAAGTGTTGAAAAATCGACAAATTACGGGTTCGACGCCCCACTGTTCGCTCATCGAGATTATATACCGCTCGCTTGCGTATTTCGCGACACCGTACGGGCTGGTCGGGCTGATCGGATGGGCCTCATCCTGCGGGGAGTACACGACATTTCCGTAAACCGCCATGCTTGATGCGTAGAGAAATCGCTCGACCGATGTATTATGTGCCGCCTTCAAAACCATTAACGTTCCGAGAGTGTTGACCTCGGCGTCGTCGATGAATGTGTCCACAGCTTTACGTATGCTGACCCTTGCGGCAAGGTGATAAACATGCTTTGCGCCATGCATCGATCTGGAAAGTTTGTCGATATCGCGAATGTCGCCGACAACAAGCTCCGCTCCGTCGGGGACGTACTCTTTTTTCCCAACGGAGAGGTCGTCGTAGCAAACAACGTCCCAGCCTTTTTTAAGGAGGAGTCGCGCGATATGGTTTCCGATAAATCCCGCCCCGCCGGTTATTAGCGCCTTGTCAGCCATTAATATTCTCCATTAGACTGTATCAGAACCACGCACGTCAGTAAGTGGTCTACCATGTCCACTCTATTATGGAGTGCTGCTTTGTAGACCGCTCACTTACGTTCGCGGTTCTGATACATAGTTCAATCTCATCAAATTTTTTACTCTATCAATAACCTTTCTCCGGAATACAGCAGATAAATTCCAGCGGTTCATCTCCGGTATTGATAAATGTATGCTCGATGTCGGGTTCGATGAGGAAAAAATCGCCAGGGTTCATTTCCTCTTCCTGTCCGGAGGCTTCTTTTGCGATCCCATTACCATTGAGAATGAAAATCTCATGCTCGTATGGATGTCCATGCATCCCGACACAGGAGCCATCGCATGGATGTGTTTGTCGTCCCGGACTTTGTCTGCGGGATGGCTTCGATGTCGGAATAATGTCCCTTCAGCATTCTGTCACCTGTGACATTAAATATTCAGAATACTATACACCAGTAATGGTAGCCGGGTAAGGGGGAAAATGGCACCGTTTCTTTTTCCCGCTTTTCAACTCCGATAGCCCATTCGATTTCATTATGCTACTATACTGACTTCCTATGAAGAGACCTCTTGAAATCGCCGTTCTGCTGATAAACGCGTTCGTGCTCGCCATGGAGATTTCCGTCACAAGGATTTTCTCCGTTACGATGTTCTATCATTTCGCTTTCCTTGCGATCAGTGTCGCATTATTCGGATTCGGCGCATCGGGAGTTGTACTTTATATCTGGAAAGATAAATTTTCGAAAGGCAGCCTCGGACATCGGCTCGGAAATCTCGCCATGTGGGCGGGGTTGACGTCGGTAATTGCGCTTTATATCGGCCTTTCGGTTAATTTCAACCCTAATACAGGTATCGCGCGGCAATTTATTAAATTACTTGTCATATATCTGAGCACGAGCGTGCCGTTCTTTTTCGCGGGACTGATGCTCGCGATGCTTTTTCAGAATCTGAGCAGATATATCGCAAGACTCTACTTCCTGTCGTTGGTTGGATCCGCGATAGGCGCCGTGATAACAATCCCGGTATTGTCACTGGCGGGAGGACCGGGATCGATTATCGCTATCGCCGGGCTTGCCTTCTTCTCGGCTGTCGGATTTATCAAAGGCCTTGCTCCTGAACCCGATGATGGCCGGCTCGATGCAGCTATCCAGGACAATAGTAAGCGAGCGAAAATACCACAAAGCCGAATCTTGCTGCCGGTTATCATAGGTATTGCGCTTGTGGTTCTTGGATTTCTGAACCCATCATTAAAAATTCTTAACGTTACTCACGCAAAAGGCTACACAATAGACCCGACGCGCATCCTATATGACCGCTGGAACGCTTTTTCAAGAATTATTGTCATCAAAGCCGATGATCCTCTACAGCACTACGACGGCGGTATACATAACTGGGGAATCTCGGAAATCTTCGACCCCGCGAATCTAAGACCACAGCATTTTCTTCAAATCGACAATACTGCGGCGACGCCAATAATCAATTTCACCGGTGCAGACTCGGAACTGGAAATGTTCAGAGATGACGTAACCGCTGTCGCGCATTACCTTCTTCACGACCAGCACGTTCTGGTGGTCGGTCCCGGCGGAGGAAAAGATCTGCTTGCCGCGCTGGCATTCCATTCTCGAAAAATCGACGCGGTTGAGATTAATCCTCTGGTCGACGACGTGATGCGCCATAAGTTCAGCGATTACAATGGCGACTTGTACGAGCGCGATCCAATCACGGTGACGGTCGGGGAAGGCCGGACATATATCGCAAGAAGCCGGGAGAAGTACGACCTTCTTCAAATCAGCCTGATCGATACATGGGCAGCCGCATCGACAGGAGCATACGCGCTCTCGGAAAATAATTTATATACCATAGAGGCATTCGAGCAGTATTTCAGCCATCTCGCTCCGGACGGGATATTTTCCATGTCGCGTTTCGCGTTCAATCCTCCGCGCGAGACCCTGAGGGTCGCATCTCTGGCGCGTGAAACTCTGGAAAGACAGGGAGTAAGCGATCCGGGATCATGCATAATGGTACTCAAGCAGGGAGTGCTCGCGAATGTGATGGTCAGGCCATCTGGTTTCGACGATGAAGCGATTGCGACGATGGAAGCAGTGGTCGACAGGCTCGGGTTTGAAACGGTTTATATGCCCGGACGCGAACCGGAATCCGAAATGGGAGAGGTTTACACAGAACTTCTTACCACCTCGGATTTTAAAGGATTTCTTGAATCTTACCCGCTTGATGTCAGCCCGACAACCGATGACCGTCCATTTTTCTTCTACCTCCTTCCGCCATGGAAGTTCCTTGAGGCTCTGGCTCTCGGAAAAACCTACAGGGTAGGCCTGACCGGTTACAACTCGATCGCTATTTTTACGCTGGTCTCTTTATTATTGATAAGCGTTGCGGTAGTTATTATTTTTATCCTGCTACCCCTCCTTTTGTTCAAGCGAGCCGATATTCGCGAACGCTCGCGTCCAAAGTTGACTCTGCTTTTTTATTTTATATGCCTTGGCCTTGCGTTTATCACGATTGAAATCGGATTAATGCAGCACTTTACGCTGTTTCTGGGATACCCGATATATTCGCTCGTGGCGGTTCTGACAAGCCTCCTTCTGTTCAGCGGATTCGGGTCGGGATGGAGCGGGAGGATTCCGGAAGAGAAGCTGGAAACCGGGATACGTAACGCGGTGATCGGGATTTCGATCGTGTCACTGATTTATATTTTCATTCTGCCGCAGTTATTCAGGTCCCTTATCTACCTACCGGACATAATCAGGGTCCTGATGACAATCGCGCTTGTATTCCCATTAGGATGGTTCATGGGGCAGCCGTTCCCGCTCGGGCTCAGAATAATCGAACGGGAAAAACTCGACGTAATCCCGTGGGCATGGGGCGTAAATGGGGCGGCAAGCGTTTTAGGCAGCGCGTTATCGTTGACATTAGCTATAGGAATAGGGTACAAATTAACATTGTTTACTGGGGTTGGAATTTACATAGCCGGACTGATCGCCATAGCAGGTATTAGTTCTTTAAAAATTAGAGCGGTGAAAGCAGATAAATCTGAAAATAAAAGATAAGGATTTCTAATAGGGAAATGAGCGAGAACAATGGGAAGTCATCAGGGGGAATTTTGATCGTCGAAGATTCGCCGGTGATGATTCGAACTCTTACCGGGCTTTTAAAAGCCAACAACTATACAATTGCCGGCATTGCCACTGACGGGATTGAAGCAATAAAACTCTTCAGAGATACTTCACCGGCGGTAGTCCTGATGGATATTAACATTCCCAGGCTGAACGGCGTAGTGTCGATGAAAGCGATGCTGACGATGAATCCGAACGCCAAGGTTGTAATAGTCAGCATTGCATCGGAAAAACAGATGGTTCTGGACGCGATGGCGGCGGGTGCGAAGGACTATATAATCAAGCCGATAAATCCTGACAGGTTATGCTGTGTAATAGACCAGTTATTAGCTGGTGAATAATCAATTCGTGGATTTCCAGTCAGGATTTGCTCCCGCAGAAAACGTCTGATACAATTATGATAAGGATCATGTTTTCCAAGCTATTTAAGGAGGATCCATAATATGTTCGAGTACCGTAAGATAATTACTGTGATTATTATCGTAATAATTTCAGTATGTTCAGGTTGTGTAAAAACGTCAGCGACAGATCAGGCTGTAATAGATGAAGTCCAGGCGTATTTCGACGCTCCCCCCGATCCATCGAATCCGAATGCCCTGACCGCGGAAGAACGCGCGATGATGCAGGATTTCACTATTACCCATAACATAGTCAAGGTCCAACTGGTTGAGGGTACGGATTCGTCGAATTGGGAAACTCTTGGGAGAAAGATGGTGACCGCCTATGCGGAGTCGGCACGACGCCATAACATCCTGCAATCTTACTACTACGGCCAGTTATGGATTCAGACGGAAGTGCATGGTAAAATCGATAATTTTAATGTCGGCGATTTTGACTTCCAAAACAGTAATGATAGAATACAAGTGGAGTTGCATAATCCATCCAGAGACATCATGTAATTCCTTCTCGAATATCGTGCCTCTATAAACCATCTTCACGGGTGGTTTTTTGTTCCTGCATCAAAATCCCGGTAGCTGCTAGCCCTATGCGTCAACGTAGGGATAGCTGCTACCGGGATTTGATTTAAACAGGATTTATTTTTACACTGGACAGACCCATTAAAAATTCCGATGGAAGAAAAGGAGAATTCCGATGGCTGAAGACAAGAAAGCTTTACCCAGGGTCAATATCAGATTTCTTTTCGCGATGTGCAACGATATTCCCGCTATGAGGAAATTTTACTCGGACCTTCTCGGCATGCAGGAAGTATCATACATGAACGATGAGGGCTTTGGCTGGCTGTGTTACCAGTGCGAGGGATTCCAGTTCATGTTTTTCCGCACTCACGGTCGGATTCCGCTCATCGAAAACTGGACATGGCAGCCCGGTTATGAAGGCGGCGGCTTCGACGCATTATCATGGGCGGTTGAGATTCCGGAAACCGAATTTGCGGATTATTACCGTCGCCTGAAAGATGCCGGAGTCAAAGCGTTCAGCGAGAAACCGGAATGGCGTCAGGGTTCATACTGGGGATATTCGGTGATGGATCCAATGGGAAATACGGTCGAAGTATATACTTCTCCGAAAGTAAAACCTGATTCTGACGAGTGGAAAGGTTGAGGAAATCGGGAGGGGATCAGCCAAGAAGTGCGTCGTCTGCTGTCTGGGCGATAAGTTTTTTCTGTAACTTGAACAACCTATCCCCAAATTTTCGGGCGCAAGCCGCGCATTTTGACAAATGATCGCCGATAGTGATGATCTCGTCGATTTGGACTCGTTTAGATTGCTCGGCAATATCCAGGTTCAGGCTTGTTTCGTCACATGTAAAATCTACTGGAGCGAACCCGGGTTCAATTTTTCTGAAAGCAAAATCTCTTAAAGCCATAAAAACCTCCTCAGAGGGGGTATATTTTTCGATGTGGTTTTGATGTATCTTGATAATTCCCGCTTAAGTATTTCGCATTAAAATAGAATTAATTACCATCCAAGTCCTCTCATAACCCATAAAATCGCCCGAGACAAAGGATTTCAGTCCTGACAGTATTACGGATCCTTTTATCGGACCTGGATTTGTACTTCCGATATGAAGCCAATCTCCTGAATCCAGAACTCCCCGTCCGGTTATTCCCAGGATGCCAATATCTCCGGAATCAGAGGACGGAGCTGATATTAAATAATATTATGAAATATGGAAAATAGCAAGGGCTTTTGTAATTAAAAATTAAATCCTGGCGCCTGTCCCCGTTGATCGAAAGCCGGCAATCCCCCTGTTCATTCAGCATTTAGCTCTTAATAATGCGCCATTCTTGATAGTCAATATTGACCCTACTGAATTTCGAGGCTGAACACGGCAGCGATAATGTCCGTACCGACTCCGGCGCTGAACCAGACATGGATATTGTAATTCACGGGATTGATATCCATGCAGGCCGGGTAACCCGAAAGATCATAGATGCCGTACCATAAGGCGCCGGTCTGATCGAAGCATTCGATGCTCCATGTACCGGTACCTTCTTCAAGAACCACAACCCAGTTATATACGCCATATCCTCCGGCATGAGTCGGGAGAACAGCGATATCGCGCGGAGTGCCGTGGAAATTGTGCAGGGTTGTCAGGGGCTGATTAAGGTTGCCGGACGAGTCGCTCGAAACAACGCTGAAGCATTCGATCGCCGGAGGGCTTGTTTCCATAAGCCAGCAGATAAGGTCTGTCGAACCTCCAACTCCCTGAGGATCGCTATCGACAGCAAGTCTGTCCAGACAACTCACATCGACCAGCCCGTCGCCGATTCCCTGTGGCGCGAGCGTACCTGTTATGTAGTCGACATCTTTGCTGAACGGATTCCCGCTGAAGCTGTATTGATAAACCCCCAGGATGACTGATATGTCCGGATCAGGCGCCGTTGCTTCATCCGGATCATCGACCTGAATCCAGTAAACCTTAGTGTTGAAAAGATCATTGGCCCAGTTCGACGCTGCGTCAACGAATTTAAAGTAACCCATATCGGGATTAGGGATAGCTACCTGCACAGGCAACTGGCCTGTCGGCGACCAGAAGTCATTGAAAACAAAAGCATAATCGCGCTTCAGCCCCCCGGCCCATGTAGGCGACAGGTCCCCTGTGATGGTCGATGCCACAAAATGCCCGAATGGCGATACTTCAAATCTGCCGATTTCCTGCGACTCGCCATATAACTCATAATCTGTATATCCGAAATATCCCGCCATTGTCGATACATGAGTCGGTTTGCCGGAATAATCAAGCGGGTATCTGAATAGACCATAATCATTACCGAAGAAATAAACCCCTTCACGAGATGTGCCTGCAACCACCGACATTTCCTTCACGGTTGTTGTCGGTTGCATCGGGAGGATTACGACATTTTTGACTTTCCATTCCATGTCCGGTACGAATGACACATTGGTTTCAAAAGGCTTGTACAGGCTGACCTTACTATCCAGCGGTCCGAAGAATGGACATATTCCATCCTGGGTGTATGATTCCGCGGCTTCAACAGTGATAAGGCATGGCTTTACGCCATCCGAAGTCAGCGCATCGGGATGGATATCGAACGAATACGTTAAAAATACGGGATCGTCCGGACCTCCGCCGCTCCCTTCGATAACCGTCCCCTCAACCGGCGATGAAATAATCTCCGAGCTTTCGAAAAAGACCCTGTCGATTGCATCGGGACGCCATGTATAGACATCGACATTCAGCAGAAGGTGTCCGCCCATGCCAACATTATCGAGCCACCACATGTCATTTTCCATCTCGGTAGTTTCGATTCTGTATCCTTCCGGGGCATTGGCTTCAGCCGGAAAATCGTCCGGCACATTGGGATTGACCATTGTGTATGGTTCGGTCCACATGGCGTCGATTGCGTACTGAAGTTTCAGAAAATCGGATTGATTTTTACCAAAACTGACATCGAATCTCCTGGAGAGGGATGAGCCGGATCTGAATACGCCCCTGTTGTCAGGATCAAGTTCCGAGAGAGGGGTTTCCGGTCCAAGACCGTCGGCATAGTATTTGTAGCCGTTAATATTAGCGGTAAAAACGCCCGGACCACCGGGTTGTCCAAGCATTCCTGCATGGAAACCAAGAAGATTGGTGCCAGGGAATTCCTTGGGGTTCCACCATCGCGTGTAACCGTCCGGATTCAACATCTTTGGTTCGTCCCCACCGGAAAAAACAAGGTTGATATCGCTATACGGAATCGAGGTGCCCGGAAATATCATTATGCCGCGAACATCAAAGAGCGAATACTGGTCCATCCCCGGAAGCGGATGGGTAATAATCAGGTCCACAATCATATGGTTATTCGGGAAATCAAGAACGAGTGTACCGAAATCCACATTGAACCCGCTCAGTATCGGCGGCTCCAGGAATGGAATGATATTCAGATGCCATGAGGACTCCCGGAGGGGGACAATTTCGATATCGCCGGTGCTTTTTTGGATGGTGATATCGTAGAGACCGAGCATTACCCTTCCGGAGCCTGTCGATGTCTGAACTTCCTGGGTTATGGGAGCAGGATTGAGAGTGTCCTGCTTATCAGGCGTTACCGGGGAGCCTGAGTTGCATCCGAACAGGATTATAACCGGAATAATTATCAGGATTATGTAGATTCCGGATATTGACCAATATTTTTTCATTCCAGGGGCACCTCCCAAGAAACGTGCCGGGAATTTACGGGGTAAACTGCAACCCTTCAATACATATAGATACGTTCCAGATCAACGTTAATAACACAACCCACAAACAATATTGATTACAGCATTATTCAGAATAACGTTTTAACCGTGACCGGTCAATATTTCTTATAAGAATTTAATAAAATTTATATGAAGTTATGCGCTGCCTCACCCCCTGACCCCCTATCCATATTTTGGAGAGGGGGAAAGGGGGTGAGGTTTTCTCAAATTAATCCTTTTACTTCCGACACGATCCTCTCCCATGTTATCCCGTAATTCTCGAAAATTGCTTTTGCCGGAGCTGATGAGCCAAAGCGGTCGATTCCGATGCAGACGCCTTTATCGCCGACCCACTTTTTCCACCCGTATGTGGATCCGGCTTCGATTTACTTATCCCGGTCCGGAACGGGTATCCCCTGCCTCGTCAGAACCATCGCGACAGGACGATCTTTAACCTGCATCGCCCATTTCCATGCTTCGATGGTTTCACCTGCGTCCGACGGTCGAATAACGGCAATATTCGGGATAACCCTCAATGCCCCAAGATGCTCGATCGGCTGATGTGTCGGGCCATCCTCGCCGACACCTATAGAATCATGCGTCCAGATATAGATTACAGGAAGGCCGTTCATCGCGGCGAGTCTGACCGACGGCTTCATGTAGTCCGAAAAAACGAAAAATGTCGATGTAAACGGACGAAGCCCTTTATGCCAGCAAATCCCATTGGCGATCGCGGCCATCGCATGTTCCCGGACGCCGCAACGAAGGTTTCTTCCTTCTCCGGTAACACCGTTAAATGATCCACCCACATCGATTTTTCCCATGGTCGAGCATGACAGATCCGCATCGGTTCCGAAAATGTACGGGACTTTCGCGGCGATTGCATTCAGGGCTTTGTTTCCCGCGGTACGTGTCGCGATACTCTCGCCGGATTTATAAACTGGAAGATCGGAATCCCAGCCATCGGGGAGATCGCCGTTCAGGGCATTATTGAAATCATTCGCGAGGTCTGGAAATTTTCTCGAGTATTCATTAAACAAATCCTTCCACTCGATGAATGCCTCTCCTCGTTTATTAATTTCATCCTTGAAATGATTCTTAGCTTCTTCCGGAATATAAAAATTTTCTTCCGGACGCGGCCATCCAAGGGCTTTTTTCGTAAGGACAACCTCTTCCTCGCCAAGCGGTGCGCCATGCGCTGCTTCCGTTCCCGATTTATGCGGCGATCCAAACCCGATTGTGGTCTTGAACTCGATGATCGACGGTCTTGATAAATCCGATTTCGCTATTTCAATCGCGGTGTGAATCCCCTCAAGATCGGTGTCGGCATCCAGAACCTGAATAGCCTGCCACCCATACGCCTCGTACCGCTCAAGTACATCCTCGCCGGAGAATGAAAGCGACGTCGGCCCGCCATCCCGACAGCGTTCGCCGTCCCCTGCCCGAGCGGACCCGTGGTCGCCTCAACTCCCGGAGTCATAAAAGCTTCGGGATGTCCGGGCGTTTTACTTTCCCACTGTCGGAAATTTTTCAAATCGTCGAGGGAGAGATCATATCCCGCCATGTGAAGGAGCGAGTACAATAACGCGCTTCCATGCCCTGCGGACAGAACAAACCTGTCGCGATCGGGCCAGTCCGGATTTTTCGGATTGTGCTTCAGGAATTTTGTCCATAGCACGTATGCAAACGGCGATGCGCCAAGCGGGAGCCCCGGATGTCCGGAGTTCGCTTTCTGCACCATGTCGATTGATAGTGTTCGGAGGGTATTTACGCAAAGTAAGTCGATCTGATCGTACATAACCGGAAGAAGCTCCTCGCGTTGAATCAGGGAATGTCCATGAACGCCACTAATGCCAGTATCCTATGATTTTTTGCGCTGAATTACCACAGTGAGACCGATCATAAGTAAAAAAATCAGCCATCCCGCTCCCGAAATCCATCCGCCCGCCGCAAGTCCCGGCGTTCTGTAAACAAGTTTGATCTGATGCGACCCGTCCGGTACTGGAACACCCATGAAAAGAAAATCGGCTGTCGAAATCCGGGCGGGTTTTCCGTCGACTGTCGCGGTCCATCCGGGCATGTTGCTTTCACGTATCACGACCCAGCATGCCTGATCGGCGTTTACGTCGATATACATAACCGGCGCGCCATAGATATCGCGCGTAACTGCCGTGATCTCGCACACCGATTCCGGATTTAATTCGAAGCCCCCTGTCGCGGGAAGCAGCGGATCGAAATCCCCGACCGGAGTCAGCGGCTCCGCCCATTCCATTCCATCGGGCAATACAGTATTTTCATCGACCTCGACACAAACACTCTCGCCGGGCACATAACCCGGTTCAGTGATCCAGTGCTTGAACCAGTCCCAGTGAGTTTCCGACCACGCCTCGACATACCTCGGCACGCTGATATAGTCGACCGGGTCAGGAGTTTTTATTACGTGCCAGTTATTTGGAAAAAGGCTGGTGAGGTCGAAATCCAGATTCTCAAATCCCTCTCCACCGGTGAAAGAATCTGGAGCGATAATCGCATTCGTACGCGTTATTGCTAAAATGTTCCTCAGGCGAACGCTTGCATTATCGATTTCACCAAGCCCCCTTGCGGCATACTCTCTCGCGACCCGATGCCATCGATCGGTTACAAGAGGTGTATACGCGTTGAGAATCCCGACATTCGCAAGTGCAAGCTCATTTCCAGTCGCAGGAATGGG
>JAPKYR010000233.1 GCA_026394215.1 bacterium
GCACGTAAACATCGGCACCATCGGTCATATCGACCATGGGAAGACGTCGCTGACCACATCGATAACAAAGGTGCTTGCGATGGAGGGTCGCGCGAAGTTTGTATCGTTCGACGAGATCGACAAGGCTCCGGAAGAAAAGGCGCGGGGGATCACGATCAACACTGCGCATGTGGAGTACGAGTCGCCGCTCAGGCATTACGCGCATGTGGACTGCCCTGGGCATGCGGACTATATCAAGAACATGATCACCGGCGCGGCGCAGATGGACGGGACGATACTTGTCGTGGCGGCTCCGGACGGTCCTATGCCGCAGACGCGCGAGCATATTCTGCTTGCCCGCCAGGTCAATGTGCCGTCGGTAGTGGTTTACCTGAATAAAGTCGACATGGTTGAAGATGAGGAACTTCTGGAACTGGTGGAGATAGAGATACGCGAGTTGCTGACCAAGTACGGATTTCCCGGCGACGTAACGCCGATTATCCGCGGCAGCGCGCTTCTGATGATGGAGAGCACATCGACGGACCCGAAGGATCCGGTATACAAGTCGGTTGGCGAGTTGATGGACGCGTGCGACAGTTTCATACCGATGCCGATACGCGATATCGACAAGCCATTCCTGCTTCCGGTGGAGGATGTATTCACGATTACCGGTCGCGGGACGGTCGCTACAGGGCGCGTGGAACGCGGAGTTGTGCTTACCGGCGACAAGGTTGAGATAGTCGGGCTCGCACGTGAAACGCGGGAGACGGTCGTGACCGGAGTCGAGATGTTCCGGAAGATTCTTGATCGCGGCGAGGCGGGCGACAATATCGGAGTTCTGCTTCGAGGCGTGGACAGAAACGAAGTTGAGCGCGGGCAGGTAATCTGCAAGCCGAAGTCGGTGCTTCCGCACACGAAGTTCACGTGCAGCGTGTATATATTGAAGAAAGAGGAAGGCGGACGTCACACGCCGTTCTTCAAGGGTTATCGACCGCAGTTTTTTTTCCGGACGACAGATGTGACCGGAACAGTTGTTCTGCCGGCGGATGTCGAGATGGTAATGCCGGGCGACGATGTGAAGATGGAAGTTGATCTGATCATGCCGATCGCGATGGAGGAAGGCCTCCGGTTCGCGATCCGCGAGGGCGGCAGAACTGTCGGCGCCGGCGTGGTGGACAGAATTATTGAGTAGAATTCCGGGTTCAATCCAGCCGGATAGAGGTGTTTTGATATGGCAAAAAAAGGTGGAAAAGACGTAAGAGTAATCGTGACGCTGGAGTGCACCGAGGCAAGAGAACTCGGCAAGACTCCATCGCGCTATACCACAACCAAAAATCGTAGAAATACATCCGGTCGGCTGGAATTAATGAAATATAACCCGTATTTAAAGAAGCATACGCTCCATAAAGAAATCAAGTAAGGCGATTGAGGAGAGCCAAAGTGGCTAAACCGAAACAGAAAATCAGGATTCGATTGAAGGCTTACGATCATCATCTCCTTGACAAGTCATGCGAGAAGATAGTTGAGACCGCCAGAAGGACGGGAGCGGAAGTAGTGGGTCCGGTGCCGCTTCCGGTAAGGATACACAGGATTTGCGTAAACAAGTCGCCGTTTGTGGACAAGAAATCTCGAGAGCAGTTCGAGGTCAGGGTACACAAGCGGATGATCGATATTCAGAGGCCGACGCAGGAGACAGTAGATTCGCTGACGCAGTTGGAATTACCGAGCGGTGTGGATGCGGAGATACAAATTTAGAGTAATGGATCGATACCGCCGGAATAACGGTGCGAAAACCGTTCAGGTGAAAAGAAAATGGCGCTGGAACTATTAGGACATAAAGTAAAGAGCGGAAACGTTTTCCGTGATGACGGATCGCGAATAACTGTCACGTTCGTCGAGCTTATACCGCTGACTGTCACGCAGGTTAAGAAGGAAAACGGGCTCGATAAATACTCAGCCATACAGGTTGGCTGGGAACCCGTTGCGGGTCACAGGCTTTCCCGCGCCGAAGTCGGGCACCAGAGGAAAATCGAAGGAAAGCCGCGCAAAAGGCTCATGGAGATGCGGGTGGACGATCCGTCGGGTTTCGAAGTGAATAAGAATCTCGGTTGGGATATATTAAAGATTGGAGATAAAGTCGATGTGGTTGGGAAGTCGAAGGGACGCGGATTCGCCGGTGTATTGAAAAGGCATAATTTCCGCGGCGCCCCGGCAAGTCATGGCGCCAGCAAAGTTCACAGGAAGCCCATGTCGGCTGGTGGTACCGACGCAGCCAGAGTATTCAAGGGCGTAAGGAAACCGGGTCACATGGGCGATGTCCAGGTAACAATAAGAAACCTCGAAATTGTACTTCTGGACGAACAAAGCGGAGTCATAGCAATAAAAGGAGCGATACCGGGACCCAACGGCAGTTTCGTAAGGATTAAGCACGCCAAGCTTCCATGACAGGAGTGAACAAAGTGTCGAAGTTAAGCATATACAATATTAATGGAGAACCCGAGGGCGAAGTTACTGTCGACTCAATACCCGACGGGTTTGTACCCGACAAAGTATTGATTTCACGAAGCCTGAAGAGGCAGCTTGCCAATGCCAGGAATCCGATCGCGTGCGTGAAAACGCGGGCGGAAGTAAGCGGCGGCGGACGGAAACCGTTTAAACAGAAGGGGCTCGGGCGGTCTCGCCAGGGGTCAATACGATCGATACAGTGGACCGGCGGCGGGGTCGCATGGGGTCCCAGGAGAAATAGGAATTTCACGATTGGCATGAACAAGAAAGAACGGAAGGCAGCGTTAAGGCAGATTATCTGGTCGAAGATTCAGGATGGAAACTGGCTTCTTTTTTCCGATCCCGGCTTGAAGAAACCATCGACCAGAAAGGGTAAAGCTTTTCTTGAGTCTCTTAAGCGTGAAGGCAGATTTCTTGTAGTTGTTCCGGATGACGAGAAGTTCGAGGTTTTCTTAAAGAGCCTGAGGAATCTACCGGAAGTATCAATAATCACGCCGGATCGGCTGAACACATTTGATCTATTGAAATGCGACACGGTTCTTGCTCATGAGAGGGCTTTCGAGACGGTTCGCAAAACCTGGCAGGTGTAATGAGATGGAAACATACAGAGTACTGGTCAAACCGCTGGTTACTGAGAAGTCGAACCTCGGCCCGCAGGACGGGAAGTATACGTTCAGGGTGCATGTATCGGCGTCGAAGGACGATATCAAGCATGCCGTGGAAGAGCAGTTCAAGGTCAAGGTTGTATCGGTAAACACATCGAAATTTATCGGGAAGACCCGGTCCCGGAATTATCGCGCGACAGGTAAGAAGTCGGACTGGAAGAAAGCGGTTGTTACTCTGGCGAAAGGTGAGACGATTCCGGAGTTATACGAGGATCTTGGTTAAAAGGAAAAAAATAAAAAATAGCCATAAGGCGGCATAGAATAAAATGCCAGACATTGATTTATAAAAGAGTGTCAAAGCAGAGAATCATAGAAAGAAAAAAGCCATAAGGCGGCATAGAATAAAATGCCTGTTAAAAAATACAAACCATATACTCCCAGTAGACGATTCATGCAAGTATTGGTGAATCCCGAACTGGTGAGGGAAAACAAGCCGGAGAAAGGTCTTGTGGTCGGGAAACGCTCGACGGGCGGCAGGAATTGCCACGGCCATGTAACGTTGCGTTTCCGCGGCGGGGGTCACAAGCGAAAACTCAGGCAGATTGATTTCCTTCGCGACAACCATGGCGTTCCGGGCGTTGTAAAACAGCTTGAATACGATCCCGGAAGAAGCGCGAATATAGCGTTGATTTTCTTCAAGGATGGGGACAAGCGCTACATTCTCGCTCCGACAGGGCTGAAACCGGGTGATGAGGTTATTTCAGGTCCGGATGCGCCGGTGTCGGTCGGAAACGCAATGCCATTGCACAAATTGCCGCTGGGCGCGGAGATTCATAATATCGAGATGATTCCGGGCCAGGGCGGGAAAGTGGCTCGGGGCGCGGGAATCACTGCCCAATTACTCGCAAGAGAGGGCGGATGGGTACAGGTCAGGATGCCGTCGGGCGAGATGCGCCGGTTCAATCCTGAATGTTATGCGACGATTGGCGTAGTCGGGAATTTTCTTCATGAATCGGTTGACCTTGGCAAAGCCGGGCGGAGCAGATGGGTTGGACGAAGGCCGCATGTAAGGGGTACGGTTATGAATCCATGCGACCATCCTCACGGCGGCGGCGAAGGGAAGTCGAATTCGGGACGTCCGCCATGCTCACCGTGGGGGATACAGTCCAAGGGATTCCGAACGCGAAAGAAGCGGAATCCGACCGATACGTTTATTATCCGAAGGCGCAAGAAGGGTCGAGCCAGTTGAGAGAAAAAATGAACCTGGATTAGACAGGAAAAGATATGTCAAGATCGAGCAAAAAAGGACCTTATGTCGACGCCAAGCTCTTCAAGAAGATTGAAGGGATGAACGATTCCGGCCAAAAGAAAGTAATCAGGACATGGGCGCGCGCGTGCACAATAGTCCCTGAATTTATCGGCCATACAATTGCGGTGCACGACGGTCGCAAGCATCTGCCGATTTATGTTACTGAATCTATGGTCGGGCACAAGCTTGGAGAATTCGCGCCAACCCGTCTGTTTCGCGGACATGGCGGAAGACAGGCTAAAGCCAAAGCCGGCAAGAAGGGATGATGAAGCAGGCCGGGGTTAATCCGGCATGGAGCAAGAGATGGAAGTTAAGGCTACCACAAAATTTGTACGCGGATCGGATATTAAATTCCGGCGTCTGCTCAGGATAATTATCGGCAAGGACGCGCAGAAAGCCCTTGATATCCTGGATCATTTACCGAGTCGGAACGCGAAGGTTATCTATAAACTTCTACATTCGGCGATAGCCAACGCCGACCATAATAACTCTATACCGGTCGAGGCGTTGGTAGTCAAGAGAGCATGGGCGGACAATGGTCCGATTATGAAAAGATTTCGACCCAGAGCAAGGGGACGAGCGTTCCCGATTCATAAAAAGCTGAGCCATATAACAGTTGTAGTTGGGTCGAAGGGAGAAGAAAATTAATGGGTCAGAAAGTACATCCACTCGGATTCAGGCTTGGCATCTCGAAGAAATGGGACGCCAACTGGTACGCGCCCAAGAAAACATTCGCGGACGTACTTTATGAGGACCTTGTACTCAGAAGGGAACTCAAGAAGATGTTCCGGAACGGAGCTGTCGACAGAATAGTGACGGAGCGCGATCCGGGCAGAGTTAAAATCGTCATATTCACGTCCAGACCGGGTATTATCATCGGTTCAGGCGGAAGCAATATAGAGCGGGTACGGAAGAGTCTTCAGAAACTGGTAAAGAGCCAGGTATTGATAAACATTCAGTCTGTCGACAAACCCGACCTGTCAGCGGCATTGAACGCGCAGTCGGTCGTGATGCAGCTTGAACAGCGGAAACGTTTCAGAAGGATCTGCAAGCAGACAATCAGCCGGATAATGAAGAACAAGGCTCTCGGCGTAAAGATTATGGTTAAGGGACGTCTGGACGGATCGGAAATGGCCAGACAGGAGACATTCCGCGAAGGCCGTGTGCCGCTTCATACTCTGAGGGCGGATATCGATTACGCATTTGAGATTGCGCACACAACATTTGGAGTTATCGGCGTGAAAGTTTGGATTTACAGGGGAGATATTCCGACAAGTCTCGGGGGTTATCCCGGTTAGGAAAAATCAGGAAATCGAGCGATGCTTCAACCTAAAAGAACAAAACATCGAAAAGTCCACCGAAGATACCCGCATGGCGTGGCCAGAAAAGGGAACACGATAGCTTTCGGTCAGTACGGACTTCAGGCTATCGATGGGAAATGGATAACCGCACGCCAGATCGAGGCAGCCCGTATCGCGATGACACGTCATATCAAGCGCGGCGGCAAGGTCTGGATCAGGATATTTCCTCACCTTTCTATAACCACGAAACCCGCTGAGGTCAGGATGGGAAAAGGAAAAGGGAATCCGGACCACTGGGTTGCGGTTGTGAAGGCGGGCACGATCATGTTTGAGATCGGTGGAGTGACCGAAGAGCTTGCCAAGGAAGCAATCAGGCTGGCGGGACACAAGCTTCCGATGAGGACGAAGTTTTTAAAGCGCGTATAGGAATCTGAAATACGGGATATAAAGAAATGAAATCGAACGATCAATTGAAGGAATTCCGGGAGATGGGCGAGCATGAGCTCAATGAGAAGTATCAGGAGCTCATGAAAGAGCTGTTCAATCTCCGATTTCAGGGAGCGACAATACAGCTCTCATCGCCTGCAAGATTTAAACAGGTCAGGCGAGAGATAGCCAGGCTGAAGACGGTTGCGGCTCAAAGGCAGATAACGATCGGCTGAGGGAAATATGAACGAGGCGACAGAACATACGGAAATCAAGGCACCGAGACGAAAGACTCTGAAGGGTCGAGTGGTGTCGAATAAAATGGAAAAAACGATTGTGGTGGCGGTCGACCGTCGCAAAAAGCATCCATTGTATTCCAAGGTAATCAAGGTGACGAAGAAGTATATGGCGCACGATTACAAGGGCGATGCCGGAATAGGCGATTTAGTAATGATAGAAGAAACAAGGCCGCTGTCGAAGCGAAAATGCTGGCGGCTTGTAGAGATAATCGAGAAAGCGGAATAGTCCGACAGGTAATAAACGTGATATTGGAAATCGGACCGACTCAAAGAAAGGATAACGACAATGATCCAACAGGAAACCCGCTTAAAAGTGGCAGACAATTCAGGCGCCAAGGAAATATTGTGCATACGAGTGCTTGGCGGATCAGCCCGTCGATATGCGCGAATTGGCGACGTAATAGTTGCGACCGTGAAAAAAGCGTTGCCGCATGGGACGATCAAGAAGGGCAGCGTGGTTAAAGCGGTTGTGGTAAGGACGCACAAGGAATTATCGAGGTCCGACGGCAGCAGGATACGGTTTGACGATAATGCGGCAGTCATTTTGAGCGCCGATGGGACAAACCCGGTTGGGACGCGTGTTTTCGGCCCGGTAGGCCGTGAACTTCGCGAGAAAAAGTACATGAAAATCGTATCGCTGGCGCCAGAGGTTCTCTGATACAAAAGGAAACATACAGTAATGGCGAACGTAAAGAAAAATAAACCGGTTGAGAAGGGGTCCAAGCTTCGCATCAAGAAAGACGACGAAGTGTACGTGCTTGCCGGAAAAGATCGTGGTTCAACCGGTAAGGTAATATCGGTGGATCCCGTCAGGATGCGCGCGACGGTCGAAGGTATTAATATAATGAAGAAGCATCGCAAGGAAGTTAAGACAGGCGGAGGCGGTATTACCGATATGCCCGCCCCGATTCATGTGAGCAACCTGGTTGTGATCTGCCCTCATTGCAAAGCTCATACAAGGCCGACCAAGAGGACAGTCAATAAAACGCAGGAAGGACAGACGAAGAAATATCATGTAAGGATCTGCAGAAAATGTGACGAGGCGCTGGACCATATATAAGGTTATAAGCGATCGGCAAAGGAAATATCGAGATGGCCGACAACGATAAAGAACAAGAAAAAGAGAAAGTAGTAAAAGAAAAAAAGCCCAAGGGTGAAGGAAAAGAATCCTCGGGCAAAAAGAAAAAGGCTCCTGAGAAGAAGGAAGTTTCCAAGGAACGTCCTTTGAAGACGCCGCAGTCTCGTCTTTTGAAGCGATTCCGCGAGGAAATCACTCCGAGCCTTATGAAGGAATTCGGCTGGGAGAACACGCACCAGGTTCCGAAGCTCGATAAGGTTGTAATTAATATGGGCGTCGGCGAGGCATCGAGGGACATCAAGGTACTCGATGCTGCGATGCGGGATCTTGTTATTATCACCGGTCAGAAACCGATGATGATGAGGGCGAGGAAGTCCGTAGCGTCGTACAAGATCCGAACCGGGATGCCCATCGGGACATCCGTGACGATCCGTGGGAACAGGATGTATGAGTTTATCGACAAGCTCTTCAGCCTGGCGCTTCCGAGAGTAAGAGACTTCCAGGGCTTGAATCCGAACTCATTCGATGGGACGGGGAATTTCACATTCGGGATAAAAGAGCAGTTGGTATTCCCGGAGATAGATTACGATGAAGTCGACCGCGTACGCGGAATGGATATAACGATAGTAACAACCACTAATAACGACATGCACGCATATGCTCTGCTGCGCGAGCTGGGATGCCCGTTTCGGGGGGAAACGAGAGACCAGTAGGAAGCAGGCTGACGAGAAGGAAAAAGTAAATGGCAAAGAAAAGCACACTGGTACGGAACGAACGGAAAAAGGGAACGCATCAGTACAAGAACCGATGTCGTATCTGCGGGCGTTCGCGTGCTTATTTAAGGCGGTTTGGATTATGCCGCATATGCTTCCGTCAGCTCTATCATGAAGGGGTCATACCCGGAGTGAGGAAAGCGAGCTGGTAAGGAGACGCATTAAAGATATGTTACGGCAGAGTAAAAGTGGAATAAGGAACGAGAGGAGCAGAGAAGACCTATGGTCATGACTGATCCTATAGCGGATATGCTGACCCGGCTACGCAACGCTACAATGGTTAACAACAAAACCTGCGATGTGCCGTATTCGACATTCAAAAAGTCGATAGCGAACGTGCTCAAGCAGGAAGGGTTTATTCTCGGTTACGACATCCGTCTGGTGAAAAACCGCAAGATGCTCAGGTTCTACCTGAAATATGCCGGCGAGAAGGACCCGATTATCAAGGGCATCAAACGCGAGAGTAAACCCGGCCGCCGATTGTATGTCGGATACAAGGAAATCCCATATGTATTTGACGGGCTGGGAGTCAATATCCTGTCCACGTCGAAGGGTATGATGTCGGGAGTAGAAGCGAAGAAGCGGAAATTGGGAGGTGAGTTGATCTGCTCGGTCTGGTAGGCCGCGCGAGGATCAAAGCGCCATGTCTCGAATAGGAAAACAAGTCATCCCAATCCCTGCAGGAACCACCGTCACGGTTAATGGCCTCGATGTCGAGGCTAAGGGTAGCCATGGCACGCTCAAGGTCAGGATTAAAGAGAGCGTACAGGTGGAAATTGACAACGGGCAGCTTCTTGTAAAGAACGTGACGGGTCTGAAAGAAGATAGAAAATATCACGGGCTTTATCGCGCGCTCCTGAACAATATTGTTGTCGGCGTCAGTACGGGATTCACAAAGAATCTTGAACTTGTCGGAGTCGGATACAGAGCGTCGGTACAGGGCAAGGACCTTGTGCTGGAAGTCGGATATTCGAATCCGGTTAAACTTGCGATACCCGCAGGTCTGAAGGCAACATGCGGCAAGCCGACCACGATTTCCATATGGGGGATCGATAAGCAGCAGGTTGGGCAGTTCGCTGCGATAATACGCGATATCAGACCGCCGGAGCCGTACAAAGGCAAGGGCATCAAGTACGAGAAAGAAGTAATAAGGCGTAAGGCTGGTAAGGCCGGCGCGATCGGTCAGGGTTCATAACCCGGTGAGATAAGAAATGGAAGCACAGAAGAAACGGAATCTCAGAATCAGAAGGCATCGCCGGTTGAGAAAGAAAATTACCGGCACCGCGGAACGTCCACGTTTAGCGGTGTTCAAGAGCCTGAAGCATTTTTATGCGCAGGCAATAGACGATATCAACGGCACGACACTGGCGGCGGCCAGCAGTCTGATTCCGGACCTCGTAAGCGGGGGCGGAAATATAAAGGTCGCCCGTGCGGTCGGCGAATTGATGGCTCAGAACTGCAAGAAGGCCGGGATAAAAAAGATAGTATTCGATCACGGCGGATTCGGGTATTGCGGTAAGATAAAAGCGTTCGCTGAAGTACTCAGAAAGAATGGGCTGGAGTTCTAAAAAGCATGAACAGGATCGACCAGGAGAAAAATTTGTGACACCTCAAAATCAAACAGGCAATCGAAACCGTGGCGATAGAGACAACACGCCTGAATCACCGGGCATTGTGGAAATTATCGAAGTCGAGGAAGTATCCGAGGCTGCTCAACTGATTGATAAGGTAATTCACATTAACCGTGTCTCGAAGGTCGTAAAAGGCGGTCGAAAGTTCCATTTCACGGCACTGGTCACGATGGGTGACGGCCAGGGCAAAGTGGGACTCGGATACGGCAAGGCCAGCGATGTTCTTGGCGCGATTAAAAAAGGCCAGGATCAGGCGAAGAAAACCATGGTGACAATCCCGATAGAAAAAGGGACGATCCCGCATTCGGTGAAGGTGAAGTATGGGGCAGCGGTAGTATTCCTGAAGCCTGCGAGCGAGGGAACCGGTGTAATCGCCGGCGGTCCCATACGTGCCATTCTCGAAGTTGCGGGAGTGGAGAATGTATTGGCGAAGTCGCTTGGGCGCACAACCACGAAGATCAACATTGCGCGCGCGACATTTGAAGCGTTGAAGGAGCTCAGACCGTTAAGAGAGGTCAAGGCAAGGCGCCATACCTCGAGCGAGATGTAAAAGAAATAGAGGAAAGAACGATGAAACTTTCAGGGTTAATAAAAGACCCGGCGACAAGGAAGAAGCGTACCAGAAGGGGACGCGGACCGGGTTCCGGGCTGGGAAAATACAGCGGCAGAGGCCGCGACGGTCAGAAGTCAAGGTCCGGAGGAGCGAAGCCATATCCGTTCGCGGGCGGCGCACTTCCGTTATACCGTCGTATTCCCAAAATCGGCGGATTTCGAAATCCGAACCGGGTCAAGTATTTACCCGTAAATCTTGATCAGCTTGCGGCGCTTGAACTTCCGGAAGGGACGCGGGTCAGCCCTGCGCTACTTCGTGAAAAAGGATTTATCTCTGGGCGTAATACCCTTGTGAAGTTGCTGGGACGCGGAGAAATAGTCAGGCCGTTGTCGATAGTGGTCCATGCGGCGAGCAAATCGGCCATCGAGAAGGTCGAAGCTGCCGGCGGTAAAGTCGAAGTTATTAATCCATCGGTTGAAAAGGAAAAACAGCAGTAAGGTTCAGATAGATTTCTTTTATCTTTATTAAAAGGGTGACGTTGAAAAGTACGAAACGGCGTAAGCCGAGCGAGGAAAAGAAAGCGTGAACGAAAAATTAATCACAATATTCGTTAACGCAATGCAGGTACCCGACCTGCGGAAGCGCATTTATTTTGTGCTTGGTATGTTTGTCCTGTTTGTATTCGGGGCGCATATTCCGGTGCCGGGTACCGATGCTGCGAGAATAGTGAACTTTTTTCAGACCAATTCGGGCGGCGGATCGCTGTTCGCTCTGCTCGATATATTCTCCGGCGGCGCGCTGAAGCAGTTCAGCTTATTCGCGCTGGGAGTCATGCCGTACATCAACGCGAGCATTATATTCAATTTGTTACAGGTAATTGTTCCGCAATTTGAGGAACTGGCAAAAGAGGGAGATGCGGGGCGCAGACAGATACAGCAGTATGTCCGCTACTCCACCGTATTTCTTGCCGCGGCGCAGGCGGTCGGGTATTTAACATTGTTCAGTTCATACAACATCATTTCAGCGCCATCCGACTCATGGAGTTCATTATTTTTCTCGAGGCTTCTGATTATAAGTACCATGACAGCCGGGACGTTTCTCTTGATGTGGATCGGCGAGCTGATCACCGAGCATGGGATCGGTAACGGTATCAGCCTTATCATTTTTGCCGGTATCGTATCAAGAATTCCCCTGACTTTTTTCCAGGACCTTACTACAGCCCAGGCCTCCGGCGGAGCAGGTGGAGTTGTGAAAACCCTGGTGATGTTCGGATTGTTATCGGTGGGAATGATCTGGTGCATCACGTTTATGCATCTCGCGGAACGGCGTATCCCGGTTCACTACGCAAGGCGCCAGGTCGGCAGAAGATTTTATGAAGGACATGTCCATTACCTTCCGTTGAAAGTGAATATGGCGGGAGTTATCCCGATAATCTTCGCGATTTCGGTACTCCTTTTCCCGAGTACTCTTGCGACGTTCTTTTCGAAAGCGGATGTCGATTCATTCGCATATAAGATTTACCTTTTCGGGCAGGGATTTCCGAATAGCTGGCTTTATTTTGTATTGTACGCGATTCTGACAATAATCTTCACATATTTTTATACGGCAGTTACGTTCAACCCGAAAGATATAGCCGAGAATTTGAAGAAAAACGGCGGATATATCCAGGGTGTGCGACCGGGTGCGAGAACCGAGGCCTATATCAGCAGGATTCTCGAACGAACCACTTTCCTTGGGGCTTTATATCTTGCTGGTGTGGCAGTAATTCCAAGCGTGCTTTATTACTACGTCTTCAAGAACATGCATACCCTGAATCTGATCGGAGGGACGAGTATTCTGATCATGGTCGGCGTGGCGCTTGATACGGTAAGGGAGCTCGATGCGCGTCTGACAATGCTGAAATACGAGAGCGCGCTTGGATAACGGATTGATTTTGATTTTAATTATAAAAAATATTGTCCTTGTGAAACGATATACATACTGATATAATAGATCGTTTGCGTCTCGTAACGGTGCGGGACTGCAGATGAACATGGAAATGAAAGATTACGTAAAAAGATTACTGCTGTTTGGCCCTCCGGGAGCCGGTAAGGGAACCCAGGCGGCCAAAGTATCGGAGCTGCTCGGTATCAGGCATATCGATACGGGCAGTATTATCCGCGACAATATCAAGAATCAGACCGAACTTGGGCTGGAAGCGAAATCGTATGTGGATCGCGGAGACCTTGTCCCGGACGAGCTTATAATCAGGCTGATTGCCGATCGTCTCGGACAACCCGATGTTAAGGACGGATGGCTTCTGGACGGTTTTCCAAGATCGCTTCAGCAGGCAAAAGCGTTGAGCGCGATGGGTCGGAGCGGAAAGGAAATAGTCGAGCGGGTCGTATTTTTCGAGGTGCCCGAGGGACTTCTGCTTCAGAGGCTGACGTCGAGACGGATCTGCGGAAGTTGTAAAGCCGTTTATAACATACTGACATTGAAGCCGAAAGTTGAGGGGATATGCGATAAATGCGGCGGGGAGCTTATACTTATACAGAGAGCCGATGACAATGAAGAATCGGTGAGGAACAGATTCAAGGTTTACAAGGAATCCACAGCCCCGATTGCCGAATATTACGGAAAGAAAGGATTATTAGTAAGGGTGGATGGCGCCGGAACAGTCGAGGAGGGTACAGAACGTACGATGGCCGCGCTTAAAGCGGTCAAATGCGGCTGTACAGCCTGATATGCCGAAAGATGATGCGATAGAAGTCGAAGGAGAAATTATCCAGGCTTTGCCCAACGGTATGTTTAAAGTAAAAGTGAAGCTTGAGAAGAAAGAGTATGAAGTACTGGCGCACATATCGGGAAAGATAAGGATGAGTTTTATCAGGATCGCGTTGGGGGATAAAGTAAAGGTGGAATTGAGTCCTTACGATTTAAAAAGGGGTCGGATCGTATGGCGGTTGAAATAGGCCCGGAAGGAAAGAAGTAATATGAAAGTCCGAGCGAGCGTGAAAAAAATCTGTAATAAATGCAAGATCATCAAACGTCACGGAAAAGTAATGGTGATTTGCGAGAATCCCCGTCACAAGCAGACGCAAGGGTGATAGAAGGAGTCGTGGCAAGTGCCTCGAATAGCTGGAATAGACATACCGAACCGAAAGCGAGTAGAGATCGCACTCAGGTACGTTTACGGAATCGGACCGACGACTGCCCTGAAGGTTCTTGCGAAAGCGGGAGTTGATCCCGGCAAGAAAGCGCAGGATTTATCTGAGGACGAAGTCGTGAAGATCCGCGAGGAAATCGAGCGGAACTACACGGTCGAAGGCGATCTCAGGCGCCAGACGGTGGAAAATATCAAAAGAAAGATGGAGATCGGCTGCTGGCAGGGTCTGAGGCATCGCCGCGGATTACCCGTGCGAGGCCAGAGGACCAGGACCAACGCAAGGATCAGGAAGGGTCCGAAGAAGACGGTCTCCGGAAAGAGAAAAACGATCAAGTAATTGACAGGATCAAGACATGGGTAAACGTAGAGGACCAAGAACTGGAGGAAAGCGTCGCGCGAAGAAGAACATACCTCATGGTGTGGCGCATATTAAATCCACGTTCAACAACACGATCATAACAATTTCGGACCAGGAAGGAAACACGCTGACGTGGTCATCCGGGGGTTCGAAAGGATTCAAGGGATCGCGAAAAAGCACACCGTTCGCAGCGACGCAGGCGTCGAGGGATTGCGCGAGAATAGCGCAGGATCTCGGCATGCGCCGAATCGATGTATATACAAAAGGTCCGGGAAGCGGCCGCGAGGCGGCGATCCGGGCGTTGATGTCGAGCGGATTGGAACTTGGAATCGTGAAGGATATATCCCCGGTTCCGCATAATGGATGCCGCCCGCGAAAGCGGCGTCGAGTCTGATTAATATTGAGGAGATTAAAAAAAAGTGGCTCGTTATACTGGACCAGTTTGCCGTCATTGTCGACGTGAAGGAAGTAAATTATTTCTGAAGGGCCAGAGATGCTTCAGCCCGAAATGCTCGATGGAGGAGGGGCGCAACCCGCATCCTCCCGGCGGGCAGCGTTTTGGCCGCAGGCGGACGGCGTCCGACTATAACACTCAGCTTCGTGAAAAACAGAAAGCTAAGAGGATGTACGGTGTTGGCGAACGGCAGTTCAGGAATTACTACAAAGCTGCTACGCGAAAGAAGGGTATTACCGGCGATCAACTTATCGAATTGCTCGAACGGCGTCTGGATAACACGATATACAGAATGGGGTTCGCGGTGAGCCGGGCACAGGCCAGACAGCTTGTCTGCCATGGCCATTTTTATGTTAACGGAAGGATCGCCGATATTCCGAGTTATCAGCTCAGGGATGGGGATAAGGTCAATGTGAAACCGCAGAAAGTTAAAGCCGCGCCGTTCCAGGAAGTCTTAAACCTTAAACCGGAAGATTGCACATACCCCTGGATCGAGATGGATTTCTCCAGACTGAATGGAGTCTTTAAACATGCTCCCCAGAAGGGGCAGTTCGATCACCAGATCCAGGTTAACCTGATAGTCGAGTTTTATTCCCGATAATGGAACAGGAGGGACGAAGTCTTTATGGCCAATATTACAGTACAGGACTCTGAGACCGGGGATGTCATCGGATTCGACCGCGACGTCGAATTGATCGATCGACTGAACCAGGTCAGGCCAACTATTACTGAAGAGCCTGACGAGACCGAGGAGAATTTCTCGCGGTTTGTTATCACTCCTCTTGCCGAGGGGTATGGCACGACGCTTGGAAATACGATAAGGAGAGTCCTTATCTCCTCGATTACCGGAAGCGCTGTGAGTTATATCAAGTTTGAGCGGACGCTTCACGAGTATTCAGCCGTCCCGGGGATTCGAGAGGACGGTATCGAGCTTCTCCTGAATTTCAAAGCCCTCCAGGTCCATTTGAAGGGTACCGACAATTACGCGATCCTCAACCTCGATGCGAGCGGGATCGGGGAAATCACGGCGAAGGATATCAAGCCGAATCCGGACGTTGAAATTCTGAATCCGACCGCGCATCTCGCGACATTAACCGAATCGAAAGCTACTTTGAAGGTTGAGATCGGCGTGTCGAGAGGGGTCGGATATGTTCCCAGCGAGAAGCACACTGTCGCGACGCTCAATCCGAAATGGGGCGACACGACACGTCCGCCGCTCGGAGTGATTCTTATGGATTCGAAGTACTCGCCGGTTTTAAGGGCGAATTTCATAGTCGGGAACACACGCGTCGGACAGGATACGGAACTTGACAAACTTACTATAGAAGTAAAAACCAACGGGTCGGTTACTCCGAAAGAGGCGCTGAGCGAAGCCGCTAATATTCTGACCAGCTACTACAAGCTGTTCGCGAAGTTCCCGGCTGATGCGGATTCGTACGAATTCTCCAGAGAGACGCCGTCGCAGGCCGAAGGTGTTCTTGCTCAATCCGTTGAAACTCTGGACCTTCCGATCCGACCGGCGAACTGCCTGAGGAAAATGGGCGTCCAGACAATCGGCGAGCTTCTTGATACGCCGGAATCGGAACTGTTGGAGATCAGGAATTTCGGCGAGAAATCGTTAAGGGAAATCAGGGAGAAGCTGGAGCAATTAGGGCTCGAGCTTCCGACCGGATCCACCCGCCGCAGAAGGTCGAGAAGGCAGAGGCAAACGGAATCGGCAGATTAGAAAAAGAGAGCCCCCTGAAAGGGCGTGTATAAAATGAGACATCTTCACGGACATAAAAAATTATCCCATCCAACCGATCAGAGGATGGCGCTTTTAAAAGGCCTGTCAAAAAGCCTGATCGAGCACGGGGAAATAATGACATCGAAAGCCAAGGCGAAGGCGCTCGCGAAATTCATGCAGAAAATTGTGGGTCTTGCGCGAAAGGGCGATGTATCCAGCCTTCGTCAAATTCGGAAGCAGATCGACAGCCGGGTATTGATTAGAAAACTCACCGCTGAAATTGTCCCGAAATTATCTTCGGGTCCCGGCGGCGAAGTCAGCGTTATCAATGCCGGAAAACGTCGCGGCGACGGCGCGGAAATTGCCGTTGTCACGTTTAACCTGAGCGAATAGCACCCCTTTCCGGTTAAACCCATGAACCGGGAAATTCCAGGGGATGATAAATGGGCGAGAACACGAACATTGAAACTTTGAACCGACCATTGCTCCGAAATATCAGGGCGACAGTCGCCTATGACGGCAGCGGATTTTCGGGAAGCCAGCTTCAGGCAAGCGACCGTACGGTTGCGAGCGAACTGAATAAGGCTCTATCGAAGATTCTCGCGCATCCGGTGAGGGTGAAGATGGCGTCGCGGACCGATGCCGGGGTTCACTCTACCGGGCAGGTGATTTCGTTCCGGACAAGCGCGCCGAGGACGGTCGAGGAGATTTACAAGGGGATGAATTCGCTCTTGCCTGGAGATTTACGATTGACGGATGTCCGGGAAGCGGATTTCGGATTTCATCCAAGGTACTCAGCCGTCGCGAAGGTGTACCTGTACAGGATATTGAGGGCGAAGGAACTTCCGCCGACGTTCCGGCACTATGTTCTGTTTATCGAGGAGCATAAGCCGTTTGATCTCGACCTTCTGGCGAAACTGGCTTCCGAATTCGAGGGGGAGCATGACTACCGGAGTTTTTCGCCGAGGCTTGAGGACGGGGAGAATCCCGCAAAGAGGATTTCCCGAGTGCAAGTCAGCTGCAACGGACAGTTGATTGAAATCAGGTTTATCGGATCGGGGTTTTTGTACCAGATGGTGAGGCGTATGGCGGGTTTGATGATAGCGGTTGTCCAGGGTCGCGAGCATCCTGGCGCTGTTAGAAAAGCCCTGAAAAATCCCGATAAGGGAAGCGTGAAGTATAACGCCGATCCAAAGGGGTTGTTTCTGGAAAAAGTAATA
>JAPKYR010000310.1 GCA_026394215.1 bacterium
GTGCGGACGCTGTACTGGGACGCGATCGGGCGCATTAGAGAGAAAACGTGGACCATCGCTTCGACCGCGCACAAACAGGCGTTCTATCACGACGGGCGGAAGCTTGTGCAGATTTGGAACGAGACTTCAACCACTGTCCCGCCTTTCACGACCAATTACGCGCGCGCGATTTCGTACGACCTGTACCGCGGGCAGACGGGGTATCTTAAGGATATTGATTTTGACGCGAATCCGGATGTCGAGAGCTACCTGATCAAGGACGAGCAGGGCACGGTGCGCGCGGCGGTGACCCTGGGTTGGAGCGCGGGCGAGTACAATGTCACGGTCGACCGCGACGGGCTTACGGACGCGTACGGCGACTCGCTCGGGTCGATCTCCGACATGACCGACACGCACTATATGCGGTACATCTCGTGCCGGGTCGAGGGTTACGGGGACGAGTCGAACGAAAACCAGGCACTCGTGCATACGGATCACAGGCACTATCTGCCGTATCTGGGGATATTTTTGCAAAGGGAGCCGTTGTTGGTGGGGGGGGATGTTCGACTTGTTAAATACTCAAGGCCAAACCCAATTGTTTTAAATGCATATAGATATAGCTCAAATTCACCAGTCATTCTAAGTGACAGTGATGGACTTCTAAGTCCAAGATGTGATGAAGTATGGGAAACTGCTAAAGCCAATTATTTAGCAAAGATTGCTGTATGTGAGAAAGTGTACGATGAAGAAAGAGCTCTACTCGCTTCGTGTTCTCAGGAGCTTTCTAAAGCTGAAGACGCTTCGACACTAAAACTAATAAACGCTATCAAGAAATGTTTGTTAATATTTGGTTTCGGCGCAGGCATTTCCTTTTTAGTGGGACTTTTTGTTCCTGGATTCCATATTATAACAGCTGTGGCTGCGATAGCCTTAGCGACTTGTATTGCCGTTGCTTTAGAACAACGTGCTGAAGATATGTTTTGGATCAATTCATGTAGACTCTCCCTAGTATGTAAGTTCTTTGACTTTTATATTGCTTATCAAAATTGCTTGATAGATGCTGCAAATGGTATGTGCCGGGAACTAATAGCCTCTGGTTGTTTTATTGAATGTGAGGAAGCAGAAGAGACTATGAAAAATCCTCCAGGCACTGATCCTGAGCTAATAATTGAACAAGCATACGATGCGCAACTTTGCTGCCATTCAGATAGGGAATTTCATGAAGGTTTAGAATGCTTCGGATTCTCAAGTTGCCCTTGTAGTGGGTTATTCTGATATGTTTTTCATATGCGCCTTAACAAGGAGAGACATTATGGATTCACATCGTAATTTTACGGATGCTAATAAAATTAATTTAATTTATTCAGAATTTATAGGAATAGCATCAATAATCTTAACTCTTATCATAATGCGTTGGGGAAACAGTATTCCAACAAGTATATTTAGTGATATACTTATTGCGATTATTTCTGTCGTTGTGATATCATGTGGCCTTCTTGCATTCGCCAATGGTCAGTACTTGCATTTCGATATTTCTAAATGGGGTATCTTTATTAGGCATGGGGCTTTTGGATTGTGGCGTAATAATATTGCGACAAATGACATAATTTCTGTCAATGTAACTTTAATTGATAATGTAAAAGATAAAATCACTAAGATACAGAAAATCGAATTGCTACATAAAAAGAAGAATAAAGACAAGGTTGGGGGATTCATTTTACCCTACTTGAGCAAAGTAATAGTGATAACAACGAAAAATGGAACGTTTTTCTACGCCAGCAAATTTGTTGAAGAGGCTGCTGATTCACTAAGAGAGATTTATGCAGATAATATTTCCAATACTCATTGAGTGGATCTCAAAATTACTGAAACTTTGTAGCAATCATAAAGGGAACTCCATTATGGGACAGCAAATAATTTGTAGACGAATTGATTGATTTTAACACCTTCATAAAAATAATTAGCAATACGCCAATTATGTAATTTTGGTGTTTATAGAATTAAACAAAATACAATGCAATTCACAAAAAGCATACAAAAACTCACCGACATATCTCACCTTGCGACTATCGTCCTCAGTTGGGGTGACGCATATACCATCAAAGCTGAGTACGACAGCAAGGTTGTGCCCCTCTCAATGTCTGTATCGGGAAAATCGGCAGGGACAAATACTACAAGGACATGCGGGAATATGTAGCGTCGAAAGCACTGGAAGAAGCTTTAAAAGGCTCTGACATCAGCCCGGTCGTCCAACCGAAATTCGAGTTCGCCGACTGGGAAAATGGCGGTAAGTTCGTTTTCACAGCCACGATCTTCACCGAACCCCCCGACCCGAAGGATATGTTCCTTCAACCGGAAATCGACATACCACAACCCGGAGGCGGAGAGCGAGTGAGTTCGCCAATCCACGGCATACCCGGCCAATTACCGATCATCGACGGCAAACTTCCTCCGCACCTTTCCGGAATGGACCCAAGACCATCCCGTCCTGATATTCCAATGCCTGAACCCGCACAAGCGAACATCCCACAGGGCGATCTCTCGGCACCCATCCACAAAATCCCCCAACGTCCCGACGAAACCCTGGAAACTCCCAAGACATTACCCGGATCGGATGATGGTGAATAGCAAAGAGGGGCTTCAAATAGTCATCAATACGGAATATTTATGTTTCAGTTGTCCCTCTTTCATTTGGAGCAATATGTAGCCCGGGCACCCATTGCTCGGGTAATTAATCCATAAATAATAATTCCCGGCAAATGGTTTGCCGGGCTGCAAATTGAATAAGCCATAGCTTTTGCGAAGGCTTTTCATAAGCCATAGCTTTTGCGAAGGCTTTTCATAAGCCATAGCTTTAGCGAAGGCTTTTCATAAGCCATAGCTTTAGCGAAGGCTTATGGGTGCCATAGAATAAAAAACCCCTTAAATCCATTGCCCACTCTTGACAAAATAGCAACATCATGATATATTTTCCTCAGAGGTAAAATTTATTACCCCCTGCAGGGAGGACCTCAATGGATTTTTTGCTGTACTAGAAACGGGTCCTAGCGCTTGAAAAGGAGTTTACAAAAGTCAGGCGCCAGCTAGGCCGCCTCAGGAATCATGTCAGGTATCATCCTGACGAGTTTTCCAACGAGGCGGTAAAATGCCAGCTTGAATCGCTCAGATTGCTGGTCCGGGCGATCAAAGACGAAACTGCCTTCTATCTCAAGCTGGGGCAGAATTACGATATCATGAATATCGTAATAAGTATTTGCGACTCCATCTCGCGCCGGGACCCGCAACTGTTCGAAGAAATAATGAATGAAATAAATGAAAAATTTCAAAACTGGAGTGAAGACGATTATTCATGGATAGATGAAATATAAATCATAAGCTCACATATATTTAATTTTAATCGGCGGGTGTTGATGCCGGCCTGCAACTACATATGTCTATACCCATTCAAATCCTTTATGGCAGCGTCGGCCATTGGACGCGGCGGAGGGGTTCGAGCCAGCCTTCATCGAGTGGCTTCGCGAAATAATTACCTTTGTCGTCTTTGCCGACATAAGCCCACGGGTACCGTGTTTCATGCGGGAAAACAATCAGGGCGTTTTCGTCCATCCACTGAGACAAAAGAAGTTCCTTGATCTCTACCTGTTTCATCGGTTCGAGATCATAGCCCATGATCCATGGGATCGGCACGTGCGCTCCGGTCGGGATGACGTCGCCGACGAAGACAGTGACTTTGCCGCTCTCGAACGGTTCGATGCGAATGGTGCATTGGCCGGGCGTATGTCCGCCGACAAGGTCGACTCTGATACCGGGTACCGGTTCGTATTCGTCTTCCTCACCATGGATATCCATCAATCCAGCTTCATAGACAGGCATCCAGTCGCGGGTGACATAGCTTGCGCGATTTCTGAGATTGGGATTCAAAGCGGTTTCCCATTCGATAGCATGGACGTGATGCCTCGCATTCGGAAAATGCGGGACAGGTTCATTTTTGTCATTCAGAATTGTGAGCGATCCGGCATGGTCGAAATGAAGATGGGACAGGATGACGTGGTTGATATCGGACGGTTTCATGCCGAGCCGGGCAAGTTCTTCATCGATTGAGGAAATATGATCGACCCCGTAGATGAACTCGAATTTTTCTGGATTTTTGTTGCCGATACCCGCTTCGATCAGGATGGCCTGATTTTTTCTGGTGGCGAGAAGGCATGAGAGGCACATGTCGATACGGTTGCGTTCGTCGGCGGGTTTTACTTTATCCCACAGGACTTTGGGGATGGTGCCGAACATCGCACCGCCATCGAGGCGGTAGAGCCCGTCGGAGATGGCGTGGAGGGTCCATTCGCCTAAGGAATATTTTGGGGGAAGTCTGTCTGGCATGGTGGGTCACGCGTCTATAAAGAATTTTTTCATGTGCAGGATGCACATGACACGATTAATCATGCGCAAGATGCGCATGCCACGTATCATACTTTTTTTTGGAGAATTTTGCATTTAATCGGAAAAATAGTGAACCGGAGGAGAGGGGGACAGGTCTCAATCAGCAGAAACCTCCTCACGATGTGGTAATACAAGGAGCGGACGATGTGACTACACCGTCCGTTTCGTGTTTTAGGGGAATCAACCGCTGGAAGCGCATGCCACAAATTTTTATTTTTATGTTATACTCCCACATCCGAAAACAGGATGGGAACTGAAAAATCCCGACTGTAAAAAATCCTGGAGGAAATACAATGGCGACTGTCGAAGCTGTTCCGAATTTTTCTGAGGGCCGAAACGAGGAACTGATAAAGGAAATCAGCGATGCAGCCGGGGCGGTGGAAGGAGTAAAAATCCTCGACGTCCAGTCCGATAAGGATCACAACCGCATGGTTCTGACTCTGGCTGGGGAAGTTGAACCTGTGATGAAGGGCGTGATGGAAGCTTCGAGGGTGGCTGTCGCGAAAATCGATTTAAGACACCATCGGGGCGAGCATAAAAGGATGGGCGCGGTCGATGTCGCGCCGTTCATTCCGGTCAGCGGGATAAAGAAAAAGGAATTGAAAAGCCGGGTTGAGAAGTTCGCGAAGGAATTCGCCGAGACTTTTAACATACCCACTTATCTCTATTACGAATCTGCGAAACAGGACAATCGCGTCAAGCTTCCCGATCTCAGGGAGGGGGAGTTCGAGGGTTTTCCGAAAAAAATTAAACTTCCGGAATGGAAACCCGATTTCGGACCCGATGTAGTCCATGAGACTGCCGGATGTACGGCGATCGGGATCCGGCCATTTCTTATCGCATTCAATGTGAATCTTCGCACGAATAATGTTGAAATTGCCAAGGAAATCGCGAAGGCGGTACGAGGAAGCTCCGGTGGTTTTGAATCCGTTCAGGGTATGGGCTTTATGCTGGAGGACAGGGGCCTCGCGCAGGTAAGTATGAATATTCTCGACTATAAAAAGAATCCTATATACCGGGTCGTGGAAACAATAAAATTTGAAGCCGCTAGATATGGGATTGAGATAGATGGCTGCGAAATTGTCGGAGCGGCGCCGATGGAAGCGTTTCTTCAGTGCGCCGAATTTTATTTAAGGATGACGGATAAGCTTGACGAGCATATGATCGAGAAAAAGATCTGGGGATAGTTTTTTTTCCGGAATAGAGTTATTATCGTGATCTTAAAGCACGGGCAGACCGTGCATTTTTCTGTCTGTAAATGAAGTAGTTGAAAGATTCACCTTTTCGAGGGATTTAGTGTCCGATTTCAACTATTTTATTACAGATTGGAGTATAATACATTCGACATATTCAAATGGGCTTGATGCCCGTTGTAAGGTGATAAAGCGGCCAGATGTGGTGGCATATTGAAGAAACCGAGGAAGGCGTACGCCGTCAGACAGTTCGGGAATTACTCCCGAAAGTCGTCCTGTTGTTCAGGAAACACATGAAATTCCTGACGATGGGGTTAATTCTCCTTATCCCGATCACGGCGGCGGAACTGTCAGGGCCGATCGTTCTTCAGCTTATAATCGATAAAAGGATTCCTGAAGCGCTTCAGACCGGCGACACAAGCGGGATTGTCCGCACGGCGTTAATATTCGTTCTAATTATCGGAGTCGCCGCCGCTGTAGGATATGCCCAGGCGATTACACTATTCAGGTTAGGCATAAACGTGATAGCAGATCTGAAGGAACGGATGTTCAAGCATATCCTCAGACTCGGGCTGGAATTCCATAATGAAAATCCTCCCGGAAAACTTCTAAGCCGGGTGGAAAGCGACGCAGAGACATTCAAGGAGCTGTTCGGGGACGTCACGGTCAATGTGACCAGAAACTTACTTCTGTTCATCGGCATTTTTGTCATGATGCTGTATTACGATTACCGTATAGGACTCTGGGTACTTTGCCTTGTGCCATTTCTGTTCGCGGCTGCGACGATGTACGTGATCAGAATGCGTCCATACTGGCGCGAATGGCGCGCGCAGACGGCGATTGTGATCGGTTATGTCGCGGAATATGTGCAGGGGATAGAGGTCATACAGCAGTTTAATTATCAGGATCGCGCACGCAAACGCATGCATGATGTGAACATGGGCAAGTTCAGGGTTGAAGTGCCGGCGATGTTTTTTGAGTACAGTTTCTGGGGCGCGTTTCTGTTTGGCGAAATCATCGCGATCATCATAGTACTGCTTGTCGGGATTCCGCAAGTGTTCAAGGGGACGTTATCGATAGGGATCATGATCGCGTTTTTCGAGTACATCCGCAAGATGTTCCAGCCGATAATGCAGCTTTCGGAACAACTGAATTTCATACAGAAAAGCCTGATCAGTATCGAGAGGGTTTTCGGGATTCTTGAGACAGAGCCCAATGTGAAGGACGGCCCCTCTCCGAAAGAGGAACTTGCATTCGAGCATGAGATCAAGTTCGAAAATGTGTGGTTTGCGTACGAGAAAGATAACTGGATCCTGAGAAACGTCAGTTTTGTGATTCCGAAGAAGCAGAAGATCGCGTTTGTGGGATCGTCGGGCGGCGGGAAGAGCACAATTATTAATCTGCTTTTGAGATTTTACGATCCGCAGAAAGGCCGGATTACTGTGGACGGACGGGACATTCGCGATTTTCCAATCGATGCATGGCGCAGGTTTCTTGGCCTCGTTTTACAGGATATATATCTGTTCCCGGGAACCGTTGTAGACAACCTTCGTGTTTTCGACAGTTCGATTACGCAGGAGAGGATCGAGAGCGTCTGCCAGATCACGAGAGCCGATGGAATAATTAAAAAATTACCGAACGATTACAAGGGCGTACTTGCCGAGAAAGGGGCGAATTTATCAGTCGGAGAAAGGCAGCTTATAAGTTTCGCGAGGGCGCTCGCGCACGATCCTCCGATACTTGTGCTCGATGAGGCGACAAGCTCTGTCGATCCTTATACTGAACGTCTGGTTCAGGAAGCGCTGGATCGCCTTCTTGAAGGGAGAACGGCGGTAATTGTTGCGCACAGGTTAAGCACGATTATAAATGCCGACAGGATTCTCGTGATTCATTCGGGTGAAGTAGTCGAGAGCGGGAATCATGAGGAACTTCTCGATCTGGACGGAATCTACGCGAAACTTCACGCGCTTCAGTTCCAGGAATTTAACGGGGAGCCGACGGCAATCAGGGGGCAGGCGTCATGAGTATTCTGAAAGGGATATTACGTTTTCTGATAGGTTTGATTGTTACATCGTTAATAGCAATCGGATTCGCGGCATGGGCTACGTGGAGTCAATTCCATGAAATGTACAGGCCTGCGCTGATATTTTATTTCTTTCTTGGCGAGTCTGTTTTCCTTTGCGTTGTATTTATTTTTTACCCGGCTTTAAAAAGATATTTTCTCCGCGATGTACATTTGAAATGGATTTACGATTTCTGGCAGCCGCATATGGCTTGGCTATGGGTATTGATCGCGTTGACGATACTGTCTAGCGGAGTCGCGCTTGCATTTCCGCTTGTGTTCAGGTACGTGATCGACTTCCTGGAAAATTCCCTGGCGAAAGCGACGCCTGAGGCTGCGAATACTGTCATATGGAAAGCAATCTGGATTTTCGTCATTATCGGAATCGGCCGCACCATCACAAGTCTGTTCCCGGGATTCAGGGCGCTTCTTAACTCTAAGATCGCGATGGATGTGAGGCAGCATTATTTCTGCCTGATTATCACAAAGGGCCATAAATTTTTCCAGAAATTACGGACCGGCGACCTGGTCACGCGTCTGACGGATGATATCGATAGTTTCGGGAAGATCGCGTGGTTTTCGTGCTCCGGAATTTTCCGCGCGCTGGAATCGAGCAGCAAATTCGTATTCTGCATAAGTTTTATGCTCTTCCTGAATTGGAAATTGACGCTTCTGGTGATTACCCCGCTTCCGATTATTCTCACGCTTTTTTACTTCGTCAGGATGGCGATTACAAAAGCTGCACTTGCAAACCAGCAGGTGATATCCGATACGAATGACGCGCTGGAATCGGCGTTCAGCGGGGTCAGGATAGTCAAGGCGTTCAGGTCGGAGACAAATCAGACTGTTGAATTCCGCAAACTTCTCGACAGGCGGATCGAGACAGAAATGAGGCTCAGAAAATTATGGATCGGGTTGATGAACCTGTATGGATGGGTACAGAATCTCGGACAGGTAATAGTGCTCATTGCAGGCGGCATAATGGTCGTCCATGGGACACTTAGTATCGGCGTTCTGTATGCATTCTATATATATCTCCAATTGCTCATGCAGCCCCTGATGGATATCCCGCAACTGTTTGTCACTTCGAGACAGGCATTTGCATGTATCGACCGCGAAAACGAGATTGAAAATACTCCCGGCGGCACGGAAGATCGGCTGAAAGGGACCTTGGCTATCGATAAGTTGAAATTGATAGAACTGAAAAATGTCGATTTTAAATTCGAGGCTGATTCTCCATTGTCGTTAAGCGGAATAAATCTGACGATAAAACGCGGTGAGAAGGCCGCGGTTGTCGGGTCGGTTGGGAGCGGGAAGTCGACTCTGATAAAAATCGCGGCAGGATTGATTCAGCCGTCGGAAGGCGAAGTATATATAAACGACAAGCCCATTATGGATTATGAAATTAATGGGCTACGGAAAAAGTTCGGATATATACCACAGGAATCGACTTTGTTCAGCGAGACTGTGGCGGAGAATGTCAGGTTCGGTCGCGAGATCGGCGAATCTGAAGTCCGCGAAGCGCTGGATATGGCGCAGGTTCTGGGAGAAATGGAAAAGCTGCCGAAAGGACTTGAAGAGGTACTTGGTCAGAAAGGGCTGACAGTGTCGGGCGGGCAGAAACAGCGTCTTGCGATCGCGCGCGCGCTTGCCGGAAAGCCCGATATATTGCTGATGGACGATTGCACATCGGCGCTGGACGCTGAAAACGAGAGGCGGTTCTGGCAGATGTTCGCGGAGAAGTCGCCCGACGCATCGTGCCTGATTGTCACACATCGTCTCGCGACCGCGCGTCAGGCAGACGTAATTTATGTACTTGATGAGGGGAAGATAGTCGGGAAGGGGACGCATGCGGAGCTTTTGAGAAGTTGCGAAGAGTATCAGAATTTCCTGACGAGGGAAGAGTTGCAGGCCGCACTCGCGGGGTAGGGCTAATCCAAACCCGGTGGAGGGGTTGTGGTGAGGCGGTCCAGTGGGGTGCGTGTGACGTACGGGATAAAGCCATTCTCGCACGCCCGATCATACGCTTCATCCGCGAAATCGACCGCATACTCGCAGACAAAAACCGTAACGCCGTTTGCTCTGTAAAGATTGAGCCAGTCGATATATTCGCGGGACAGGTCGGGATCGGTAATCAAGTCGTAGCCGTTCCTGTCGTTCCATGAGTCGGCGGCGTCGCCCGTAAACCAGACTCCCTCCTGCGCGATCCCGTCGATAATTTCCGTGATTTCCGGATGGCCGTCGATAAGCGTTGCGGCGTTCTGCTGGACGATTAGAAAATCCGGATTGCGGGATATCGCGTAGTCCCTGATTTTCCGGATGAATTCCACCATTTCGGTTACCGGGTCCACATTGTCGGATCTCGCATCACGAATAATGTCGGAATTTTCATAACCCTCTACCCAGTCGAGGTAAACCCCGTCGAAACCATCCGCGATGATTTCATCCATCGCGCTCGAATAATCTCCGTAGGGATCGGAGTCCTGATTTTCACCGTAGATGATGATGTCCTGCCAGTCCGGGTTCCAGTTCGCGACCGGGTAGTCGCCCTCCCAGCCGTCGGGGTCGCGCGCGAGAATAAAATCCGGCCAGTCGTCGGGCATCGGATCTCCGGAATCCCATTTGATAGACCACGTCCAGTACCATCGCCAATCCTCAGCTTCGCCGATGTCGAGGTAGGCAAGGACCAGTTTGCGATGCTCGCCGTCGCTTGCAGGAGTTGATTTTAAGCGCTCGACCATCGCGTGAGTATCAAACTCGCGATCATCCGACGACCAGTCGGTGCGTGTTGGTTCGAGGACGAGAAGGTCGTAGCGCGATTCCGCGAGACGGTCAACGGCGTGCGGTTCAGTAATTCCCTGAAGCTGATATGCCCAGTAAGAGACTTCAGGAAGTGTGAATGGCGGGTAGACTTGAGTATCGGAAAGCGCATCGGTTTGCACAGGTTTAATGGCCAGAAGTTGTACAATACTGACGACTAATAAAACGGAAAATACTGCCCAGCGATGGGCAGTAAATGTATTTTTATCTTTCATATCAGGTCTGATTCGATCAGACTGGATTTTACGGTTATTGGCCGTATCCTCCAAGCGTATACTGGTAATATACTTTGTATGGGCCCTGGGCGGTGGAGTCGGGATGTCCGAATACCTGTAAATAGAAGGAACCGGTGTTTGTCGCCTGGACTTCCAACACGAAATTCGAACCGATTTCGGTGTTTGTTGTAGGGTAGGTTCGTCCGGCTTCATCAATCAGGTTTGCCCGGACGCCGATCTCGCTTTCGGACCAGATTTTGATTCTGTCGCCGGGTCTGAGGGTTTCGGTACGGTACCAGTCGTATACTCCGGGTCCAAGGATTGAGCCTGAAACGAATCCGGAATCCCATCCCGTCAACATGTCGTATTTGAGGGGTGGGAAAAGATCGTTGTGGTCGTGATGGAACCAGCCTCCGAACGCGATTCCCGCGATTAGAACCGCGGCCACAAAGATAGCGGGACCGGTCGGGTCGCCACCATTCTGGGAGCAGCCGGTCATAAATGGCTGCGTGGAAAGGGCAATGATCAGGATAACTACAGTCAGTGTGCGTTTCATTTTGTCCTCCAGGGATTGAATTGCCACCAGATATTGTTATGACAGGCATACCTTTCGGGGGTTGCCTGTAACCACATTGAATGTCCCTGATAAGTCATAATAGGGGTGGGAAACAAGCGGGGGAAATTACAACCTATGCTGAAAAATTTAGAAAATATCATCCATAGACGTTATGTGCGCAAAAAAAGACGCTTTGGAAGCGTCTGGTAAATTTGCAGTATTAAAAGGGTTGATTTCAGCTTTTATAAATCTCGATTATTTTGTCGAGGAGTTTTAATGCCTCGGCACGCGGGCGCTGGAAGACGTTTCTGCCGATAATGGAGCCGAAACCGCCGCCTTCCTTTATCGCGCGCGCAGCCTCGAATACGCTCTCGTCGCCGGCTTTCGCGCCACCCGAGAAAATGACGATGCGTTTTCCATCGAACGCGGCCTGCATGATGTGCCGGACCCTTTCAGCCATAGTGCCGATCGGGATTTTCTGGGCTTCGTAAACTTTCCTGGCGGCGTCCTGCTCGATATAGTCGGATGGCAATTTAATTTTCGCGATATGGGCGCCGAGTTGGCATGCGATCTGAGCCGCATACGCGCCGACATCGATTGCCGTCTCGCCTTCCTTGCTTAAGTCCTGGCCTCTCGGGTAGCTCCAGACAACGACCGCGAGACCGACGGATTTAGCGTCCTCGGCGATCTCACGAATCTGTTCATACATGTCAGCCCGAAATTCGGAGCCCGGATAGACCGTGAATCCGATCGCGACGCATCCAAGCCGCAACGCATCGTCGACGCTTCCGGTGATTGCTGATACGGGATTATTTTCCTCCATCAAGACATCATGGTTGTTGAGTTTGAGAATTAACGGGAGTTTTCCGGCGAAATCGCGCGCGATAGCCTCGATAAATCCAAGCGGGGCGGCATACGCGCTAAGACCAGCGTCGAGAGCAAGCTGCGGATGGTAGAACGGATCGTAGCCGGATGGATTCGGCGCGAAACTTCTGGCAGGGCCGTGTTCGAATCCCTGATCGACCGGAAGGATGACCATCTTGCCGGAACCGGCGAGACGTCCCTGCAGGAACATCCTCTCCAGTTTCGCGATTGTCCCTGGATTGTCCGCAGTGTAGTGGCTAAGAATTTCTTTGATTTTCATTGATAATCCCCACGAATTTTTGTTTGATAGAAACTGATTTACAGTAATAAATATCCGGAATCCGGAAAGTTATTTGTACCATGTTTTGAGCCGGAAATCGAGTATTAATTCTGATTGAGGGGTATCAGCGGATGATTTTTGCCCGGATAGCAGCTACTTTTTCGTGGACGAAAAAGATAGCAGCTACCGGGTATTATCAGCCTTATTTCCACGCTCCGGGTACAGGCAAATAAAGCCAATTACTCGATCATGGCTTCTTCAAAAGATTCATCATGCGTTCTTTTCACGAGCGCAAAACGCTGCCATCGATTCGACCTGAAATAGAAACTCTGGAGGATCGCGCCGAAGATCGAGGCGAAAGCGATCGCGGCAATTATGCCGGTATATCCCCATGAATTCACGAAGATAAACGCAAAGGGTACTCTTATGATCAGCTGCGTTACCGCGACCAGCAGCATCGAGGTAACAGCGTCCCCGGCGCCTCTGATGGCGCCATTGACAGGGAAGAAAATAGCCATGCTGAGATATCTGATCGGCATAATCCTTACATATATTAAAACGAACGGGAAAACGAGAGCATAATCTTCCGGTTTTGGCTGAAACCACTTTGTTATAACGGGCGCCATGAGGATAAGTACTATGGAGCCGATAATTGAAATGACAAAGGCGGTCCGGATAGTGTCCGTCAGGTATTGTTTTATACGGTCGACTTTCCCAGCGCCGATATTCTGTCCGGCGATTGTCGCCATCGACGCCCCGAAAGTCTGGGCAGGCATCATAAGGAGAGCGTCGAGTGTGATCCCGATTCCATATCCCGCAAGAGCGTAAGTTCCATATTTATTGACCAACCCCATGAAAATCATCATGCTCATGCTGACCATAGCCATAGTAGCGCTTGCGGGGAGGCCCTGGCGGAAAATTTCCTTTATTATTTTAATATCGAATCTGAAACCGGACGGGTTCAGGTTGACATAGTCTTTCTGTCTGATCAGGAAAACTGTCATGATAATCGCGGCGACGATATTCGCGATGACGGTAGCGATGGCGGCTCCGGCGACTTCCCATCGCGGAAAAATCCCGAAATAGCCATAGATCATAAGGGGATCGAGGATGACATTAATTACCGTGCTGATCGCAGCGATCTTAGTGGGGGTAGTGGAATCGCCAAGTCCTCTCAAAATGCCGGCTGACGCGTTGAACCAGAAGAACGAGATCATACCGCCGAAAATCCATTTCAGGTAAATGGAAGCGTTCACCATTACATCTTCCGGAGTATTAAGAAGGATGAGGATTTTATCGGCCAGGAAAATAAACACGATACTGATGATGATAACGAAGATACTCCCGATTGCGAGGAAGTTCCTGATGGTCAGGTTGATTCTGGCCCGGTCGCCGGCGCCTTTGTACTGGGCTATAATGATTCCCGCGCCGATAGCAATGCCGAACACGATCGCGATCATAAAGAAAAATACGGGAAACCCGACGGTGACGGCTCCAAAAGCGCTCGCTCCGAGATTCCCAACCCAGTAGCGGTCCACAAGGTTGTAGATGATCTGAAACGATCCCTGGATCATGATCGGGAGGCTGAATCTGATCATGTTCCGGAAGGTCGGGCCGGTTGTCAGGTCGATCATATGTTTTGAGCCGTTTGGCATAAAAACAGTGCGGGAGGAAAATAAAATACAGGAAAACCATCATACACGTAATCGCCATGGATTCCAAATAATTCCTGTTCGTGTTATTATCTGTTCTCCAAAAATAGAACAACCACTGGAGTGAATAAAATGACAACCACAACAGAACTCCCGCGATGGGATTTATCGAATGTTTATTCGGGATTCGACGCCGAGGATTTTAAGTCGGATTTCGAAAAAGTAACCGGATTAATTGAGACACTTGAATCGATTATCGAGCAGAATAAAATCGGAAGGCTCGATACGCCGCCGACCGATTTCAAAGGAACCGCGAAGGTTCTTGATGAGCTACTGAACAGGTTTAACGAAGTTCATAAGCTGTTCGGCACGATGGAAGCGTTTGTATACAGCTTCGTATCGACCGATTCCTACAACACCGCAGCCGCGAAAAAGCTGAGCGAAATCGAGATGGTGGAAGTGCGGCTGAGGAAACTCGCGACACGGTTCCAGGCATGGATAGGTTCGTTCGGGGATACTTTTTACAAAATGCTCGACTTTGCGCCTGTCGCAACAGAACATAAGCTTGGCCTTGAGGAATGGATCGAGCAGGCGAAATACCTGATGGATTCAAAACTTGAGGATTTGGCTGCGGAGCTTGGATTGTCGGGGGGAAGCGTGATGTCAAAACTGCAGGGCACAGTGACATCGCAGCTCAAGATGCCGTTCGAGAGGGACGGAGAAGTCAAAGAGCTTCCGATGACTATAATCAGGAATCTTGCGATGGATCCGGACGAGGATATTCGTAAGCGCGCGTATGAAGTCGAGCTTAAAGGGTGGGAATCGATAAAGGAATCGGTCGCGTTTGCGATGAACGGCGTGAAGGGGCAGGGGATTACGCTCGCCAAATGGCGGGGTCGCGACGGTGTTCTCCATGAAGCTCTCGATCATAACAGGATCGACAGAGATACACTCAACGCTCTTTTAGAAGCGATGAAGGATTCGTTCCCGACTTTCAGAAAGTATTTAAAGAGCAAGGCTAAGAAACTATGCAAGGATAAGCTACCGTGGTGGGATCTGTTAGCTCCGATGGGGAAAGTGAAAGCGAAATATACATACGAGGAAGCATCGGACTATATCGTCGAGCAGTTCAACAAGTTCACGCCGGAATTGGGCGGTTTTGCGAGAATGGCGATTGATAAAAACTGGATAGATGTCGGACCCAGGGACGGCAAACGGGGGGGAGCGTTCTGTATGGGAGTGCCACAGGTCGAGGAATCGAGGATTCTCGCCAATTTCGATGGGACTTTCGAATGGCTGACAACTCTCGCGCATGAGCTGGGGCACGCATATCATAATTTTCAGCAGAAAGGGCTTCCGGTTTTGCGAAGGGGCGCACCGATGACGATCGCGGAGACGGCGTCAAACTTCTGCGAGACGATTGTGTTCAATGCAGCACTCAATGAGGCGACTCCGGAGCAGCAGTTGTCGATTCTGGAAAATCAGTTGACCGGCGCGAATCAGGTAATTGTGGATATTTATTCAAGGTTTATTTTCGAGTCGGAAGTTATCAAGCGAAGGGAGAAGTCGGAAGTGTCGGCGGATGAGATGTGCGAGATCATGCTCGAAGCGCAGAAAGAAGCGTACGGCGATGGGATAGACGAAAATCACCTGCATCCGTACATGTGGCTTCTGAAACCGCATTATTATTCCTCGGGTGCGCATTTTTACAATTATCCGTATGCGTTCGGGCTTCTGTTCGGGCTGGGCATGTATGCGATTTACCAGAAAGAAGGCGACAGTTTCATTCCGCGATATCATGGACTGCTGAGAAGCACGGGGGAAGGAAAGGTTGCGGATCTGGTCGCGAAATTCGGGATCGATGTAAGGTCGAAGGATTTCTGGGCGGGAAGCCTGAAGCTGTATGAGGGTCAGGTAGAGAAGTACGCGGCGTTGTAGAGAGTATCAGAGGCACGAGCGTAAGCGAGTGCTCTACAATAGTCCACACATCTATCTATATACATAAATACTATCATGTATGAAAGTGTCATTTGGTAGACCACTTGCTAACGCGCGTGGTTCTGATCTAATTCGGGTAATTCGGATCTACATATATTTCTATTTCTGCCGTATTCTGATCCTCATTGGGAGGTTGAGCGGCATCCTCAGCTCTGACCGCAATAAAATAATACTGGTTTGAAATGAGCACCAAATTATCATGGTATAGCCCGTCCGGTGTATCTGGATTCAATGGTTTGAATCGTTGAACCTCTGCTGAATCGAAATAGATCGGGGGGGTGGTCGAGTAATAAATGTTGTAAGTGACCGGTTCGTGCATGTCGTCGTAGGCTCGCGGGAAAATTACCTCCACGACATTATCATCAATCTGGGAAAGGGTATATATACCAGGATAAGGGACATCGACGTCTTTGTACGGCGGAACGAAATCGTCCAGAGGAGTGATTCCGCCGGGATATGGATCGGACTCGTTCGGAAGACCGTCACCGTCGATGTCGGGATCTTCGGTATTGGGAATGCCGTCGCCGTCGATATCCTCGTCGACATCATCAAGAATCCCGTCGTTGTCCTCGTCGCCGTCGCCCTCATCGGAGGATATCCCGTCGTCGTCGGGTTCGGTGAATGTTTTATCGCCGGAATCGGTGTAGTCGCCATCGCCGTTATCATCGACACTGGTCGTGGTTCCATCATGAAGAATAATCATGCCCTGAGTGTTCAGGTCTACTGGGCGGCCATAGATGGCAAATGAAAAAGAATCGTCGGGTTCACCGTCACCATCGCTGTCATGGATGGTTTTTCCTGTCAGTTCGACGATTCCGGTATCGGGATTAGTATACACAACCGCCTGGAAGCGACTTGTAACGCCATCTGAAATTTGCACTGGGGCATAATATTGATGTCCATCGGCGCCGGTTATCACCATGATTAAAATTCCGGTCGGAATGTGGGAAAACATTACGCGGCCATCGCCATTAGTGACTCCCTCAGCGATTAGCGGGGCGCCCTGGACAAGGACTTTCACATCAAGTCCGGCTGCGACATTTTTATCGCCTGTGAATCCGAAATACGGCCAGGGGAATGAATCCCACCCTATGCCGGAATGAGCAACAGCCCACGGAATTGAGAACATTTTGCAGAATCGGTCGATGGGGGTGTCGGGATCGGCAAGGTATTCTTCGCCCTCGAGATCGTAATCGGCAACAAGATCTCCGCCGCCACCGTCACCTCCGCCTCCCCCTCCGCAGGCGGGGATGCAGGTTATGGCTAATAAAAGCAGGATTATGAAAGATCCAGTGAGCAGGTTTCGCATTTTAATCCTCCGTAAGATTATCCGGATCCGTACCCGTAACAAAAGTCGAACAGGTATAGTGAAGTCCCTGTTGGGAATAATATACTAAAAGATAAGCATTAAGGAAACTCAATATTAGTTTTAAGTATTTTCGTGGACACCTTTTTTTCAAAAAACGAAAAATAAGGTGTCCCCGGTTTGGGCTATTGAAGGACATCCTGATACAGGAGCCTGTATCCCGCACACCATTCGGGGTCTTTAAGCTGGTTGAGGTTTCGCAGGATGATTTCCCGGACAATATTCGCGCATTCATCGCTTTTTTCATCGAGGCCGCAGAGTTTCTGAAGCTCCGTAAGGCGCATCAACGCACGCGGTCCCTGCGCAACGAATTTAGTAATACCGATTTTTTCAAGAAGCTCGCGGACTTCACCGGGGATTTTATCGGTATCGACACCAAGTTTAAGCCGGGCGATCATCCCTTCAATTTCAGGCTCGATCATTGCCTGTTCGAAATTATTTTCGCGCGCAATTTCAAGGGCTTTATCGGCGCATTGAAGCGCAACCTTGTATTTCCCGGCGAGATTATTGGACCTAGCAAGGACACCAAGCGCGTTTGCTTCGCCGCGATGGTCGCCGATTTCAGTATGTATGACGAGAGCTTCGGTCAGCCTGTCGATACAGTCGTCGAAATTGCCGCGTTCGCAATCGATATGCGCGAGATGATGAAGGACAATCGCTTCGCCCTGCCGGTCGTTCATTCTCTGACGGGCTTTGAGGCTTTCGCGGAAATATTCCTGAGCCTGGTCGTAGAGACCGACCTGGAAGAAAATATTGCCGATGTTCAGGAGGGTTCTCGCTCGGGAGTTCATGTCGCCGGTTTGCTCAAGGATGTTCAAAAGTTTGACGAAAAATTCATGCGCTTTCTCGTAACGTCCCGCGTCGTAATGGATCAGCGCGAGGCTTCCGAGCGGGAAGGTTTCGGCGTGAAGGTCGCCAGCCTGTTCGGCCAGAAATTGCGCAGTTTCAAAATGCACGATCGCCTCGTCCAGTTTCCCCATTCGTTTCAGACTGATGCCAAGGTTGTTATGAGTCAGGACAAGTTCGGTTGACGATGGCGATTTTCCGAGCGCGTCGAGAGCCTTGTTGTAATACTCGACCGCGAGCTCCAGCTCACCTTTCAGGTAATGAACGGCTCCCATGTTCCTGAGGATCGACGCGCAATCCGGACCGTCCTGATACGGGCATGAGTTGAGAGAAGACTGGTAATATTCGAGAGCTTTTTCCCATTCGGAGATATGCCTGAAATATTCACCAAGAAACCTGTTCGCGACTGATTTCCGTCCCTGATCATCGAGTTGGTTCGCGAGATCGAGCATGATTTCGGCGCTTGTAAGTTCCTCGGATCTTCGTCCGAGAATTCCAGCTATTTCCGATCTTTCACCCATAAGGTCGGCGACAAGGAACCGGAATTTTTCAGGATGACCGAGGCGCACGTACGCGTCCCATACCCATTCCGCATGTTCGAGCGCGAGACGGTTTGAGTACTCGGATCGAGCGCGTCCGAACGCGATCGGAAGATTTTGCAGAAGCCGTTCGTCCTCGCCCGCGCGTCGAAGGTGATAGACAATGTCGTATATGAACGGGAGTATTTCGCCGTTTGCGAGAAGGAGATCAGCAACAATATTGTGATATTCAATTCTTAATTCGGGAAGGATGTCGGAGTAGACTGTTTCGTATACGACATGGTGATCGAACCGGTAGCC
>JAPKYR010000169.1 GCA_026394215.1 bacterium
GTAGGTTGATTCAATATTCGATACAGAGGTATATCTTCTTTTCTGGCTGCGAGACGCACGCGAAGGTCGTCGAGTTCTCCGATACGGTCTCTGGGCATCCCAAGCGCGCGATCCCAGTCCCACTCCGTATCGATAGCGGCTAAACGTAAAAGCGGAAGCGGATCGCCGGAAATCTCGTTTCGCTGCCGTTCCGGAAGCAGCCTCAAAGTCGGAATCCCACTATCGATGAGCATACTTTCGCATGTGTCGGCGAGGCTGTGAACTCTGTATAACACCGCGATTTCCCGATAGTCGCTTCCCGAATCAACCCAGCTTTTGACAAGTTTGGAGACCACCCTCGCTTCCTCATCCTCATCCTCAACCTCGAAAACCCCGATTGGAGGCTTCTCGTGGATATCGTCCGGCGGATTCGGAGCGCGCTGATAAAATCTGCTGTTTCGCGATATCAGCGATCCCGCGGCAAATAAAATTCCGTTGGAACATCTGTAGCTCGATCCGAGCGGGATCATTGTCGCGCCGAAATCCGCGACAAACCTGTCGATAAAAACCCCCGATGATCCGCGGAACGCATAGATTGTCTGGTCTTCATCGCCCACTGCGAACAGATTGAGATCTGGATTATCGAGGGCTTCCACAAGGCGATACTGTGCCGGGTTTATATCCTGAAATTCATCTATCAAGAGATGTTCTATCGATCCCGTGATTTCCTTCCTGATTTCCGGGTACAGATACAGAAGCCGTAGCGCGGTCAGAAGGATATCGGAAAAATCCAGCACTTCCCTGAGTTCGAGTTCCTTCTGATAAGATGAGAAAATATCCGAGACGATCTCATAGTGCTCCGGGTCGAATCTCGGGTCCATCAACGGGAATGCGACTTCCGACTTGACCCTGTCCAGATGCTGCTTGAGATGGCGTATCGGGACCGCTTCCTCCGGGATACGTTTCTCAGCAAGGATTCTCCGAAGCACCTGCTCCTTTGCGTCATCGTCGAACACAATCGGTTCGCGCGTGAATCCGAGTGCTTTGTAATATTTTCGGACCAGTCGGTACGCCCATGCATGAAATGTCGCGACAGTAACTTCCGACGCAATTGATGGCCTGACTGCCTCCCCATCATCTTCAGGATGGAATGAGAGCAGCCGGCTTTTCATTTCCGCGGCGGCGCGATTTGTATAGGTGATCGCGAGAATTTTCGACGGATCGACATTCTCATGCTCGATAAGCCATCCCGCGCGCGTAGACAACACCCGGGTTTTTCCGGTACCGGGACCGGCGACAACCATCACCGCGCGCTCGGGAGATTCGACCGCCTCCCTCTGGGATTTATCCAGTTCCCATTGCATGGTGGGATTATATCACTGCTATCCTGTATAAACAGGCTGATCGAAAACGGGGACACCTTATTTTTGCCTGAGACATTCTTGACTTACGCTATCCTCTCGCCAGGCAAAAAAAGGTGTCCCCGTAGTTTCAAGCATTGCGGAAAACGAGTTGATCATGATACGAAATGCCGAAAAAGGCGGGGTTTTTCGCGTATTTCGTTCAATAGTTATCTGATTTATGATATATTCTCAGAGAACGTATCTAAATATACAGAGGTTTTTTTACAGCAAGTTCTACTTCCTATTTAACCAAGGAGGCTGCCATGAATCGGTGGACAGTTCTTTTCGCAGTATTAACATTCTGCATTGTTTTTTCAATTAGTTGCTCAGGGGGGAACGGTATCCCCACACTCCCTAGCACAGGCTCCCCTCAGGACCTGACGACACAAACAATCCAGAGCCAGCAACCGGGCAATACATACATCCTCGGTTACTACGATGTCTACTTCGATCCCGAATCGGGGACATTTGACATTTCCGAGAACAGGACGACTGCTTATACGGTCAACGTTCTTCCATTTCTCAATATGATGATAAGTCCCAAGAATGGAATAACGCTGGGTTCCGTTGTGATCCATGACGACGATCCGACTTTTCTCGGAGTCGATGTCGAGTTCCAGGTTTATCATCCGTTCCCTGGAATCGACCAGTACAAGGCGTACGACCTTATGGCCATAATCATAAGCGAAGGCGCTGACAACATGAATTACGACAATTTAAGGGTCGGGCGCTACGGCGTCGACACTTACATGAAAAATGCCGATGGATATACCCGATGGTTCAACCCTACCGATTTTACCACTCAACTGATTTTTGGTTATGCCCCTGGTGGATTCCAAAACCATGCCGGTAACGCGCATATTAATCCTTACAAATATTATGCCCAGGGACTTGAACCCGAAGGCGACCTGTGGGATTTCCTTACATCCGGCAGCAATCATGAAGGCTTATTCGAATCGGGCGGCGGACGCATGATGGAACTCGAATTTCCGCTCCCTGATGATGGAATTGGCCTCATGTTCGGCCTCGCGATCGCATGCTGCTGGGAGGAGCAGGGCCAGAACCCGCCCGGCGGTTATACACCGTACCACCGCGACGAGGCGATTGCCGTTTCAGTCACGCAGACCCCCGATGTCTGGTACAATGAGACTGACGGGTCAGGCGGGAAATTAATACTTGATATTGATCTGTTCGCGTGGGAAGAGCAGCCATCGGTAATTAAAATCGAATCGAGCGTTCTGCCATCTGAAGCTGATTTCGATTTCGCCTCATATGCTTCCTTCAGCGGCGACAATTATTCAACATGGCATGTCGAAGCCGACGCTGGCGACCTTACTTCAGCCGAAAATCACTATTACTGGGTGATAGCTGAATCTCAGGGTTATGATTATAAAAACGGCCTTCCTGAGATACCGTCCCCCGATGGTCCTCTTGCCGCGTTTTTCAAATACGACTGCACGGTTCTCGGCGAACCTGCGTCGAATATTGCAGTCATAAGCCCCAATGGAGGCGAGACCCTCTGGCAGGGAATGTCGTACGAAATCACATGGGATGTAAGTCTGCTTCCAATTACCGACGTTATGATCGAGTGGTCCACCGACAACTTCAATACTGACATCCGTACAATCGTGGCATCGACTCCAAACGACGGAAGCTACGTCTGGGCTCCAATCCCGGTTGAGGACACAACCACCGCAAGAATCAGAATTACCAATGTGGACGGACCGGAATACGATACATCTGATGGCGATTTCTCAATCGCGCTGCCGATCTGGCTGGATGTCCAATCGACATTTATTGTGGATAGCGGCAATGTAACCTGGGGCAACTTTGGATCATATGTTCATGCCTACGAGGAAATCTCCCCGGCAATCTTCCAAGCTACAAATGGAACCTCGTATGTCGGGTTCTACGGCAGGGAAACTTCTAGTGACATGATGGTGAGATCCGCCAATGGAACAAGCTGGTTCGGAAGTCCGAATTTCTGGGGTTCAGGGGGAGCATACTTCCGATATGATTATTGCAAAGTATGTCCATCAAATACCGGACATGGTTGGATGGTAACCTCCCTCGGTTCTGGCGGTTCAGCCTATGGCTGGTACTCCGATATCGACCGCGGAAACGGCGGATCGGGTAATTATTGTTTTGACGGTCCCACCTATAACTATGGCGCTGGAAAATATACCGAAATCGGCACCGATTCAGCCGGTTATATTTACATGTTCGGCGATGTTGGCACCAACGGCATTCAGTGGAAAAAGACGACGGCTCCAGGATTCACAAGCGGAGGAGGACCTGGACAGGTAACCTCGGCATTCACTCTAATTGACAACGGTCTTGTCAGCGGATGCAGGTCATGGGCGCGCCAGGGACAGGGATTCGCACTGGCATATTTCACAACCGGCGGAAATATCGTCCTCGCGGAAACCACCGACGCTCCAACAAATATGACCTTCGATGCCAGTGAAATTGTCTGGTCGAAGGACTCCAGTCATTCCTCAGTCGACGATCCTGCTCTTTGCACCGACTCAACCGGTAGGCTATTCTGCGCATGGGTCGCGACAAAGACCACCGGTGGATACGATATCCTTGCAAGCATGCGGGAAACCGTGAACGGTTCATGGTCCACTCCTGCGCTTGTTCGGACTTCAACCAACACACTCCAGGATGTCCATATCTCATCCAAACCAGTTGCCATGCCGACCGGATCGACTGAGGATGTTGCAATGGTCTGCTGGGAGGAAAGCAGCACTGAGCGGGCCGCACTCTCCCCGCTCGATGTGCTTGCCTTCCTTCCATATGAGCAGATCAGCGATAACGGCGCGACGATCCAACAACCTGATGGAATGTGCATGAGTGGTGCGTATATTTACGATATCCTCTTTGCCTACTCATATAACGATGCAGGCAACTGGGATATCGGTATCAACCATGCGGATTTTATAACACCGTAAAGTTTTCAAAATATAATTATAATAATAGCCCGGTTTCAAATTCCGCTGCTGGAACCAGATTGCCTCTCATCGGAAGAACATCAGATTCGTCCGCCGTCCGGCAATTTCGATCCCGCACTCATCGAAAGTTACTATGCTCAGGGCAAACAGCTTGCCGACGATATGGCGCAGATACAAAAGGAAAAATAATTGATTGGCTTTTTTCCCGATACCAATTCCCCGGACATACAACCGGGGATTTTTTTTACAACGCCCGGATCATCCCGTAAAATCCCCGCACGAGAACATCAAAGTCGTACCGCATTACGAGCGCGAAAAAGGGAAATCCCAGCGCGAGTATTATCATTCCAAGAAGGCTCTTGAGCGGAAGCCCCACAATAAACACATTCATCTGCGGGACGGTTTTCGATATTATCCCGAGCGCCACATCCACAAGAAAAATCGCACCGACAACCGGTATCGCGACTTTCAACCCCAGCCAGAACATTCGCGAGAAAACGCCGACAAGCCACGCGACCGATCCCTGCTGAACCGAAAATGATCCGACCGGAGCAATGATAAAACTATCTACAATGCCCTTGATGAGGATGTGGTGCGCGTCCATAGCGAGGAAATAAAGGATCGCGAACAGGAAAAGGTACTGCCCGATTATCGACACCTGGTCGTTCGATATCGGATCAAGAACATTCGCGACCGCGAATCCCATCTGGTAACCTATCAGCATGCCGCCGATCTGTATCCCCGCGAAAACAAGCGACACGGAATATCCAAGCGTAAGCCCGAACGCGACCTCCCCCGCCACAAGCACGACAGTGCCCATTAATGTCGAAGGGATCGATGCGGATATCGGGCCGGAAACAATCAGCACAATCGCGCTTACCAGCACCCCAAATCCGATTTTCGCCTGGGCTGGAAAAGTCTGACCCCCGAAAACGGGCGCGGTGAAAAAAAACGACGTGATCCGTATCAGGATTATGATAAAGGAATAAAAATACAGTTCGAGAATTTCGTATGGAAGCGGCATGGATATTTATTAATATTTATATCTTATATAACGAATGGACTTATCCCGCAGGCGGACATCCTGTCAGCAATATTCCCCACCATTAATTTCGTTTAAATCCGATAAAGGGTGAACCGTGCGCCGGAATGGGAATCCATGCGCCGGAAAAGGATTCATGCGCCGGAGTCGCATGCCACGATCGGAAGATCATAAAACAAAAAAGCACCTGTTAAGGTGCTTTCCCAGAATATATATTACTCTCTTCCGTATTCAAGAAAAATCGTCGTGACCTTCCCGCATTCCAAAACCTATCCTCGAGTCATAAAATGAAACTTCATCCTCGTAAAAACAGTCGTCCTCATATTCCGACACCAGGTCGTGTTCCAGGTCGGCAATTCCAAGCAATGACGCATCCTCGTGAATCCATCCCGAGTTGTTGCGAATGAACCTTGCTGCAGCCGCGGCATGTTCGGCGGGCACAAGTATCTGCATGGACGTCGCCTTGCCGATTTTTCCATTATTGATTTTCGGCTTGCTGTTGCCGTTACGGATGGCAACCTCGTACCCGTTGGTTTCAAGAAAATCCCTTAAGCGTTCCGCAAGATTGGGATCCGCCACAGCCCTGATCGAGTACCACTCGCGATCCATGAATTCAACAGGCTGATTAAGGCCGGGGCCTTTGATCAATACCAGACCGCATTCCGGACATGTTTTCCTTTTTGCGTTGTACTCTAAGCTGCAACCGGGGCACCAAGACATGATGGTAAACCTCTTATGAAAATATTATTCTGATTCGACCCTTTTCCTTGGAACTGATTCCTGGGTCAGGGATTCGAAGATGATATCTATTTGAATGGTCTTATTAGACCAATTCCACCAAAAAATCAAGTCTCATGTCCTCTGTATTTATTTTCGATGCGATTATTTTCATTTTTTATAGAAAATTTCCTGAAATTCCGCAGATAACGGAAATTCTTCGGCCTGACCATTTTTTAAACTTAATATGGGCACTCATCCTGAACTTTCGGATCGATATTTTTCTTTCCATACGTCGCCTGAAAATGCACGTGGAAATCATGCGCGAGCTTATGCGCCCATTCGGCATA
>JAPKYR010000145.1 GCA_026394215.1 bacterium
GGGGAGCCCATCTTATTTTCAGGCTTTATGCCTCAGGTGTCCGGGGCTTCCCTTGCCCGATTCAGCATGTCCAGCCGCTGTGTGGCTATCTACTAATTTTCGACTACTCCGAGCATTATCTGTAAGATACAAGGTGTCCCCTTAAGTTGATGCGCCGGAGTCGCATGTTACGGTCCAAGTGCAGGATGCACATGTTATGAAGTGGAATGGCACATAGTGGGTTGTTACTCGGGATCTGCTTCGCCGGTTTCGGGATTCGCGTTTCGTAACGCTTCCTCAGCAGCGTGATGCTTGACTCTCTCCACCCATGTCGCGTAATCGAAATTCGGGCTCCACTCCGGAGTATGGCATCCGCGGCAGATTGCCTCAGGTACTTCGCGTGTAAACGGTAATCCGGTCGGGTCGATTGGCGGAATCATTGCCGATGGATCGAGGTCCTTGCTTATAATATATTGTTCCCTGACATGTTGCGCCGCGGGACCGTGGCACGATTCGCATGTTACACCTGTGAGCTGTTCATCCCTGTAAGGATCCTGCATACCGGTCGGATAACCGTAGCCGGTCGTGTGGCATTTCAGGCATTCAGGATTCATGGAATTTTCGTCGCCAAGGTTTGCCCATGCGTAACTATGCCCGACCGCCTGCATTTCCTGCCCATAGAGCAGATGGCATGAATTGCACATTCCAGGCCCGGTGAAACCCGATAACACATCGACCATCTCCGGCGAACGCAATCTTTCGAATGGATTGGTCGGATCGCCAAGGAATTCATCCCTGCGATCCTGAAGCTCCTTCCTGAAATCTGTCAGGAGCACAGAAATATCCGATCGTGTCGGGGAGGCCGAATCGAGCGCGATCAGGATCACCTCGTCCCGGACTATCTCGCCGTTACCGTCGAAATCCAGACGGATTCGCCCGACATGTTTTCCGGAGTCTCCGGACTTCACGACTCTTGTGCCATCGTCAAGAACTGTGCTGTGAGTTACCGGTGCAGGAGTGAAATCCCGGCCCTGCACGATCAGATCGAATCCCGAAACCTGGCTGAGCAGATTGTTAATACGTTCATCAACCATATCCGCAAGAAGTATGACAAGATCGACTCCCGACTCGTCGAATTCGGCAAGGACTTCCTTAAGCGGTTCGACCGGGTCGATTACTACAGGTAATTCCGTAGCTTCAGCGACCTCCGGGCCTTCCGATGTAACTCCTGTAATTCCAATTTTCAACCCGCCCACTTCCCGAATCAGGGATCTGCGCGTCACGGGAAGGTCATTTTCATCTACCAAATTTACCGAAATAAGAATCCCGCCGGTCTGTTGATCCCATTCCCTCAACTGGGTTACGGGAATCGATGCCTCGCGGACGCCAAGGTTGACAGCTTTATAATCCATCATGCCGTAAGCCTGCAGGATCCATCCGGCGACGAAGCGATCATACGCGGTATTTCCGCCCGCGAAACTCCCCGCGTCAACAGTGCACTGAGGGTAGGGGGATTCCTGCGCGAAAATTCCTGCGCGTCTGGAGAGCCCGCCAAGAGGAATCCGGCAGCCGCATGGAAAAAGTTCGCCGTTTGTACCCGATGAGTAATTTACCATCAGGCGCTCGGTAATCTGGCGGTTGGAATTCACGCAACCAAATAAAACCGACGTTGTCGCGATAATTAAAATCGCCATGATATTAACCGCGGCGGTGGTTCGGATCATTTGATGTCCTCCGTCTTGCAGGAGCGAGTCATGATTCTTCAGATGCGCAGTTGTTATTATCTTTTCCGTTAACTGAAGGTCCCGGGCGGATATAACTTGCTTCCGGGGAGCCGTTTAAATAGACGTCATAAATGGTCTGATCGTTCAATTCCGCGAGGAAATGTGTCAGGACCTGTACGGTTAATTCGGCGTCGACAAGGGCGCGATGCCGTTCCCCGATATGAATATTCAGATGTTCGGCGATTCTGTTAAGCCCGAGACCCCCAAGTCCGGGGCAGAATCGCTCCGCAAGATGTTGCGTATTCAGAAGCGGAAGGGCGAGAAGCCCGCTATACAGGCGGTCGCAGTCGTAATCGAGGAATTGCATGTCCGCGAAAGAATCGTGCACCACCAGGATATTACCTTCCAGCAGGATCATCAATTGCGGGATGACCTCATCGATCGTTGGAGCCGATTTCACCATCGAATCCGAGATTTTAGTATGGCGGACGACATACGGGGGGATTTTTTTCCGCGGATTTACCAGTGTGGAAAACTTGGAAAGCTCCCGCCCCTTTCCGTCGATACGCAGAGCCGCAATTTCCGTAACCCTTTCCTGAGGAGGCTTGCCGCCGGTTGTTTCAATGTCCACGACAGCGTAGGTCGCTTTGCCGAGGGGAATATTGAACTGCTCGATTGGACGTATGCGGAACTCGTCCTCTGAAAGCCTTTCGAAAATATCCGGCGTCTGCCCGAAAAGCACGGCGCTCAGATCGACATAGAATTCTTTCGGCTTACCGCGAAGATTCAAGGCTCTTTTCACAGCCTGCGATCCATGCAGCACCCCTCCATGGTTGCGCAGATACGCGAACAGCCGTTTCAGAGTCTGGGAGGGGGTCTGGAAAAGCATATTATTGAATCTATCGTATGCAAACATAATAAAAAAACCCGGTACCTTACCGGGAGACCGGTAACCGAATATGAACCCAGGAGATCATTCCTGTGAAATACCTTGTACCGTCTCCGGCATCAGGACACCCCCGGATACTATGAATTTTAGGGCTTCCTCAGGAGTTATGTCAAGCGGGATTGTATCTTCTTCGTCCACAATAACTATAAAACCGGCTGTAGGATTCGGGCTTGAGGGCACGTATATGGATAACTTGCCATCGCCAATGGGTTTCGCCAAATCGCCTGTGAGTTTCCCGGCAATAAAAGCAATGATGTAAGCTCCTTCTTTCGGATACTCGACAAGGATGACTTTATTAAAGGTACCGGACTTCATAATGCGTAAGTTTTCGGCTAAACCTTGTACGAAACTATACACAGTATTAACCAGGGGCACTTTTTTAACTACAAAGTCCACCCACCTGATAATGACCTTGCCCACGACATTTGTGGCAAGCATACCGAGACCGGCAATACCCAGGAAGATTACAATCAGCCCGATTATCCCGAAAACCCATGTTTTTAATGGTTCGGGAATCTCCAAATTAAATGACTGAAACCAGGAGAAATTCTGGAGCGGCTTAAGTAAATGCAGATTAAGCCCTTTCAATAGCCACATTATAACCGCGACTGTAGCGGCCATCGGAAGAAGGACGATAATACCCGTCGAAAAATAACGGCGAATTTCGCGAAAGCTGCCTACCTTCGGCTTGAAATAAATCTTAAGTTTGTGCGGATCAATCATATTAGTGATATACCGGTCCACTGATTCTGTATAAGACTTTATCTTATCTAATATCGGGTGTAATTAGGGTATTGAAACCGCCGGAGCCTGGTTTTTGAAGGGAATTAGTGTTCGAATCAATGATCGAGGAGGCTGGTAATGATTTCTCCCAGCTTTAATGCGCCAGATACCAGGGCCAGGAAAGTGATTCCCGATATAATCCCAGCCAGGATGCCGAGTATGTACCTTAGAGGCGAGGGAAGTTCATTTGTGGATTTCATCGGAAATCACCTGACCTCATGCGACTGGACATTTCAGATATCGATTCGGTCAGGGAGTATTATACACCGTTGGGGTGGCATTTGTCTCGGTTTCAGGTAATCCGGATATCCTGTCCATCTCACTTTTGGCAATTTCGCGGAAACTGTCGAGCGAACTTGAATTGTATGCCATCTCGAAATCGTGCTGCGCTTCTTCGATTTGACCCATGGATTCCCTGATCATACCAAGGTTGTACCATGCGTCGGAATAGCCGGGTTCCGCTTCCACAACTTCCATCAATATTCTTTCCGCCTCATCCTGACGGCCCTCGCGCGCGAGGGTTAAAGCGAGCATATTTTTATACGCGACATCGTACGGTTTATCGTCGATTAAAGACCTGAAAATATTTTCGGCGAAAGCAAAGTCCTCATCGCTTCCTCGATTTAGAGCGGTAATGGCGGTTAGAAAAGCGTTCTCGGATTCAGCCTCCGGGGATTCCGATGCTGTCGCGTTGATGATTGCATTGGACACGCGGCTGAATGCACCGAGGTAGGGTTTATTGTCGGGTTCGAGTTCGCGAGCGTGATTGTAGTCGTCCAGCGCAGGCTCGAAATTACCGCGGCTTTCCTCAACAACGCCAAGGTTATACCATGCCAGGTCGAAATCGGGATCGATCTCAACCGCATGGTTCAGACTTGTCGATGCTTCCTCTCCGAGTCCGCGATGGGCGTACGCAAGTCCGAGGATCATATACGCCACCGGATTTTCCGGGTCGATCTGTGCAACCCCGCTCGCGATATCGGCGGCTTCGGAATAATTTTCCGCGATAATAAACGCGTACGCATCCCTGAGTTGAGCCTTGTATGCCCCTCCGCGATTTTCTATCACGGATTGCCCGGAATCTGTATTTGTGCCTTTATTCGATAATCCTAACGAAAAACCGATAACAATGAGAAGCGCGATCGGGAGCAGTTTGAGAGTGAATTTAAAATTTGGGGAGGGTAAATGGTTCCAGCCCGCGTGATCGCGCAAGGAGAATGAGAAACGCCCTAAACCGGATTTTCCCTTTTTGTCAACCAATTCCGATAACCATTATTAGTATCACGTATGATATGCTCTTATTGCTCTTGCGGGTAGTTTCACTGCAACAAATCCAGTGCACAGGTGTCAATAAATACGGAGGCGGATCGATGACTAAATATCAATTCAAAGAAAGGCCCGGATGCATGACCTGGTGGCTTGGGTTCATTATCGTTACCTTGGCCATAAGCCTTTTTAGAACTCTTATTGGTGGTCCGGACCAGCTTAAACAAATGGAGACATTAGTGCCGGGTGTCATTTTCCCGAGTTGGATGTATGCGTATGGCCTCTCGAATGGTCTGGCACAACTCGGTTTTGCGATTGCTCTCTATTTATGGAAAAAATGGGGATTCTATGGATTAGTCACCGTCTGGGTGATTGGAATTATCATTTCGATTCCGATGATCAACCAGACGCAGGTATTAATGGTTAACCTGGTGGGCCCGCAGGCTGCTTCTCTCGCCAAGATCTTCGTTTTTATCCCCTCAGTTATGCAAATTCTGATTACATATCTCGTCATCAGGCCGGTATGGGATGAGTTGGAGTAACCTTCCCCGAATCGCATCAATCTAGAAAAACCAATTGCCTGATGCACCCGATCTCTCTTGCATGTTGAAATGTTACTCATATAGATTGTATAATCCTTTAATAAAACTAATCGTTACTGGGAGGCTATTACAATGTTCCGGACTCATTTAACAACCAGTGCATATTTAATTCTGCTATTGCTGCTGGCATCTATTTTTATCGTCGGCGTTTCGGGATGCGCGCCGCAGAAACCCGAAATGGTTGTCGCGAATTTTTCCGTTGCGATCTATGAGAAAAATACCGATAAAGCGAAACGGTATTGCACTCAGAATTTCGCTGACACTCAACTCGGGGATATGGAAGCCCTATCATCGATAATGCCATCGAATATGGGGGGAACGGCTACCAGCGTTCCCAAAGCGTCTGAAATCGCTGAAGGCCTTGAGTCAACTGTCTCGGGCGCAACCGCGAGCGTCTGGGCAACTGGCGCCGATTTTATGGTGTACATGCTGGTGAAAGAGGGTGGAACCTGGAAAATCAGCAGTATCGATTTCAATATGCCGGCAGGTATGCCGGAAGGCATGCCGGAAGGCATGCCAGGTATGTAGTAACCCAGGCACCTTCCGATCATACCGACTTGCCCGACGGACGGTATTGAGGATATTATATCCGCGATGACTATCCCGCCCGACAATCAGCAGAAATATCAATCCGAATCCCATACAAGACATGGAATTACACGGGTCGAACGTCTCGTGCTGTTCTCCTGTTTCATTATCGCACTGTTATACGCCGGCTGGCAGTATTACCAGAACAACCGGATCAAAGTCGAACTTGGCGAAGATATCCCCAACGGAGCAGGCGGAATTGTCGTACAGGTCGAGGGCGCGGTGGAATCTCCCGGAGTAATTTATCTTCCTGCCGGGTCTAAAATATCGGATGCTGTCGACGCGGCGGGCGGATTCACATCCGATGCCGATTTATCCTCGGTGAACCTGAATGACGTCGTGCCGGATGGCGGGCGAGTTGTGATCCCATCGGTTGGCAATGCAAACCGGAATTCAACGGGATCCAGTTCTGACGGCGTGATCCGGCCTGATCCATCGCAGGGAATTATCGATGATCCATTTCCAAATAGAACCGGAAATACGGAGGCTTCCTCCGGAAAAGTTAATATAAATACCGCGAATACTTACGAGCTTCAGACGCTTCCCGGTATCGGTGAAGGACTGGCTTCGAAAATAATCGAATATCGCCAGACACACACAGGCTTCGACAGAATTGAGGACATTATGCTGGTGGACGGAATCGGGGAAGGGAAGTTCGAGGAAATCCGGGACCTTATTGCTGTGCGCGATTGATGCGCGCATCTACTGGTTTTAAGAAAATGTGATTCTCAGATTATGTCAAAAAGTCAAAAATGCCCATACTGCTCAGGCTGCGGGAAAAAAATAAGGGGAAGGATGGCGGGGCAGTCGTCTCATTTAACTTACGGCTACGGTGAGTACACGTTCCAATGCGGAAAATGCGGCGAAATCTGGCCGCAATGTTATCCTGTACCCCCGAAAGGCCATCCGAAAGTTATGGATGTTCCAAATCCGGGCATTCTGAGTGTGTCCTTTAAAGAGGGTACGAGCGGTTTCGCGAATGGAGTTATCCTGAAGGCAAAATCAGTAATTTTTATGGAAAAGGTAGAATCGCAGTCTGAGAATGACGGGGGAGAAAAAATTGAGGTGGGGTTGGAATGAGGGAATGGCTGGTGATATGGATAACCAACTGGCTCTATCGTGCCCGTGCGGAAGCCCGTGCAAGCAATGCGGCTGTCGAAGCAGAAATATCGGGGGAGAAAGTCGAGTTGCCTCCATGTCCGATCTGCGGCGAGGTGTGGGACGAGAAGGAAATTTTCTGCTATTACTGCGGCTACCAGTTATCGGACGAAAATATCCCGCTTTATCCGCCGCCTAAGCGAAATTCCGGGCTGACCGATCCCGATTGCGTGCTTCCCGAACCGGATGCGGTGCGGCTTCGCGGGAAATTTGATTCGATATCAAAATCGAAGGGAATCGATGTCGCGATTCTCCTCCTTTCGCATGAATTACGGGATAAATTACGATTCGATGAAAAGCGGTGGGACGGCGCGACAATCGATGGCGTCGCCTATGCTCTCTACAATACATGGAAAATCGGCGCCGGCTCAGGTTTGAAAGGAATCCTTATCGTTATCGACACGAATGGCCCCGACTGCGTCCTTGTGACCGGAAAAAATGGCCCTCGAATTTCCGGACAGGAATTCAGGTCATGGTTCAGTAATTTCAAACCATCCGCAAATTTGTCCGATGAGAATTTCCTGGTTCTGTTGAGCGAGGAACTTGAGCATATCGCGGGGAAAATTGAGGGTATGACCTGATAACGGGTGTGCGAGTCCGGACAATTCATGGCACAATTACATCGGAAAGCCCGCTAATGCCTCTGATCCAATCGACAAAATTCTGGAAAATATTTTTCGCGACCATAGCGGGGATTGTCGTATTTTCCGTGCTGCTTAATTACATCGTCGATCCGTTCGCGATTTACGGCACCGGAATTTTCGACTCGCTCGAATTCAACCGATACCAGGATAAATACTTCCTCCTCAGGGATTTCGATCCGAAACCATCGGCGCTGATAATCGGAAGCTCGCGTATGACATTCATGGATCCTGAGATTGTCGAGGAAATCACCGGCATGAGGTGTTTCGTGTGGGGATGCCCCGATGCCCGTATGGAGATCGAGTACGCGATGCTGAGGATCGCGCTTGAGGAATTTCATTGCCCCGTCAAAATACTGATTATCGGGGTGGAGCCGGAAGTATTTCATCCCACGAAGCCGATCAATCCAGAGGCGAAAGTGATCGACGAATATACGAAATATTTCGAGAAGTCGCCATGGTGGTCGGAATTTACCGAGAAATTTTCCAGATTGTTCACTATTGAACAGACGCTTGGGTCGGTAAAAGTATTAATAAGGGAAATCCAGGGGAAGGAATCGGAGCGGGTATTCGATTTCAGGAATGACGGATTCCCGCTGCTTCCGGATAATATTTACGATGGCGCCGGGGAGAGAATTCAGGAAGGAATCCTTCAATATCCATACACCGGGTTCGGGATTGAGGAATTTACCGGTCTTTCGGAGGACAGGAAGCATTATTTTGAAGAGATTCTAAGAATCTGCGATGAGAACGATATCAAGGTCTACGCGATAACCACGCCGCTTCATCCGGACCTGGTCAGGAGGCTTTTCGATCTAGGCGCGCGCCCGATTTTCGACGAGACCGCGGCTTTTGTTAAAACCGAAGTTGAGCAGTATGGAGGGGTTTTCAGGGATTACACGACAATCGAGAGTTTCAACGGAAGCCCGGATTATTTCCTAGATGCGTACCATATGACGCCCGATAACGGGAATATTCTCATCCGCGACCTGCTTTCGGATTATGAGAGGGAATGATTTTCCGAAAGCCGTCGTCCGATGTAATTTATCTATTTTCCTTTCCAGCCGAATTAGTGCAATATATATCCCTATCCCTATCCGGTTTCGATACGGAGTCGGAGATCTATTTAATAAATGATGAGATCCGGAATTTTACATATCGAAAAACCTGCCGCAATTGCATTCTGGGGAACGCTTCTTGGTTCATGCGCGATTGTTGTCGCAATCGTTGCCGTATTTAATTTTATCGTAAATCCGTACGGGCTTTATCCGACAAACTTCCTTCCGAAAATTTCCAGCAGCATTTTCGATTATAAGGTCAAGTTGCTTTCCGAATTCGATCCGCCCCCGGAAGTGCTGATCCTCGGAAGTTCGCGGGCACTGTGTATCGATCCCGACGTTGTGGAGGAAATTACGGGCAGACGGTGTTTCAACTGGGCTTTGTGGGATTCGAAAATCGAGATCGTTTACGCTTCGGTCAGGATAGCGCTGGAGGAATTCCACGACCCGATAGACCTCGTGATCGTCGGGGTCGAGCCTGAAATGTTTCACCTGACAAACCAGCTTCATGCCCAGGCGCGGACATCGACTGCCTACACGAAATATTTTGAGCCGAAGCCGTTTTACAAACCCATCGTGGATAAAGTCCTCCGAACGATATCCTACGGGCAGCTGATATCGTCGCTTCGCTCGATTCGTCACGCGATGAGAGGGATGGTCAGTACGAATGAATCCAACTGGCGCGACGACGGGTTTCGTATGTTTCAGGAGGAAGGTGCGTGGGGTATCAATGAAATGGAAGCTAATCTGGATAAGATGATCGAAGCGGGAATTAATTCTTATCCGGAGGTTGTCTGGAAGCCTGACGAATTTACCGATCTTTCGGAATTTCGGAAACAATACTGGAACATGTTTCTGGATTATTGCGAAGAGCACCAGATTCAGGTGTACGCCTTCCTTCAACCTGTACATCCCGCATTGCTTGATAAATTGTACGAAATCGGCGGCGAGCCGCTTTTCGAAAAAACAGATGAGTTCGTGAGAGACTCAGTAAACAGAATTCATGGGGTTTACCGCGACTACAGGAATCCCGAATCATTCGGTGGGGATCCGACCGCGTTTTATGACGAAGTGCATATGCTGCCATCGAATGGCGCACTGCTTGTCCGTGATTTATTGTCGGGACTCGATAGCTATCCCGGAGACAATGCCGAATAATTAATGCGATGCAGACTGCTCTATTAAAAAATTACGACTGGACGAATCCGATAAATTCTAAATATTATCTCGGGACAGTTTTTATTATCCTTTTCGCGTCTGCCATTACAAATTTCCTCGTAAATCCGTTCAAATTGTATAGTACTAATTTGATAGAACCTATCGCAAGCACGAGATACGAGAAAAAGCTCATGCTGTTTCAGAATTATATTCCACGTCCAAATGCTCTTATTGTCGGAAGCTCGCGTGTCGATCTGTTTGATCCGGAAATTGTCGAGGAGATGACCGGCAAGAGGTGTTTTGTCTGGGGAGTACCGGACGCGAGGGCGGAAGTGATGTACGCGATTGTTAGAATCGCGATTGAGGAATTTAACGCCCCGATTGAGCTTCTGATTATCGGCGTCGAACCCGAGGCGTTTCATCCGACCGTACCCGTTAATCCGCAGGCAAAGGTGCTGGAAGAATATACGAAATATTTTTCTAATGACCCTCTCCTGATGAGGTGGATCGAAAAATTCGAGAGGCTGATATCATTCGAACAGACAAGGATTTCATTTTACACGCTGGGGCTTCTTGTGACAGGAAAGGAAATCAAGCCTCTGGAGGACTTCCGTCCCGACGGCCTGTTCAGCTATACGGGACCTGTACCGGCAGGTAAAGAACGGCGTATCGATCTGGCGGTCGGGAGCTACGCCGACCAGAAATGGTTTATGGGGGGGTTCGATCATTTGTCGAAAACGAGAGAACATTACTTCGAAATGATCCTCGATATCTGCCGCGAGAGAAATATCCAGGTGTACGCCGTATCGACCCCGCTTCAGCCAAGGGTTTATCAGAGGCTTCTGGAACTTGGGGCAGGGAGGATTTACGATGAGGCGTCGGATTATTTTAACAGTGTTCTAAATGGTACAACCGAACGCTTCTTCGATTACACCGACGTAAACAGTTACGGCGGATCGCCGGATTATTTCATGGACGGATACCATATGGATAAAAACAATAGTAATATTCTCCTGAGGCATATGCTCGCTGACTATCGACCGTTTTCAGAGAGGGAAAACTGAGAGATGCTATTCCCGACGCCGATATTCATGTTTGTTTTCGCCCCGATTGCTATCGTCGGATTCTGGCTGATTAAAAACGGCAAATTACGGCGTCTCTGGTTAGTTGTGGCGAGTTATATTTTCTACGGTTACTGGAAATGGTCGTTCATGAGCCTGATGTTCATCTGCACAGGCGTGAATTACCTTGCAGGCAGAATGATTTCCAGTACCGAATCGATCAGCATAAAGAGGATGTGGCTGGTTTTTACGCTCGTTATAAGCCTGGGACTTTTATTTTATTACAAGTATTTCATGCTGATATTGCACACGATAAACGGCATCGGCGGATTGTTCGGCAATCCTGACGTTGTCGGGGTCTGGGAAATAATATTGCCGATCGGAATCAGTTTTTTCACTTTCGTGGCGTTGAGTTATTCAATAGACGTCTATCGCGGGAAGGTAAAAGCCACAACCGATTTTATCGAGTTCGCGGCGTTTGTCTCCCTGTTTCCGCATTTGATAGCCGGCCCGGTTATCAGATACTCGGAAATCAGCGACCGACTGAGAAATCTTCCGAAACGGATAACGGAGGATGAGCTCAATTTTGGTTTCCTCTGTTTCACGACAGGTTTGATAAAGAAGGTTCTTATCGCCGACCGGCTCGCGTATTTTATCAACCCGATGTTCACCGACTATGCGAACCTTAGGCCGCTGGAAGCATGGCTCGCGATGCTCGGTTATTCGCTCCAGCTATATTTCGATTTCGCCGGTTACAGTTTGATGGCAATCGGCCTTGCCTATCTTCTGGGATTTGAATTCCCTCAGAATTTTAACTCCCCATACAAGGCGACATCGATCTCCGATTTCTGGCGGCGATGGCACATGACTCTGTCCCGCTGGCTGAAAGATTACCTGTATATCCCTCTTGGCGGACGGAATAACCGCGCCATTGCCCTTGCCGCCACGATGCTACTTGGCGGGTTATGGCATGGCGCGGAATGGACATTTGTGGCCTGGGGTGCTTACCACGCCATCCTTCTCGAACTTCATCATCATCTGAAACAGGTTCCATGGCTCCCTAAAAACAAAGTCTGGGCGCAGATCGGGACATTCCTGCTTGTTACAATCGGGTGGGTCTTCTTCCGACCGCCAACCTTCCATGCGTCATGGACAATCCTCACAAAAATGTTCAACATCCCCGGATTATTCCAGGCGTCGCCGGTTAATTTCGGACTTGTATTTTTTATCGTGGTTGCAGGGTCTATCGCGATGCTTGCTCCTAATGTAGTGGAGTTGATCCGTGTTAAAAAAGCCCCTCTTGAAAGAAAGTGGGCGATAATAATCGGGATTCTGACCGCGGCCTGCATCCTTTTCCTCAGCGAACCGACCCCATTTTTGTATTACCAGTTTTAATTACTCCGGAAATGAAAAATGCTCATTTACGGGGACACCTTTTTTTGCCTGGCGAAACGTAAGCATAAGTCAAGAATGTCCCAGGCAAAAATAAGGTGTCTCCATTCCTGCTGATTACTCCGGAAATGAAAAATGCTCATCCGCGTAAAGCAATGAGTACATGTACACTTTGTCCCTCGGGAAGAGGACAGAGAGGATTTCGTATGTATCGTCGGGGATATCCTTCAAGTCATCGCGAAATCTCTCTATTCCCCTGTAGCCAGTTGTGATTGGCGTCAGGACTCTTAAGGGGATTTCCATTTTCGCGCGACCATCGTACCTGTGTACGTCAACCTTCCCGTCTTTGATTTCGATCACCATGCTGCCAAGTTCGCTCGAAAATGCGATCTGGTTGGTTAAGTTGAAAAATTGCGACCTGGCAAGCCGTTCGCTGAATTTTTTTTCCATTTTTCTTAAGCAGAATTGAGGATCGTTCAACCTGACCATGCCGCCCCAGGAGCCTTTCCAGATATCCTCGCATGATCTGATTTTCGCTCCCCAGTGGTAGAGCCACTTTCCAACCGGCATATCGGGATGATGTCTGAAGCCGAGTTTTTCAAGTCCGCGGTACTCCTTGAAAATTCCATAGACAAGATTTTTCAGCCCTTCTTCAGATGCGACCGCGATCTCCCAGACCTCGGGGGGACTCTTGGGTATGTCAGGCACAAACGCATAACCATCAGATGGATTCTCCAGCACCCACCATCCGCTTTTTTCGTTACCGCTGCCGCCGGTGAGATCGAAATAATACTGCCAGAGTTTTTCGTATCTAACATGATGTCCGGTGAGGTCGGAGTTATAGGACCGATACAGTTTCCGGATTTTATCTAAATCGTCCTGGACTGCCGGTCGGACTCCGCCGGTCGGTTTGAAACCCTCGATGCATTCCTCAGGGAAAATAATATACCGGGTGTTATGATTCGGATATGCATAATGGTAATGGAATTTTTCATAAAAACCGGGGATGCCCCAGAGGAAGCTCAACGGGATTCGCTCCTCATCCATGGTGCTTAACCAGCTATTCATCAGGAGCCGTGCGTATCCCCTGTTTCTGAACTGGTCAAGGGTGCCGACGAGTCCAATCTCGCCGGCGCGTATATCGGAGTCGTACCATAGAAGATTATGCCGGAAAAGGCTGGCGCCCGAAACGATGCGGTCATCCACGGTGAGGTAACGGTGGCATGAAGGATTATTACCGGATGGGTTCAATTCCAGTAATCTCCTGCAGAAACCGGAATCGATATTATGGACAGCCATGTTCAATGCCGTTAAATCTTCAAGACGTTCGTTGGTTTCAAGGGTATGTATTTTTATTTCACTCATCGCGATGGCTTTCTTCTTAATTAGGTATTATATCGAAATTATCTCAGAGGATAAAATATTTGAAATAAAAAGCCGTAGAAATAGCAAAGATTAGTTTTCCATGATAAAATGATTATTAGTAAGGTGTTCTACTTTTAACTGGAAGGAGGCATTAGGGCATGCATCGGACTGTGCTTGCAGTATTACTATTTTCACTGCTCACTGTAGTGTCGTGCACTTCGCATGGCTCTTTCAGCCCGGCTGACCCCGGCCTCAACAATCTTAACGGAACACCTGAAGCGGTTGAAATTACCAAATCAGGACGTGATCTGCTCGGATTTTTCGATGTGGTCTACGACCCGACATCGGGAGAGATGACAGCAGTCCCGGTCAGATCCAGCCAGTGGCATTTAAATGCGCTAACTTTTATAGAAAATGCGGAATGGGGACCCGCTATCCAGTTTTCGAATGTAAGTCTTATCGATAACGTGATCGATGTCGATGTTTCCATCACAAATCCCTTTCCCGGTATTCCACAGTTTTGCGGTTTCGATATGAAGGGCGTAGTGATTGGAACTGCGGACATGGCCGATCCCATTGACCCGACATGTCGCTGGGCCGGATCATCGGCTGCCCTGAGATTGCTGAATGCCGACGGTTGGGTCAGATGGTGGAACCTGACCGAATTTCCATATAATGGGACAATTTTCTCCTACAAGGACAGTATTTTCGGCACTTCTGATTCCGCTAACTATCTTGACGCTACATTAAACGGCTACAAGGTGTTCGCGACAGGGCTTGGAAGTACTGCGCCATTGTCTTATCTATTGATGGTTCCCCCTGATAACATCAATGGAAGGGCTGTCCTGCAAGCAGGGGCAAAAGCGACACGCCATTACAAAATTGCATTTCCCGAGTCTCCTACCGGCGTTATTGATTTCAGATTTAATTTCGCGATCGACACGTCGCATGGCTTACCCGATAATTACCAGCCCGGAGCATATATTCAGGTTCCAGGGGGATTTCCTCCGGACGCGAACCAGTTGGAGCCGTTTGTTCTCGATGTGCAGGTGCCGAAAAGTACGGTATACATTTCGCCTGAAGGGTGCACTGGCGGCGAA
>JAPKYR010000261.1 GCA_026394215.1 bacterium
TGCGAATTGCAGATGCAGGACAGTTGTCAGTATGAACAAAATGACGATCACATGATATTTATCCCAGAATGGCCTTTTTCGCCCGAATCGAAGGATCAAAAAACCAAGCCCGATCAAAACCAGCGGAAGGATATGCAATGTGTGTACGAGCACAATCAGCCAGAGAAAACAATATTTCAAAAATGCGCCAAATGACACAATGTCTGGCAGCTGCCCTTTCAGCGACACAGAATTCGGCAGGAAAAACCAGCCTTTCGAAACAGAAATCATCCCGTAAATAACAATTGGAAGAATGCCGAGAAAGCCGATAATTATTGACTCCTTCCAATACCGTCTCACAGCAAGCAGCACACAAACAATAAACAGAAGAAACAGGCCTTCATATCTGGTCATCACCAGAAACGGAGCCGCGATCATCAGAATTTTCAGGTCTCGTTCCTTCTTGCTATACTCCTCGACATCCGAAAGCACCCTAACCGAATAAATCAGGAAAATGAGAGTTATCAAAGTCTGTAAAACATGCTCCATCCCGATAAAAATCAACGTCACAAGCGGAGTGAAAAAAATAACCGCAAGCTGAGTCAGCAGGATTGATATAGCGTTGACCCTGTACTCCGCAAGTATCCGGTTCACGAAAAATAGGAGAATGATAGAGATTACGACATTCAGTATCAGCGGAATTGTAGCGTTATTTCCGAACAGTTTGAATGTCAGTGATAAAATCAACGTCCAGAGAAGCGATGACGACGACGACGAAAATTCGTACGGCGTAACTCCCCACACACCCGATGCCGCGAAATGTTTTGCGATAGCCAGGTGAATCCAGGTGTCATCGAGCGGGTAGCAGAAATTTCCCCCGCACTGAATCATGACCTCTCTCAGTACCGTAATCACGGTTATGAGCAGGACTATTGAAGCGACAATCGCGGGCCAGTACTTTTTTATTAACCGCTTCCCCATATTTGAGTATCCAATTACAGAATTTTCCGCGCTGGAGAAATACGCCTATCCCCCCCGCTCCGACAAATCCAAGGATCATGCTCATCCTTACATTAATGTCCCATATGGCTGAGTTGTCAGGTCAATATAAATATGCCCCCGACTGCTCGACATCCTCGGGTAGCCTTCCCGAAAATTCCCTCAGATTATTTATCAGCCTATCCCATTCATTCGGTTCGATCGCGTAAAACTGCACCGTATCGCTTGAGAGGATAATTTTTTCTGGCATCTTCCACTCGCCCGCGTACATCCAATCCGACGGCAGCCAGCTTTCCCTTTCATCTATTTTATGAGGATACACAATCGCGATCGCGGCCCCCTCATCGCGCGTGAGATTCCCCACAAATTCGGTCCCGTATGACCCGTCAAGCCTCGCCCTTGCAATATCGATATTCGCAAGCCCCCAGATATCTATTACTTTGATGTCCGCGAGATAATCTATCGCACCGATATCGTTCGCCGCCACCTTAGCCCCTTCGTAATATTCTTTCAGAAATAATCCCATCTGATACTGCATTTCATAAATATTTTTCGATGCGCCCGGGACACTCCTCAGCCCGATGCTCCCTCTTATTGCCAACGGGAAAATCACAAGCAGTATAAAAATCATGACCGCTATCATTACCGAGACCGGTACCTTCCCGTCCATCGATAACCTTATCTCGCTGAAAAA
>JAPKYR010000231.1:0-9163 GCA_026394215.1 bacterium
GAAAGTCGGCCCGATAACCATGAATAGCCCCGACCCGTTGATCCGCCCGGACGGTTGCTCGCCGGGCACGAGAAGTTCCGCAAGACGTCCCTGCCATCCGCCGATTGTGAGAGGTTCTTCGTTAGGCTCCTGTTCGACAGGTTCCTCAACGGGTTGTTCCGCAGGCGGTAGAATTGAATAAGCTCCAAGTATCGGTACGGTAGAATAATTCCCAGGCACCGGACCTGTTTCAGTCAAAATACTGGAATCGGGGACTGCCGATGGATTCTCGATAGTAAGGGGATTGGCATTTTCAAAAGATCCCGGCTCCACATATCGATTTTCAAATTCCGAAAAAAATTCGCGCTCCAGACCGGGTCGACCGGACGAGGGCGGTGGAATCCGGTTTTCGACTTCGAGAACTTCATCGCCCGTAATAACCGGTTGCTCAATCGTCGATATCCAGAGGTCATTACTCATGCCGCCGAAATACCTTAATGAGACTTCGATGTATTCCTCGTGCGAAGAGACGTTGAAAATCGGTTGGCCGTGGAAATTCTGGAGATCTTCCGGACGCTCAGTCGACCATCGCGCATCTGTAAGGACATTCTGCATCGCGATCATTTCCGGATCCGAAATCGTTTGGCCGGGAATGCGGAGACAACAGCGAGGAGCGTCTCGTCGCCGACAAACGGGTTCAGCCTTCCGATGAACCTGTCAAGCTCGGAATAGGCTTCGGGGATGGCTTTCGCGAGCCCTGTCGCGGTGGCGGAATCGATATTTGCCGGAAGCGGTCCGAAATCCTGCGAATTGGAAAATCTCCAATAGGTCAGGAAAATTTCCTCAAGGCTTGTAACCCGAAGAAAGGCGGCATCGACATGGTTATGCATGATCTGCGAGATCGCGAGATCGGACTCAACTCTGAACTCAAGGAGTTTTCGATTAAGATATATGAGCCTTGGAGACGGTTGTGTAATTTTTTCTATAACATATTGTTTGAGAATGTCCGTGATAGTTTCTAAGGTCACGCCGTAGCGGGCGAGATAACATGCGGTCAGAACGCTTTCTTCGATTCCCGGAAGCCCCGGTCGGCGTCCAAGGTTGCGGACAGTATCGAGAGCCGATGTATTCAGGGCTGAGGAACCTTCGAATGTACCCGGCGCCGGGATATCGAAACTGAGATCATTATTAATTTCGTGTGGAGGCAGAATCTGGAAAAGCCCGACGCTGTAATCCCTCATCGAGAGGATATCCCAAATGGCATAAACGGACAGGTCCTCGGAAGTTCTGTGACTGTCAAGAATGTTATGGTTCGCCTCTCCCTGGCCGGTCATCATATCGGCCCACGCCCGATCGGGGACCAGCGGCGCAGTGGAGTTGATCGAACCGAATCCGCCTGTTTCTTTCATTATCGAGAGATTCGGGTAGTTTTCCTTCTGGTCGGTATTGAGAAATCCCTGAAGTGCCGGGGCATCGACGCCATCAGCGGCAACAACGATCAATTTCGGGCTGTAGGAGCCTCCGAATCCCTTCTGGAGCATAGGGATAAGGATCATCAAGATGGAAGCCATGACAATTAACGGTCCGATCGCGGTGCCGAGAACCCGTCCGGATGCAGAATGAGGGACAAGTTCCGCCCATGGGTTAACGCGGATCGATAGGAGCGCGACCAGAAACGCGACCATGGGCGCGACAATGAATCCCCAGATCGAAGCAGGCCACCAACTGAACGCGATCAAAGCCCACACAATCAGGAGCATAAAACCTGAGCGTACGATTGCGAGCGGATGTGTCGTCCGCTTAAGTACCGGGAGTATTCTGATACAAAACGCCGCGACGATAGAGAAAAGCAGTCCTAGCACGATTCCAAGCGCCGAACCGCCGTAAATCAGCCAGTCGAAAGCGAGGTCCATGGTCCAGATGAACCGGATATTTCCCAGGAACCCAAGGAAGAAAAAAACAAGCACGAGGGTACATCCGCCGAGAATGCTCCCGACTATCAGCCTGAAAAGATGATATTGAGCATGACCGGGATGCAGGATGTCGCCATCGCATGCCCTGTGATGTTTGTGGAGTTCTTTATTGCATAGCGGTTTCGACATAAAAAAGCCAAACGCGTATTCTATTAATAACGTCGGTAACTATCAACTAATCCTTAAATAATTTCCTGTGATGGAGGGTTATTTATTACCGATTAGGAAAGACACCGGGCAGGTTACCGGGTTCATTTTATGACTATGTAAACCGTGGCTTGCGACTCCGGCGCATGAATTCCCGTGGCTTGCGACTCTGGCTCATGGTCGCATGTGCTGGAAGGGGCTGTTGAAAAATTGGAATTTAACCGAATTTACGTAGCACAGGCTTTCCAGCCTGTGACGAGACCTCAATATTCATCATGGTTACAACCACAGGCTGGAAAGCCTGTGCTACGTAATGTTTGAAATACCATATTTTTTCAACAGCCCCTGGAAGCGAATGGCACATTTTTTAGCATAGATTGCCTTTCTAATATATAATTTAATTACTTTTAATCGCGACAGCTTCGGAGGAATCCTCATGGTAAATCGTCTGCAAGCCTTTATATTAATGTTGATAATGATAATCGGCCTTGTGAGTTGCTCGAATCGGAATGGGGCTTCGGTAAATCCTGTTGTTCCCGGCGATAGTAATCAAAATGCAAGCTTTGACAAGCAGTTTACCAATCCAACGGATCAGCCATCCGGACATTATCTTCTCGGCTACAACCTGATTTATATCGATCCCACCGATTCGGAGAATGTCAAATGCGAGATGGTTCCGTTGCGGCTAGGGGAACTTCATCTGAATATTCTGAAAATTCTCGAAACAGGTACTTGTACAAACTGCTTTGCGATCACCGGATGGAACATACCTTCGCCGGGAGTTCTCGACCTTGATATTCGGATCACACACCCGTTTCCACCAATGGATTACACATGCTTCGATACTCGCGGGATTATCATGTTCGATGGAAGCCATAATTTTCCGGGAGTGGGGCTGACCACTTCCGACTATAATCTTGGCGATCCGGAAATGTTTTACCCGGAGGGATTTACGACTCTTTACAATGGGTCAACGCTTGGACAAGCTGGCCCTTTTCAGACTTTCTGGAAGGGGAAGTTCGCGACAGAGAGTATCCCCAATACTCAGTTGAATGGTTTCCTCCGATACAATACGAACGACGCCGCGAATGTGCGAAACGCGCTATACTCGGGCGAGTCCGTCACGCGAACATACAGCTTCCATCTACCTCCATCGGCATTTACCGTGGGCTATGCGGTCGATGCGAACTGGGACATCCCATTAACGACTCCTGTAACCGATCCAATGGTGCAGTTTCCGATGACCGCGAACTGCCCCGAGCCGTGGAAAATCGAAGTTAATGTTACCCCTATCGGGGAAGGACTTACGGATGTGGGCGGTTCCGCAATTCTTTCAATCGATGTTTACGACTGGCAGGGTTCAGGTACTCATGGCCTTCCGTTTGTCGAATGCCCCGAGCTATTCGACGGAGGTCTGTCCGCGACATGGGCGGGGGATTTTCCGGGATATACCAGATGGAATGTAACAGTCACGAACGAAAAACTTGCCGATGTAGGCGAATACGAGTGCCTGGTCGGAGTCGAAGCTAATGAAAACCAGACATCACCGCCATACCTAAATCTTACAGCATACTGGATACATCTGCTCAGTGTTGCGGAATTTCTCGTGGAAGATAACACCCCGCAATGGCTCAATACAAATCCAAAGGACGTCTGTGTCAATGGTAATTATGCTTATATCGCCGGTGACGCAACAGGAGTACACATTTTCGATATTTCCGACCCGGCAAATCCAACATGGGTCAATGGGCTTCAATTGAGCGGTAGATGTTACGGTATCGATTATGACAACGGGTATGTGTATGTCGCACACAGTGGAGGATTCTCTGTAATCGATGTCGATCCTCCGGAAACTGCGTTCATGGTTCATTACGAACCGATTAACGGGGCATTATATGGAATCAAGGTTGTTTATCCGTACGCGTATGTCACCACAAGCGATACAGGGATTCAGATTTACGAAGTTGATCCACCGGGAACCGCAAACCTCATTAATGCGGTAGATACCGACGGATATTCGATGGATGTTGACGTTACAGGAAATTATGCATATGTAGCCGATGGAAACGAGGGACTGGCAATAATCGATATCACGGTTCCCTCTTCTGCATCGGTGGTAAAGAAAGTCGATACTCCGGGTGACGCAGAACGTGTAAAGGTTTCGGGAGATTACGCGTATATCGCTGACTTCGCGTCCGGGCTGACCATCGTGGATATCAGCTCGATCCCCACTGCTTATGTCGTAACTTCCGTGCCGACCGGTCATATAGCCTCCGACGTTTTTTACGAAAATAATTACGCATATGTCTCCGACGGCATCTCAGGACTGCAGATAATTAATGTTACCGATCCTACGACAGCGTTTATTGAAAAAACTGTGGACACCCCCGGCAATGCATGTGGCGTCGAAATTTCCAATGGATACGCCTGCGTCGCCGATTACGCAAGCCTTCGGCTCATCGATGTCGATCCGGTTGCGTCGGCGAACGAGGTTGGATTTTCCGATACAACCGGATATGTGAACGATGTGGCGGTCGATGGTTTGTATTCCTACGCGACATCCGATGTCGCCGGGCTGAAGATCATATCGAACAATCCTCCTGAAGACGCGTATGTTTTAAAAACGGTTCCATGTCCCGGATTTTCATTTTCGGTTGAAGCGACAGGGGGCTACGCATACGTGACGAACTATGGCGACGGGGTTCAGGTAATCGATGTCGATCCTCCTGCAATCGCTTATGTGGTTATGAACGTCCCTGTACCCGGTTGGGCAGACGGAATCGATATTGTCGGAAATTATGCGTATGTCGCAGCGCATGCCGGGGGTTTAAGCATTCTCGATATCACAACCCCCGGTGCGACGTCAGTTCTGAACACCGTTCCCACATCAGGTGAGGCTTTGAAGGTCTGCGTCGCGAACGGAATCGCGTATGTAGCTGTGAAAGCTGGGGGATTGGATATCATCGATGTCGATCCTCCGGGATCAGCATCGATTTTGAATACAGTTGCAACGTCCGGCACCGCAGTAAATGTCGCGGTATCCGGAAACTACGCTTATGTATCGAATGAATTTCTCGGGCTGGATATTATCGACCTCAGCGTGCCGGGCTCCGAGTCGGTCATTCATTCCATCCCGTTCAATAATGCGGGCGCTATCGCGATTGACGGAAATACAGCCTATGTCGCCGATCCGGGCATAGGGCTTCATGTTGTGGACATCACAGATCCTCCGAATGCGACGGATCTCAGTACGATCTGGATATTTGGCGGATGCTCGGACATAAAGATTAACGGTAATTATGCGTATATCGCGAATAATTATGGCGGGTTGAAAATAATCCTGGTGAATTAAAATATATTCGGCATCTGCTGGAAGCGAATGACACTTATCCCTTCTTCTTTTTAACCCAGCCTTTTTTGACATGCTGACGCGCGCGGCCAAATGCGAGCGAACCGGCAGGCACATCCTGATTTAGTGTGCTCCCTGCGGCGGTGTAACAATTTTTCCCGATTTTGATCGGCGCGACAAGTATCGAGTCGGACCCGATGAACGTCCCGTCGCCGATTATCGTCTCGTGTTTTTTCTTCCCGTCGTAATTGCACGTGATCGTCCCTGCCCCGATATTGACGTCGCTGCCGATTTTCGCGTCGCCAAGGTAGGTCAGGTGCCCCGACTTCGATCCCTTCCCAAAATCGACCTTCTTGATCTCGACAAAATTCCCGATCCTTGCGTCCTCTCTGATGCGGGTACCCGGACGGATATGCGCGAACGGTCCGATTTTTACATGTTTGTCTACCGTACATTCAAGAAGGACACTGAAACGGATTCTGCACCTGGGACCAATTCTGGAACAGCGGATATCGGAATATGGTCCGATTTCGCAATCGCGATCGATTTTCGATTCGCCCATGATGATCGTGCCGGGATGGATGATCGTGTCTTTCCCGATTTTGACTTCGGGTCCGATCCATGACGATCCCGGATCGATAAATGTGACGCCCTTCTCCATGTGGGATTCGATAGTGCGCCATCGAAGGTAGTCGGAAGCTTCGGATAGTTCAAGGCGGGTGTTGACTCCAAGCGCTTCCATCGGGTCCTCGATCGGGACAGCCTTGACCAGACCTCCGGTGCTCAGAAAATATTGAAGGACATCGGGCAGATGATATTCGCCCGACCGTTTATTGGGTTTGATTTTCGTAAGGGCTGCTTCAAGCTCAGCGCGATTGAAGACATAAATTCCGGAATTGCACTCGTCGATTTCCTTCTGATCCGTTGAGAGGTCTTTCTCCTCGATAATTCCCAACATGGCGCCATCGCCATCGCGAATGATCCGACCATATCCCGATGGGTCGCGCGGTATGAAACTCAGGATGGTCGCAGTTGCGTTGTATCGCTTATGGAATTTGACTAGCTCTTTGATCGCGATATTGCTAAGGCACGGGACATCGCCCGAAAGCACCAGCACATGCGCCGCCGATTTCGGCGCCTTTTCCATTCCGACCATTACGGCATGGCCGGTGCCTTTCTGAGGCTCTTGAACAATGAAGTTTTCATTCGGGAAATGGCTGGCGACCATCTCGGCTTTATATCCGACAACGAGAACGCGATTTTTTATCCCGGCTGACTCGCACGAGTCGAGAACCCACCATGCGAGCGGCTTCCCGCATGCTTCATGGAGGACCTTCGGGATGTCGCTTTTCATACGGGTACCCATCCCGGCCATCATGATGATCGCGCAGGTGTCCTGAAATTTAGTTGGGGGCATTTTGGATTTCCTTTTTACCAGCCTCGACCGGCGAGGAGTTCATCTTCCGGAATTTTAGAAATTTCGAGTCCGGGCATGGCGCTTCCGAGACCGCGCGACACTTCCGCGACGATTTTCGGGTCTTTATAGTACGTGACCGCGCGGACAATCGCTTCCGCTCGCGGGGCGGGATCGGCGGATTTGAAAATTCCGCTCCCGACAAAAATCGCTTCCGCGCCAAGCTGCATCATGAGAGATGCGTCCGCGGGAGTCGCGATTCCGCCCGCCGCGAAATTCGGCACCGGGAGCTTTCCGGTTTTTGCGACTTCCTCGACAAGATGGAACGGCGCGCCCATTTCCTTGGAGCGGCTCATGAGTTCATCTTTGGACATCAAAGTCAGCTCGCGAATTTCCTTGTTGATAAGGCGCATGTGACGGACAGCCTCAACCACGTTGCCCGTTCCGGCTTCGCCCTTCGTGCGAATCAACGCGGCCCCCTCGCCGATACGCCGCAACGCCTCGCCGAGGCATGTCGCGCCGCAGACAAAGGGCACTTTGAAATCGTGCTTCCATATATGGTTCTGCTCGTCGGCAGGAGTAAGGACTTCAGACTCATCGATAAAATCCACACCGAGCGCTTCGAGTACCTGCGCCTCCGCGAAATGTCCGATCCGAACTTTCGCCATGACAGGGATGCTTACCGATTTCCTGATTTCTTCGATTATTGCCGGATCGCTCATTCGAGCGACGCCGCCGTCGCGCCGGATATCGGCGGGGACCCGTTCCAGAGCCATGACGGCGCATGCGCCCGCTTTCTCCGCAATTTTCGCGTGCTCGCTGTTGACGACGTCCATGATCACGCCGCCCTTGAGCATTTCCGCAAGCCCGACTTTGACAATCCAGCCGCCGGTTTCTTTTCCGTTACCTTTGAACACGATAAATCAACTCCTTCAACACGCCTATAAGGCCAATAGAGCCCCTTTCTGAGGGGCTATATTATTGTAACGCGACACGAGAGGGAAAATCAATGTCGCGCGCGAAGGGAAAGCAAAAATGTGAAATGCAAATTGACGGGGAAAATATTTTTCGATTAGTTGACACGAAGAGTGTTTTTTTTCAAATCTTAATTATTTTTTATTTTTGAGTTTCGCTGCTCGACATTCGGAAACGGAGGCGTCGGAGGTCGGGGGGATATTGACATGAGATTTTAAAATCAAATCGGACAGGAAAACGGGATCGGAAGGGGTTAACGTTCTGCAACCCTCATGAATACCGGGATTCATGGATTCCGGCAATGAATTTCAAAATCCGGGCTATTAAACAAACTTAATTTTCTGTGTTTCATTTTTGATGCGCCTTCAGGAATGACCGGAGAATGGGATGTCCCGTATGCCTGATTATCAGAGGGATACAGAGAAAATAAAAAATCGTTTTTATTAAGACAAAATGTTGACAAGTGCTTACGTTTTTGTTATTAAGTAAAATGAATTATGAAATTATTTTCGCGATAAGCCTGAAAGTCGCTTATTGAGCGGGATAAAAGAGGGTTAGAAAAATTACAGGATCGATAAAAGACAGGACTACCAAGGCAACGATTTTTTCCCGCTATTCAACCATCATGAGAATTCACTCAACTTCCCCCGGACAAACAAACAGCGCGTGCGCAAAGAGTTCACGAAGCGCGTTTCCTTTTGATATTAATATAGAGATATACATGCCGCTTGAAAACGGCTTGGAATAAGGGTTCCGCGAGGTTAATGAATTTTTATCTCGCGGTCGATAAGGGATTAATCGGTAACGTTCCCGAGGAACCCATTAGACAAAAGGAGAAATTATAATGCCCTGTGCACCAAAACCATGCGGAGCCAAGAAGACTGCCGCTAAGAAAACGACAGCTAAGAAGACCACAGCGAAGAAGGCTGTAGCAAAGAAGCCGGCGCCGAAGAAGAAGCCGGTATCGAAGGCTGTGACCAAGAAAGCTGCTGCGAAGAAGCCGGCTGCAAAGAAAGTTGCGGCCAAGAAGAAAGCTGCGCCGAAGAAGAAAGTAGCAGCCAAGAAACCGGTTGCGAAAAAAGTGACAGCCAAGAAGACGCTTAAGAAAGCGACTCCTAAAAAGGCTCGCCCGAAGAAGTAAGGAACTTACTTCCAACATTTCAAACCGTCGATCGATTGTACGGTAATGGATCGTGAAAGGCGCCCCCCTGGATCGGGGGGCTCCTTCATTTTAGGTAAGTTTAAGAACCAATTTATCAAACATTCGTGGCATGCGACTCCGGCGCATGAATGATCAGCCAGTTAGTCCATGCGCCGGAGTCGCAC
>JAPKYR010000231.1:9228-20002 GCA_026394215.1 bacterium
CCCCACGCCACGCTGCTCACAGTGTATTACGGCACGTATTCGAATACTGTCGCTTTTATGGTTCCCCCATCGTCGGCAAGCACATGAATTTCGAAATCGACTCCATCGGAATCAATCGATAACGGCGTGCCTGGCTGTGGATCGGTAATATCGATAAGGGAGTATGTTTCAAGAATGTAATCGCACTCCCACACGCCAACAGACCATGTTCCGTTCCCGTTGTCGAGAAGCACGGAGACCCAGTTGAAATCGCCGCTTGTACTTACCGAATATCCAAAAGCGTTCGCGTTCACGATTGTGACATCAACCGGAATCTTTGTGCCAAATTCATCGGTGCCAAGCTGGTCGTCGATAAGCCCGAAAGAACCATCGCTCCACTTCACCAGTATACATGTTACAACTCCAACGCTATCCAGAATCCAGAATGCGGGAACCATTTCAGCATCGCCGAAACTAACCAGAGTGTTATCGTCTACTCCGAGAGCCATCGATAACGGAACCGTATCATCGACCAAGGGAGTATCGCCGCCCTGGGTGCTGATGCTGAAGGGCCAGCCTGATACGTCGGTATTCAAATAATCTGGTCCATCCCATGCGACAAGCTGGATAGTGCCGTCATGCGCTACCGGCGAACCGGGGCAGAAAACATGAAGCATATAAGCGCGATCATCGCTGATACCGTCCGGAACGCCGCAGTCGAAATCGACCGCCTGAAGCCACGGCGCAGCATCGGGATCCTGTGTCCCGGTTCCCTGATTGCCCTGGTCGCCGGTGAATACAAAACTATACCCGGTGCCATCAACCTCGTGAGATGAATACACGCAGGATTTCGGGTCCTTTAGCCATGGACTGTTCCATGCCGCCGATTCCGCGTCGGTTACGAAAGCCCACGAACCATCGGGAAGGACATCGAATTTGTGCACGCTGTCGCTGGCAAGCATCCACGACCACGTACCTGCGATATCGGCTGTATAATCATTATTCCTTGTGTACCAGACATCATCGTTCTGGTCGGTGTATTCGCATCGGGATTGATCAGCGCCTGCGGACCAGATTCCAAGATCTGCAGGCTGGTCGTCCTGAAAGGGTTTCGGATCGGTGAACGCGACGCCGGTAATTCCAGTAACCGGAAGCCAGCCATGTGGAGTACCGGATAAAATGCTGAAATCCGCGTTGCTTTCATCGAAAATTAACGTGTCCGTGTCCCACTCAACTTTTATTCTTGCAGTGTCAGTGTCGAGATCGGGAATCGGGTCCCATGGAAATGTACCATTGCATTCGGTCGATGCGGCGATTGTTGTCGGATATGTCGCGCCTGAGTCGGTTGAAAGAAGCAAATTGACATTGGTTATCGCGCCGGTCCAGCTCCACAAAATATCCCATGTGCTGCCGGCATCGAGGCTCTCGCCGCCATTCGGGCTTGTGAGGGTCAGGGTTTCCGCGACGCCGTCCCATATCCTGAAGTAATCGTCAGACTGGTCCGATACTGCCGGAGTATCGATGCTGGTGATAATAACACGCGCCGTATCGGTTTCCGGACCTGGAATCGGATCCCAAATGAATGTGCCGGTATCGTCGACCGCCGTTGCAATCTCTACAGGCGTATCGCCATCGAAAAGCGTATATTCTATTTTAACCTGTCCGGTGAGAAGATACGATGTCCATTCAATCTGATGGGATTCTCCGATCACCCATTCTTCCCCGCCGTTGGGAGTTATGACGGTAATTGTCGCGGGCTCAGGCTCGATGGTGAAATAACCATCGGAATCATCCCTGACCAATGGATTGCTGTTATCGACTATCTGGACTCTTACTTCGTCATTATTGATCGACGGCAGCGGGTCCCACATGAAGGATCCGTCATTTTCGGTCGACGGGGTAATGCCAATCGGAGAGCCATCCGACAACTTGAAATTAATACTGACAAATTCGCCGACAGCGCCGATACTGTCCCATGTGATCTCCCCGGTCCCACCGGAATACCAGACTTCGCCTCCGTTTGGCGACGTTACGATAATTTCCGGCTCGGGAGGAGTCGGCTGGATCGTGAAATATTCGTCGGATTCATCCACAGTAAGAGGATTAGCGGTGTCTTTAATAATGATTCTGACCTCGCTGCTGTCCTCATTGGGAATCGGATCCCACATGTAACTCCCGTCATTATCGGTTATCATTTCTATCTGGACCGGAGTTGTATCTGAGATGGAATATTGTATCATCACAAAATCGCCGACAGCACCGACCGAGTCCCAGGTGACTTCCTCCGTGTCTCCGACAACCCATATTTCTCCGCCGTTCGGCACAGTCACAATAATCTGCGGCACAGTCTGGACGGTGAAATAATCATCCGATTCGTCCTGAACTCCCGGATTGTCGAAGTCGGCCACGACAATTTTTACTTCGTCACTATCTATGACAGGAATCGGGTCCCAGTAATAGGAACCGTCGTTGTCGGTGGAAGCGACTATTTCGGTGACCGGTCCACCGCTGACCGTATAACCGATGCTAACCATCGCGCTGACAGGTCCGATCGAATCCCATGTGATCTCTTCTGCATCGCCGGACGTCCATATTTCTCCGCCGTTTGGAATTGTCACCATAATTTCCGGCAGGACGATTTCCATGATCGTGAAATAATTGTCCGATTCATCTTCGATCGCCGGGTTGGATGCGCTGCGGACAATAACCTTAACTTCCTCGCTTGAAATATTGGATACCGGATCCCAGATGTAGCTGCCGTCGTTTGGAGTTGACGCCTCTATCTGCTGGAAAGGACAACCGGATAATGTGTATCCGATCCTTACATCGGGACCGATATTTCCGGTGCTTGTCCAGGAAATTTCCTGGGATGATGCGGGCTCCCAGTATTCTCCGCCGTTTGGCACTACAACCGTAATCGTATCGAGAATCGGCGGCGTATCGGATATCGGGACCTCGACAATTTTATATGCGGCAAGTTTTGCGGACGCGGGATAAGTAAATGCGGGTCCGGGTCCGGCATAAGTGGATGGGTTCGACGACGCGATCATAACCACAATTTCCTGATCCTCAAGACCGGTCGGATGCACATCGGGAATTGTGATCGTGTAAATACCGCTGACAAGCTGCGAGCCTGGTGTTGAAACCACTTCAACATTATAGATCGCATCGAACAGGGTTTCGGATTCTACCTTAATCTCGCTGATCTCGCCGTCGATTCCTTGAGTAGATGATGCTGCTTTCCAGTCGAATACTTCGATCTGGAGGGTAAGGTCCCCTCCTGCCTGGCCATTGTCATAATATGCGGTCGAACCATTTGTTGTGACCTCAATATCGAAAGCTTCCGGGCAGTTCGCCGTCATCGGGAAATCGGTTATCGGTTTTGGAGGCAGGCTGGAACCTGTCGGAACGTCCCAGCACACATCGACAGCGAGCTGGAACATCCAGATCGGTTTTCCGGAGCCGGAGTCTATCGGAAACTGAATCTGGAAATTCCTCTGAAGTTTCGGGGAGCCGGCAGGAGTTGTCGAGAATGTTCCACGATTCACCAATTTTACTTTCGGAACCACCGGATCATCGGGCTGCAAGGGATCGGCAAAATATTTATAGCCGTTAATAGTCGCGCTCCCGGTCCACGGTTGCGTGCCGATCACGCTTGGGTAGAACCCGAAAAATCCCTGCGTGGTAAATTCGCCCGCGTTCCACCATCGTGTATAACCATCGGCGTTAAGAAGCCTGAATCCGTTATGCGCCGGATATGTAAGCCCCGGATCGAGTCCGCTGGTCACGATGTCCCCCATACCCATGAGGATTAATTTTGTATCAAATGTGCGATAGTCCGTATTCGGAAATGGGTGCGTGATCGCGATATCGACATCGATAAACCCGGTCGGCAGGTCAAAGCTGTTGAGATAGAGGTTTAAACCTGACGGCATTGGCGGCTGAAGAATTTTTGTGATATTAAGATGAAAATCCGCCTCGCGAAGTCCGGCGAGGTCGAATTCGCCGGTATTCGGATCGAAAACAACCTGCCATACTCCCCACAATTCGTGGTTATTTGGAAGCGGCGCGGAATCGGACAGCGATGATCCGGTTAGCGAAGATGGATCAATCATATCCGGCGTCACAGGGGAGCCGGATTTTCCGGAGCATCCGAAAATCAATAACATCAGGACAAAAATTCCGGATAAATATAAAATCTTTTTGTTCATTGTGTCACACCCTTTTACGTGATAACGCCCTGCGCGCAGGTTTAAGCGGAAGGATTCGGAACCTCTGTATTGAAATATAAAATTAGCCCAATCTATAGAATCAACCTGCCAGCGGAAATTTTATCAAATGAGATGCTGAATGGCAATTTTACTCGCATCAGGAAGTAGGGTGCCAGGGATATAATACGAATCTCAGTTATTAAATGGAGCTGTTGAAAAAGTCTCTAATTCCGAAAACCTTGTAGGACGGGCTTCCAGCCTGTTACTGAAACCTTGATGAATAAAGGCAGACAGAAACAGGCTGGAAAGCCTGTCCTACATGGTGTTTAAAGAATTCAGGTTTTTTCAACAGTCACGAAATAAAAAAAGGTTATCGCATGATTATGAGATAACCCTTTTGTTTTCCGATGAGAAAATTGAAAATTTACAATGGGGTCAACAAACCGACGTTTTCGCCGCCGGGACCGCCATGGCACCCCATACGGCTGCCGCCACCACCGCTATCGTCCCAGTCGGTGATCGACGGATCTCCGGCCTGGGCTGGCGACGAAGACGAAATATCGTAGTCCTCATTATTCGGATCATTGTAAGCCGGATCGATCTCGATATATCCGGTCCCCTCGACAACATTGCCATAATACGCGAGAACTGTATTGTAGATATCAGAGTAATTCAGCGTGACCGTATCGCCGTTCCACGAATCCACACCGCGGCCAAGAATCGGCGGGAAACCGTTGCTGAATACCCTCGTGATGATGTTATTCGTGTAGGTCTCATTTGTGCAGTAATCGAAATAAACGCAGAATACCTGCTGTATAAACAATGCATCCGTGACATCGACATCGTCAATCGTGTTATTGATAAACTCAATGTCATGGCAGGCATTCATGTAGAAGCCGTAGCCCATGTTCGTATCACCAGTCGCATGTGTAATCAAATGATGAAGCAGATTGTTTTTAAATGTCACACCGGTAGTGTTCGTGATGTTGGTGATATTAAAGTTCTTCGCCGTCGTGTCGGAGCTTGAACGAATGTCGGTGAAAATATTATTCAGGACCTCAAGACCCGGGCAGTTGTCCGCGGTAATCATGCTGAAATTACTGCATCCTACCGGGTCGGTATCCTTATCGATGTCCGCGAACCGGCAGTTGACGATATCAAGATCCGATGAACCCGATGCGTAAATTGCGATTACAGAATCATAATTGGTTTTCCCGGTAAAGAAACAGTCCCTGATCGTATTCCCTGTGCCACCGGTCACCCGAAGCATCTCAGCATAATACGCAGGGCTCATACCGGCGAATCCGATCTCGAATCCTTCGAGCGTCGCGTTATTGACATTGTCAAACAGGACCGGCCATGTGTAGTCCACGTTTGGCGGATCGATAACGGCTCGATTTGTCCCGTCAGAGGTGTCCCAGTTGACGGATTTCACAAGGACATCGGATGCCGGCTCGACATTTTCTTCATAAAGAATTTCCGAATCATCCACCCAGACATCGAACCCGGTCGCGACACCGGCTGCGATACCAGCCTGGATAGTCGAGTACGGATGCGTGAAACTTCCGTCCTCGTTTCCGCCCGTGTATGCATTGTCGACCAATATTTTATCGGCAAAAGCATCGTTGTATGTGATCGGAAATGCTTCCTGAACCTGGTTGAAACCGTCATCGACCTCTACCCAGATGTTGTAGTCGTCGTAGTCGTAGCCATCATTGAACCAGTCCACGGATAGCGTGTCTGAAACTGTTCCTGGTCCCGATGGTGTCAGGGGGTCTTCAAGCACCCACCATGAAATTGTTGGCGTCCCGCCGTCGGTATCTGTAAAATCGACAGAATAAGTAATTTCCGGATCAAGCGGATTAACGGGGTCTTTATATGAAGGCGATCCGACGATGTCATCGTATATGAAATTGATCACCGGCGCTTCGTTGGGAATATCAATGCCGATTGTCACGCTTCCGTCCATAAATGTCGCGCGACGCGAGTTCGGGAACGGCGCGACAACACCCTGGTAATAGCTTGCACCGTTCGCGCCGTCACTCTCGACGATTATCCAGAGATCGGCGGAATCTGAATTTTGCGGTTCGCAGTTTCCGATTTCAACGCTGAACACCGATGAATTTTCCGTGCCGGGCAACGCGTTTGCTGCGAGGTAGGATTTGTTGAATATATAAGAACCGCCGGGGATGAAATCGCCCTCGACCAGAATCCTGTACACTTCGTTCGGAACGCCGGTCTCGCTGACAATTCCACCCTGCCAGTCGAAAATTTCGAGGTCCGCTTTAAATTGTCCGCCGACGTTTCCCGGATCGGTGTAGAAAAGAGTGCTGTCCGATGTATCCACATGGACAAAGAACGGTTCATCGACATTGGCGTCTGCAGGGAAATCCCACGGCTCATATTCTGTCGGGCTTCCCGTTAAAGTCGGGTTGCCTTCCATCCAACTGCACATGATAACGTACTGGATTTTTACTTCGGGACTGCCGCCGATAATCGGGAACTTGAAATCGAACCTCCGGCTCTTGACGGCTGTGTCCGCAGAAAATATACCGCGATTGTCCGCATTGCCAGGGGTGGTGATCCAATCGTAATAATCGTCCTCCGGGCTGAGATCGTCGGCATAAATCTTGTATGGATTAACCATGGCGGTCGGTTGAAGGAGATTGCCAATCTTTCCGGGATTGTATGTGACGAGAGGAAACTGTCCGGGGAAAAATTCCGTCCAGTTGTACCATCGCGTGTAACCGTCGGGGTTCAGAACGACCGCCTCATGCTGTCCGGCGTCGGGACCGCCAGAATATTTCAGGCTGTGGTATTTCAGCTTCGATGCGCCGTTGTTCATGAACACGAACCATGTATCGAAAATGTTGTACTGGCTCGTTCCATAGAGCGGATGCACGAGATTGCAGTTGCAACTCAGCGTTCCGTCGACAAAGAAATTACTCGCCTCGACATCCGAAATTGTGAAGGAATTAATTCCCTTATTCATGAAAGCGTTGATATTGATAGTCAGGGACGATGTTCTGAGGGGGATCACTTCAGCTTCGAGCGTTTCAGCATTGATGACAACATCGTACATACCGAGCACCAGTTTTCCGGGTTGTCCCGACGACTGGACGTTTGTCATCTGTTGATCGCCGACCGGAGGCGCGACTCCGTCTCCGGAACCGCTGCATCCGAAGGCAATTACGCATGCGAAAATCATGCTTACCAGAATCAAGTGTTTTTTCATCATCACTTGTCACCAATCTCCTTTTTTTATGAACTGAAAGGCTTAATTCAGCCAGTTCGCTCGATTGAGGGGAAAACGGTCGCAACAGAAATAAATAGCTGCAAAATCCTGAGAAACCCGCTAAGAGAATCCGATCCAGACCTTATTGTTTCAGGGCTTAATGATATCATATCGCGTATCAGAACCACAAGCGTAAGCGAGTGGTCTAACAACGTCACTCACACATACCTCAAATCGGCTATCAGAAATAGTGGATTGTCGTTGGTAAACCACTCGCTTACGCTTGTGGTTCTGATACGTCGCTTTCTTCCCCTGTGAGAGGCGTTGCCACGCCTACTTCACCCACACTCCGTTTTTGCCCTTCACCCGATTCTCCCACTCCTTATTTATTCTCTCCGACCGGGTCGCCCATGATCCGCGCCCGAAAAAGATCGAGAAAATCAGCCGCGTGACGTCCCACAGGTCTCTCCATCCGATTTTGAAACCGAGATAGATCCATCCAGCGACCAAAAGAAGAATTATCAGCGCGATAAATCCCAGAATTCCCGCAATCAGAAACGGGAGAAGAAATGCAAGGACGACAAGAATTCCTATCCCGACAAGGACACCGATCACATTCGCCACCCAGCCGTCGATCTGGAATCCCTTCGGCTCTTTTCCGGGCAATTGATTTCTATATTCGATTTTCATAAGTAAACACCGTTCTTATCATACAACATTTTCAATCTTCTGATTCCTGAACCTGCCGGAACTCCATACCAATCCCGATCTTACTCTACCGATTTAACCCTGTCGTCAGTTACTTCACTCTCCTAGAAGGCCTTTTAATGCATCGATTATCCAGACCAGGGACATCTCGGTTCGAATGGCAACCATATTCATTGCCCTGCTATAACCTGGGACTGAATAGATTAAAACCAGATTTACCCCAATGACCACAAAAATAACCAGCACAGTGACAAAAATATTCGCCTTGTGTACTGAATGCTTAATAATTACCTGCGTGATATCGAATCCGCAATCAGGGCATGACGCTGCCGTATCAGCAACTTGATGCCCGCATTTTGGACAGGTAATTAGAGCCATAATTTATCCTAAGGTTCTGGATTGGAGGTTTCCAGGTCCAGAACGACGATAGTGCCATTATCGAGAGCCAGGCATGCTCGATGATAATCGGGGGTGAAATAAATATTTCTTGAAGCTATTCCCCCGAGGTCCAGAACCTGTATCTCATCACCACCGTACATAATTGAGCCTCTCTGAAGAATCAGAAAATGCTCTCCAGTAATATCGGTAAATATATGAGAATCATTAAGATTAACTGATACTTGTATAGTCCCATCCTCAAGAATCTCTTCAGTGGTGCTATAGCTATCAGCGAAATCATCGAGATTGTCATGCCAGATTTTGATCGCACCATCTGTATATTTAAGAAGGTAGCGATCTGCAAGAATCAGGACATTATCGCTATTCGATGCACACTGAGAGAAAATAGGATTGCTTGCGGAGGGTCGGACAAGATTTAAAGCCAGATCATATTCCACTTCAATAGGCTCCACATCTCCTTTTTCAAGAATTACTAAGGAGTTTGTTATACCGATTGGATTCGCCCCTATTTTAAAACCAACTAATCTATTACTCCGATCTAAAATCATCATATCAAGTCCATTATTCCAGTTAGTATTCCATAATTGAATACGTGAATAACCGGTTTCATCTCTTACCGAAATGAAGGGCCCACTTCTGCAAGTAAACCAAATTATCTGTCCATCTTTAATCATCTGTCCATACGAATAAGTGCCAACATCCGAATCGAAAAGCTCGAAATCACTACCGTCCGATTTCAACCTGAATAACCCAATGGACCTATCATTATCTCCGTCAACCATAATATAATTTTCCCCATCGAAAGCCGGATGCCCGTAGATATCCCCGGAGGGCATGGTCAGGTTTTCATGATTCCAATATATTTCTCCATTTTTATTCATACATGCAAGCCTGATATACCAACGGTCTTCGGGTTCGTCTGTATGATATTCGCTGGTCACAAGGAATTCATTGCTGTTATGGGCAAGTATCCTTCCAGGCGCACTTAAGGAGGCTATCTGTGTAACAGCACCCGTGTCGATCTCGCAAATAAATACCTTTCCTTCTTCAGTCACACAGACAATTTCGTTCGGGTTTAAAAACGACATACTGGTTACCTTCGCATTGGAAACTGCAATTGTAGTGTTAATATTAATCCCATCCAGTACAAAAGGAAGGCAATTGCCTCGAAGCATTAAACCAAAAGGATCGATAGATACCTCCTCATATTCTCCCAGGCTGCGAGTTTCTTCTCCCGCTGCTTTCTCGGCGCAGGAATAATTGACCGACATCAAAACCAGCACCAAAAACATCTCAATCCTGAATTTTTTTACTTTCATCTAAAACCTCCTTCGGAAAAATAAAATCATCCCGTCCTGATTCGACGCTTTGTGCGCTTTCGTTTCAGGAACGACAGGAGCGGATGAAGGAAATCCTGCCCCGTACTTAATTCGATGAGTTCGATCCCCGCCTGGTTGCGCGCGCGTGTGAGTTTGCTGTCGAGATTCCCGCGAAGACGCGCGTACTCCTTCCGCACGACCGGGTCGTTTGTGTCGAGGAGAAGTATGTCGCCGGTCTCAGGGTCTTCGATTTCGATCAGCCCGACTTTCGGAAGCTCCCGCTCCCATCGATCCGAAATCCGCACGAGCACGACGTCATGTTTCAGCGACAGCACCTTCAATGGCCGCGAGATATCCTCATCGGTTATGAAGTCCGAGATGATAAACACTATTCCGCGTGTTTTCGCGATCTTGCCGAGATACGCGATGCCGGATTCTAAAAGCGACCCTTTTCCTGTCGGCTGCTGATATAAAAGGAGTTCGATAATTTTCGCGAGCTGACGTTTGCCTTTTTTCGGCGGGATGGATTTTTCGACATGGTCGGAGATGAGCGTGATCCCGACCTTGTCGTTGCGGCTGATTCCGAGCCATGCGATTGTCGCGCCGAACTCGACGAGGAGGTCGCGTTTCAGACCTCCCTCGGTGCCGAATTCATTCGACGCGCTGATGTCGACAAGGAGATTAATTTTCAGCTCGCGCTCCTCGATGTATTCCTTCACAAACAGCGAATTCATACGCGCGGAGACGTTCCAGTCTATCAGGCGCACATCGTCGCCCTCGGCGTACTGACGGACTTCGGAAAATTCAATCCCGTGTCCCTGGAACGCCGACGCGTATTCGCCGGTTAAGAGGGTGTCGACAAGCCGCTGGGTTTTAATTCGGACCCGTTTGATTTTTTTTATTATGTCGCGCTGCGCAGGCAT
>JAPKYR010000115.1 GCA_026394215.1 bacterium
ACTGGCTTATGGCGGACCTGGGTCGCAATTCCATCAGGGAAATATCGGGTTCTGGCTCATTTTCGCGATCCCTATCGCGATAATTGTCCTGTTCCCGATCAACTCAAGGCAGTGGATACAGAGAGCCTCACCGTATATTTCAGTCGGCGCGATGGCTATCGGGGCGATTATCGCGACCTTCTTATGGTTTAAAGCTGTCAAGTATGGACTTCCCGCGAATGCCACCGATCCAAATTTATGGAAAGTGCCGTTTAATTACACATGGTTCTGGTTCGGGGACTGGAAGGTCAATATCGGGATCAGCCTCGACGGGTTCAGTATATTCACGGTCTGGATGGTCACCGTGGTCACCATGTGTATCCAGTGGTTTTCGATCGGCTACATGTGGGACGATGAGTACGGTCGTAAGCACTACGCGAGATATTTCGCGGAGCATTCGCTTTTCGCGGTCGGCATGCTTGCTGTGGTTTTATCGAACAATATTCTGAGTTTCATGGTCGGCTGGGAAGTAATGGGACTCTGTTCCTACCTCCTGATCGGCTTCTTCACATACAAACCAAGCGCAAACGCGGCACAGGTAAAGGCGTTTATCACGACCAGAATCGGCGATGTCGGGTTCATGCTCGGAATTTTCATGGTCGGCCTTATGTACACTTATACCGGCAGGCCGATCGATTTCGGGTTCGACAATATCAGGTGGGTCGTGACTTATTACGACTGGTGGGCGGTCAATCTTGGATGGCTCCCAACCGCCGCTGCGCTTCTGATTTTCATGGGCGCGGTTGGAAAATCGGCCCAGTTCCCGTTGCACGTATGGCTTCCCGACGCGATGGAAGGTCCGACCCCCGTAAGCGCATTGATCCATGCCGCCACAATGGTCGCGGCAGGCGTTTTCCTCGTAGCGCGATTTTTCTGGCTCTTCGAACTAAGTGAAACAGCATTGATGACGGTTGCGTGGATTGGAGCGATCACCGCGTTCGGAGCCGCGACAATCGGGGTCGTTCAGTACGATATCAAGCGGATTCTCGCATATTCGACAATCAGCCAGCTTGGCTACATGATGATCGGTATCGGAGTCGGCTCGGCGAGTGCGGGCGTTTTCCATCTCCTCACCCATGCGTATTTCAAAGCCCTCCTGTTTCTTGGAGCAGGCGCGGTGATTTACGGATGCCGCCATATCCAGGACATCCGCTATATGGGCGGGCTGTCCAAAAAAATGCCGATCACATATGCGACATTCCTTGTCGGCACACTCGCGCTTGCCGGGATATTTCCGTTCGCGGGATTCTGGTCGAAGGATGAAATTCTCGCGAGCGCATTCGATCTCGCGCAGCACGGGTATGCGCGAGTTACCCAATTCGGCAATGTACGGATTGTGGAAGCAAATCCGGGGTTATATATAATCTGGCTTCTCGGCGTTATGGCAGCGTTCCTTACGGCATTCTACATGTTCAGGCTTTTGAGCTATGTTTTCCTTGGCGGCCCGAAAAAAGACTATGAGTATCGCGGACCGCAAAGCCCCGATTACCGCCATCATGCTCAAGGTGAAAAAGACACAGCAACTTACAGCGCATGGGACGTTCGCCCGGGGCCGTTCGATGCGGAAGAGCATCATAACGGACCCATCTCGCCGAAGGAAGTCCCGAAGAGCATGTGGATCCCGCTTGTAATACTTGCCGTCCTGGCCACGGTATACGGATTTATCGGCACCCCGCTTGCCGAAGGAAAATGGAATATAATCGCCAAATTTTTAAACTACGGCCATATTCATAAATTGATGCTCAACGAGTATCTGGAGTACGGCCTGATGGTATTTTCGCTCGCCGTCGCACTTCTCGGCGTTCATTACGGATTGAAGGTAAACAATACCGAGGCTGGCGTCCGATGGAAAGAGACTATCAAAGCCATGTATCCGGGGCTTTACAAGGCTGTTTATAATAAATACTACGTCGATGAATTCTACGAAGAAAACATAATCCAGCCGGTATTTATGCTGTGCCAGGTCGCGAGGGCTTTCGATACGTACATAGTCGATGGAATCGTCAATGCGGTCGGGTGGCTCACGTACCAGTTCGCCAGACTGCAGGGCTGGTTCGATAATGCCGTTGTCGACGGAATCGTGAACGGAGTCGTATGGGTCGTAAACTACTTCAGCAATTTCGTTAAACCGATCCAGTCCGGTTTCGTTCAGAATTACATGATGGTGGTAGTTGTTTTCGTCCTGTTTTACCTGTTGAGTCTGTTTATCAGGTAACGGGGCGTTTTTATAAATATTATCAGGCTTAGAGTATTCAGGGACGAAAAATAATTATGAGCGATCACGACAATAGAAAAATCCCTGCAGATGAAGGCGTCTACGAGATGCCGAGAAGTGTAGAGGATTTAAAACATGAATATCAAACCGGGTGCGTCTCGATGCTTGCCGGATTTTTATGGCTTCTGTTCACGGGATTCGTGATCTACGGCATCTTCAGACTTCACAATGCCCACACCCTGGTAGCACCAAATTCGACTGAATACTCGCACATCCTGAGCCTGATTGTATTCCTTCCGTTAGTCGCAATATTCTTCAACGTTATTTCTCCCGCAAAAAACCTGTTCTTTATCCGCATGAATACGATTGTTTACGCGCTGATAACATTCGGGCTAGCCATGTTCATGCTTTTCGGCTATGCAGCCTCGAAAACCGATGACGGCAGCAAGATGATTTATAAAGACCAGCTTGGAAACCAACTTACAATTACACCGGAAGGCATATACAATCCGATTATCCCGGAAGGCGTGCCGGCATGGAGCTATACCATTGTCGACAACGTTCAGATGGTCAAAGTCGATAACGAAAATGAACCGGTTCGCCCGGTTCTGGTCAAGAATTATTATTACAACCGCACGAAATCGGGGATGCAGTTCGAAGAGCTCCGTCCATGGGTCAACGTGACCGACCGTCCCGCATTGAATGTCGGCGAATCCGAATACACAATCGCAAAATTCCAGTTTCACCTTGGCGTGGACGGGATCAGCTTCCCACTGATTCTTTTAACCGCCCTGTTAAGCGTCCTTTCGCTAATCGCGTCGTTCAGCATCACGATGCGCCTGAAGGAATACATGAGCTGGTTCCTTCTGCTGATGGTCGGGATGTACGGGACCTTCTGCGCGCTCGATTACATTCTGTTCTATGTTTTCTGGGAGCTGATACTGGTCCCGATGTACTTCCTGATCGGTATCTGGGGCGGTCCGAGGAAGGAATACGCGGCGCTGAAATTTTTCCTGTACACATTGTTCGGATCGGTGTTTTTGTTGATAGGGATAATCGCGCTGTATTTCGTTACCGGCCAGCAGACGTTCGATATTATCATGCTTCAGGGCCTGGCGGCGCAGGCTCTCGGCACAAAGGATATGTATCATATACAGGTGCTGCTGTTCTTGTGCTTCTTCCTGAGTTTCGCGATCAAGGTCCCGATATTTCCGTTCCACACATGGCTGCCCGACGCGCATGTCGAGGCGCCGACAGCGGTCAGCGTGATCCTCGCCGGCATCCTTCTGAAAATGGGCACCTACGGATTTTTCCGGATGAGTTTCCCGACATTCCCCGAAGCCACCTATCACCTCGCCCCCGCTCTTGGAGTGCTCGCTGTTATCATCTCCGGAAGCTTATTCCTTCTCGTGGGCGTACTTTATGACCGCGCGCATACAAGGGATCTGAACGCATTCGGCGGGCTTCTCCCGCAGATGCGCATGTTCGGCATCATTATGGTGATTGCTAGCATGGCCAACCTGGGACTTCCCGGACTTGCGGGATTCTGGGGCGAATTCCTGAGCCTTCTGGGTGCGGTTCAGCAGAAGGAGTTCCTCACGTCGAACGGATTTGTTTTCTTCCGCATTCTCGCCCCGATAGCGCTGATCGGCATTATCATCACCGCCGGGTATATGCTTCTGATGATTCGCAAGGTTTTCATGGGGCCTATGAACGAGAAATGGAACTGGCTTCCCGATATGGACGCGCGTGAGCTTATTGCAGTCTTACCGTTGATTGCGCTGATGATTTTCATAGGGGTATACCCGAATCCGTTGATTTATTTATTCCAGACTAATGTGCTTGAGCTTGTGAATCAGATCAGGTATGCAGCCGGAGTAATGCCAGTCGCGTTTTGATTTTTATAATTGAGTAAATCAGGCTGATAATTTTTCCCCCTACGGACCGTAGCATGCGACTCCGGTGCATGAATCCCGTTTCATTGGTTTAAATCTAACATCATGCGCCGGAGTCGCATGCCACGAATTCAATGCGCCGGAGTCGCATTTTACATATATTTGACAACCGTTGACGGTCATGTACTATGTCCCATTAGCTTAATTAGCAATAAATCTGCAACCAGAGGGAAGAATCGCCAATGTGTGGAATCGCGGGCGCTCTGTTACTTGGAGAGTCCAGTTTTAAAATAACTGAGGGATATATTGTCGCCATGCGGGACAGGATGGTGCATCGCGGTCCCGATGGCGCCGGCGTATGGGTGTCCGAAGATAAAAAAATCGGGCTCGGCCATCGAAGGCTTTCTATAATCGACCTTTCCGATGCCGCCTCTCAGCCGATGTCCAATTCCGACAACACGCTCTGGATCACCTACAATGGCGAGATATATAACCATGCTGAAATCCGCACCGAACTGACAAAACTCGGACACAGCCAATGGAAAACGGATCACTCCGATACCGTCAGGGGCATGTTCGCGTTTGGGATATGGGATACGAAAAAACGCGAGCTATGGCTTGTGCGCGACCGGATCGGCATCAAACCGCTCTATTACAGCATTCATGATAACAGGATCGTTTTCGCATCGGAAATCAAGGCGATCCTCAAGGACCCCGATCAGAAAAGGTCGCTGAATGAACAAGCTTTTTATCATTATTTATCTTTCGCGATCCCGCCCGCCCCCGACACGCTCTTCCAAGGCATCCACAAGCTTCCGGCAGGATCATGGCTTAAGGTTTCATCAAACGGGGAAATTCAATCGAGGCAATACTGGGACGTTCTCGACCACACAATCGATCTCGGTTCAGCCGGGGAGGATGAAATCGCGAAAATGCTCCTTACCGAGCTTCGCACAGCAGTCAGTTATCGTAAGGTCAGCGATGTGCCGGTCGGGGTATTTCTTTCCGGAGGTATCGATTCAAGCACTAACGCAGTACTTTTTTCGGAGGGCGAAAAAGAACCGGTAAAGACGTTCACGATCGGTTACAAGGGTGAGTACGAATCGTATCAGAACGAAACCGGGTACGCGAAGATGATGGCGGAAATCCTCGGCGCGCAACATCATGAACGGCTTCTGACTGTCGACGATTTCCTTTGCTTCATGCCTGAGATGGTACATTTACAGGATGAGCCTATCGCCGACCCGGTATGTTTCCCGGTCTATTTCGTATCGAAACTCGCGCACGACAACGGGGTCATCGTATGCCAGGTTGGAGAGGGGGCCGATGAGCTTTTCTGGGGCTATGAGCAGTGGAAAACCCTTCTCAAGCTCCAGCAATGGGACGATCTTCCTGTTCCGCGATTTGTTAAATCAGCAGCCCTCGGCGCGCTTGGAATGGGAAACCTCCATCGCACAATGAAATACGAATGGGTAAGGCGTGGGTTGTCGGGTTCGCCGATTTTCTGGAGCGGCGCCGATATTTTTCCGGATGCGGAAAAGAG
>JAPKYR010000272.1 GCA_026394215.1 bacterium
ATCCTCTATCCTGTCCCTGACTGCCTTATCAAGCCTGTTTAATTTTGATTCAAACAACTCACTTTTTTGAATTCCCTTGATCTTCATAAATAATGACCATTGCTAAAGTGGAAACATTGAATCAGCACTATTATTATTTTACAAAGTATACACGAGTGCATAATATTTTCATAGGAATCGCTTTAACTGGAAACCAGGCTTTGCTATGGTTTTTTTTCATGTCTTAATAAGTTATGGTATCGTGGTAGAATACATCGCTTGGCTTTGATTGGATGGATTTTCGCGGAGTCTATTAATGGCAGACAAAAATAATCCTGTTACGATAAATGTTAAGGGCATGCATTGCGCGAGTTGTGTGCTTCGTGTGGAGAAATCCCTTGAGAAAATCCAGGGTGTCACGCACGCGACTGTAAATCTCACGACCGCAAAGGCAGTGGTCGAAACCGATAAACATGTCCCCGATGATGTCCTGGTTAAATCGATTAGCGATGCGGGATATGAGGCTGAAATCGCGACAAAGGACAATCTGGATACCTTCGATCAGGAGAGGCAGAAAGAGCTTGAGGGATTGAAAAACCGGGCTATTGTGGCACTCGCGATAGCTGTTGTGGTTATGCTTCTGACAATGGACGCGATTGTTATGGCGGTTCCGCCGATCATGGCAATCCCGGAGGCCGTACGTAACTGGATCGCGCTTCTTCTGACTGGATTCTCGATGGCGTGGGCGGGAAAGGAATTTTACGTTGTCGCGTGGAAATCCCTTAAACAGTTCACCGCCGAGATGAATACATTGATCGCGATCGGGACACTTTCCGCATGGCTTTATTCGGTCGTTGTAACAATCGCGCCGGGGGCTTTTATCGGGGAAGGATCTGCCGTGCATGTATATTTCGATTCCGCAGCGACAATTACCGGATTGATCCTGCTCGGACGTTATTTCGAGGGTCGCGCGAAACATCGGGCGGGCGATGCGGTTCGCGCGCTTCTTGACCTTCGTCCGAAAACAGCGTTTCAGATTATTGATGGTCAGGAAAAAGAAGTCGCAGTGGCTGAACTTGTCCCCGGCGATACTGTCAGGGTAAAACCGGGCGGACAGGTCGCGGCTGACGGTGAGGTTATCAATGGGGAATCGACAATCGACGAAAGCCTTCTGACCGGCGAAAGCGTACCTGTCGCGAAACATAAAGCCGATAAGGTGATGTCCGGGACGATCAACACGACCGGGACTTTCGATTTTCGGGTGGAGCAGTCGGGAGCCGAAACGATTCTGGGTCAGATTATAAAGGCTACCGAGGAAGCGCAGGTTTTGAAACCACAAATCGCCCGGACAGTCGATAAGGTCGCGTCGGTTTTTGTGCCTATAGTTATTGCAATCGCGATAGCAACGGCGATTATATGGAATTTTGTCAAAGTTCCCGATAGCCTTGCGAATGTAAACGTTCCGTTGGTTACATTTATTTCGGTACTTGTCATCGCCTGCCCATGTGCGCTCGGACTTGCGACGCCGACCGCGATACTTATCGCGAGCGGGGTTGGGGCGAGAAACGGGATTTTGATCAAGGACGGCCCGGCGCTTGAACTCGCAGGCTGGCTTCAGACTATCGTTCTCGATAAAACCGGGACGATTACCGAAGGGCGTCCATCGGTTACGAATGTGTTCGCGGTCGAAGAATTCACCGAGGACGACGTGATCCGCTACGCGTCGAGTGTCGAGCAATACTCCGAGCATCCGGCGGCGCATGCGATTATGAATGAAGCCGATAAACGCGGGATTAAGCCGGGAAAATCGGACGAATTCTCGGCGGAAGTCGGAATGGGGGTCAAGGCGAAAGTCGGCGGAAGCTGGGTCAGGATCGGGTCCGAGTCGATGCTTACCATTGAGGGGATCGAGCTTGACGATGAGCTATCGTCGCGAGCCGACCTTATGGCGACCGAATCGAAAACCCCTATGTTTGTAGCAAGGGGAAATCATCTGGTCGGCTTGATCGGGATGGCGGACAGTATCAAGCCCGATGCAGTACGCGCGATCAACAGGCTTCAGGAGCTTGGTTTGAAGCCGGTTTTGTGCACGGGGGATCAGGCTAAGGTCGCGAGGTCGGTCGCGGCGGCGGTCGGGATAAAAATTGTGAAAAGCGAAATCGGCCCGAAGGATAAAGCAAGTATAATCGCGAGGTTGAAGCGCGAGGGAAAAGAGGGGCGGACGTATGTCGCGATGGTCGGCGACGGGATCAACGACGCAGTTGCGTTGACGGAAGCGGATATCGGTATGGCGATGGGGACGGGAAGCGATGTGGCTTTGCAGGCGGGGGATTTTGTGCTTGTCCACGGAGATCTGAAAAGTGTCGTGACCGCGATAGAGCTGTCGCGGGAGACTATGGGCACCATCAACAGGAATTTGTTCCTTGCGTTTATCTACAATATAATTGCTATTCCGGTAGCTGCCGGTGTCCTAATCCCATCAATGGGCGCGGAGGGGCTTCTGAATCCGATGATCGCCGCAATCGCGATGAGTTTAAGCTCGATAAGCGTGGTGACAAGTTCGCTGAGTTTGAACAATTTCAAGGGGAGTTTGAGGTAGATGTTATTGTTTTGTAGTCCGGCAATTCATTTGCCGGGAAATTTTAGAATAAATTTACTTTGCGGATCGCTTGGAGAGGATAAAAAAAATGGATGCAGGAAACAATGGCATAAAGCCGGTATTGCGTGATCCTCGATCGAGGCTATTGATCGGGAAGGCTTTCGCTGAAGCGTTCAATATAATGGGTCGGGACATAGCCGGAGCTCTTATAGCGGGTTTGATCTACTGGGTTATCTCACGTTCGTTACCGTTCGTAGGATCGATTTTATTATTCTTATTTTTGGTCGGGTTTCTGGGTTGGGCGGAAGCCCGGTGGAGCGGCAGACCCGCACCGGTCTGGATGATATGGAAGGTGACTATTGCAAATTCCGGCAGTGTCATGGGATGGGCTGTCCTGGTGGTTTTATTAAGCCTGGTTCCATTCGTACCTGCGACGATCATTCATACCATGTACCCTGGTTCCCCAGCGCCAGCTAATACAGCTATGTGCGCATTTGCTGTTCCATATACCCTGTTTGAACCTGCGATGGCGGGTCAAGGTGTATGGTGGACCGTGGGAGCGATCGTCGTTTTGATACCTCTGGTTGTAAGCTTCGCGGCGATATCAGCGTGGGCGATTGCAGTGACGGGGAAATTTCTGCCTTCGTTTGGATGGGCGGCGTTACGATTGTTCAGATACCCGCTTCACTGGTGGCTCATCGGGGCATTTCAACTGGTAATATGGGGTTTCATATCGATATCTATCACGTCAATTCTTTTGATCGTACTGGTGCCGTGGTTCGCGCTATTCTGGGCGGGAGTTGTGCGGGTTGGGGAGGCGACCATACCCCTGACTAAACCAGAAGACACTTGATGTAAGAAAACGGTACCGCCTCCAAACGAGCAAAGCGAGTTTGGAGCAAAGTGACCCGGCATCCCATTTGCCATGTATTTTTTTAAGATTTTAAACTTAGGAAAGCATGGCAAATGGGATGACAGGGCTACGCGACTTCTAGCTGATTGAGTGACAAATCTTCCATCAAAACATACAAAAATCCGGATTTTTGCATATATTTTTGAAAAATCCGGGCTTTTTCCCGCTCTTTTCCCATAAAACATCTTGACATACACTCTCAATATGTTAGACTCGCTCTTCGCGCCTTTCGTAAGGCGTGGTATGGATTCATTATGCCTACTATTAACCAGTTAGTACGTCACGGGCGCAAAAAGATCACGAAGAAAAACAAAGCGCCGGCGTTGAAGGCCAATCCCCAGAAACGCGGTGTCTGCACACGTGTATGGACTGTCACGCCCAAAAAGCCGAACTCAGCGCTTAGAAAAGTCGCGCGTGTAAGGCTCACCAACGGAATCGAGGTCACGGCGTATATTCCGGGAATCGGACATAATCTACAGGAACACTCGGTTGTGCTGATTCGCGGCGGCAGGGTCAAGGACCTTGGCGGCGTCAGGTATCACATTCTCAGGGGTACTTTGGATACGGCGGGCGTCGATGGACGGAAGAGGTCGAGGAGTAAATACGGGACAAAGCGCCCGAAGAGTTAGGAATAATATTAGAATAGAATAGTCAACCATAAGAATACGATACAGGGTCGCAGGGGCGGGTCCCCGAAGTATGGAGGACCGGACGCCAACCACGATTCGCCCGAAGCACGAAAGTGCGATTTCGATGTGCGGCCCGGTTCGGAATTAGTCAGCCGGGTCTTTTTATGGGTCGGAAACTGATCGAAGAAGGAATACTGAAAGATTAAGGACAGAAGAAACAGGAAGCCATGAGAGGAAAAAAACCACCAACCAGGGTCATCCTTCCCGATCCTGTTTATAAGGATGAAAACGTCACGCGCTTTGTCAATAAGTTGATGTGGCGTGGGAAGAAATCCGTAGCCGAGGGAATATTCTACGACGCGATGGAGATCATCAAGAAAAAGACCGGCGAGGATGGATTTGAGGTTTTCAAGAAAGCGTTGGAGAATGCGAGACCCCATGTCCAGGTAAAGAGCCGTCGTGTCGGCGGATCGACGTACCAGGTTCCGATCGATATCAAGTCGCATAAGCAGATGGAACACGCGATGCGGTGGTTGATTCAGTATTCTCGCGCCCGAAAAGGCCGCGCGATGTGCGAAAAGCTGGCATTGGAGTTAATCGATGCGGCGGCCGGTACGGGTCAGAGCGTAAAGAAGAAGGATGATACACACAGAATGGCGGAGGCGAACCGAGCGTTCGCGCATTACAGAGTGTAAAAAATTCGTTGTGACTTAATGGAAATAAAAGAAAGCACTATTGCTGAAATAGAAGTACAAAAGGTGGGGAAGACCCCGAAATGTTCGAAGCACAAAGAGATAACGTCACCGAAGAAAGCCCCGAAACGGGGCGTCAGTGACGCATCGCGAGGTGCAAGAATGAAATTCGATCTTTCGAGGATTCGGAACATTGGCATTGCGGCGCATGTTGATGCCGGAAAGACCACCGC
>JAPKYR010000151.1 GCA_026394215.1 bacterium
GAAATTCACCCAGCGCATCGAAACCCGACTGCGCGCGGTCTCTCAGACGTTTGGAAGTATCGGTGATTCTGGTTTTTATCCTTCCCCTCTGCTCGTATGTGTCGGCGATTGCGTCGAATAACATCTCCGGACCGACAAGCGGCGTGTGGACAGCCGGTTTTATCCCGAACTCGCCAGCGAACTCATCTATCTTCGGATCGTAACTCATCGCGACAAACGGCACCCCCATGTTCGCCGCGAAAATCAGCGAGTGGAGTCGCATGCCGACGACAAGGTCGCATTTCCCGATCAGACCCAGCATTTCCGCCGGACGGTATTTCCCCTTCAACACAACAACCGAATCCTTATCGTTAACGTGTTTACGAATAATTTCAGCATACTCGAAATCCCCGAGAAGATGAAACGGGATTAATATAACCCCTCCGCCGAGGTTTGACGTTGTCATATCAATCGCGCGCGCGATCGCGTTGATCTGAACCTGATCTCTCCTCGAACCCCTTACACAGAACGCCACAAGCGGCTTCCCAACAAGATCGATATTCTCCTGTAAAAAAATATCCTCCACAATTTCAGAATCTGCGGGATTGAGAAGAAGCGCGGCGTCGGCCATTAGTTTGATGTTCGCAGTTATCGGAAGACGCTGCTGGCAGAATGAGTAGCTTTTAAAATCCCGCACGCAGACAAGATCGCACTGGCTTAAAAATTCTCCGACCAGAAGAGGCGAGAATTCTCCATCGAGCGGACCTATCCCCTGCCCGAACGCGACCACCCGCCGTCCGGTAACAAATCCGAGAAGCATGATTCCAAGGTAATACATTAAGCTTTTAGTGGATGTTTTATCCTGTAATAAACCTCCCCCGCCCTGAAGAATCACCGGCGCTCCGCCGATGCGTTTCAGAATCTGCCAGAGGCTTGTACGTCTGATCGAATCGACCCCGTACGCGTCGAATGTCGCCATTGGATCGTTGGAGAGTACCACCGGATGTACATCGTCGCGCTTATCGAACCATTGCAGAATCGATTCGAGTATGGCTTCATCGCCGAGATTGTCGAATCCGTAATATCCTGAAATCAGGACCGGCAGAGTGCTTGATGTTTCATTTTTCGGGGACATGAAATATGGGCAATATTAACACGAAATAATGTCGGGTGCGCCTATACCCTTTTCAGAATATAGACATTCCTCGCGACCGCAAGTTCACGTATGCCGGGGACAAAAATCAACGGCCACATAAGCGGGTTTTTCGCAGTTTTTTTACAGTATTTAATTTTCAACCTTCGTTCATTTATTAACAATTTTTCGAACTCCCCAAGGCTCATACGATTCAAGCCGTTACCCCACTGTTCAAGCCTCCTTCCTACCATCTCGTCGAGTTTCTCTCGAAGGTCAAGGTCCTGAATTTCGAGACGCTGTTCTTTTGAAAATTCCCTCACCGCTTTTAATATATCATCGCTCGACCAGAACACATGCACCCATGGAGTCCTGAAGAAATCCCTCAAATGATGCCCGTTCCATGAATAGAACTGCGCGAAATCGATGCAAAACAGGCCTCCGGTTTTCAAAATCCTCGCGACTTCTTTCATTACGTTTTGGGGATCAGGAAAATGCTCGAACGCATCGGAACATGTGGCGATATCGAAATATTCATCGGGAAAGGGAAGGTCCGACGCATCTGCGACGACAAATTCAGCTCTGATGCGATCTTCAGGCGGAATCAGGACTGACATGGCGAGTTCAGCGTCCCGTATAAGTTTAGGGTCGAAATCCACGCCTGCCACCCGATTCGGACCGCGCGTAGCAAGGTAACATGTCTTTCCGCCCGGTCCGCATCCGACATCTATTACGTCCTTCGATTCAAGATTTACGCGTGAATCGAAAAATTTCTCCCAGACTTTTTTCCCCTCTTCAAATTCCCAGCGTGAATACGCCACCGGATCGTCGGGCGGCGACTTGAATTGAAAGTATCCCTTATTCAGATGGACCAGCCATCCGTACGGGAGCCACATCTGTTACGTTCTCCTTGAAACAAAGCTTGAAATCAATGAAAAATATTCAGCCTCCGATTATACCAGACTACCTCAGAAGATTATCGGTCGGCGCAAAGTCATCGGTTAGAATTGTCGCGTCGGACAATCCGGACGGGGCGGTGTCATAGAAAGTAAACGCGCCAGTCTGGAAATCCTGCGGGAACTCGGTTCGCCGGTCCCTGATTAAAGCGCTCTGGATCGTCTGGATATCCTGCATGTTCATTCTTTCCTCATCCTGGGTCGCGACAATCACCACATTCTGAACATCCCTCGCAGCAAACATAAATAATTGCGGGAAAACCTCGCGCATCGTTTTGTAAACCGACGTGATTACCCGGTTAGGCTCTCCGCCATAGACAGTCCCGATAACATTGATCGCGAAAACTCCGCCATCATCCAGATGGCTTGCGACAAGGCGAAAATATTCAAGCGTGGCTAGATGAAATGGGATAAAAGTTCCGTACGCGTTCGAGGAATACGTGTCCTGTATAATCAAATCATATTTGTTACTGTTCCTTCTCATCCACGTGCGCGCGTCATCGACCTCGACCGGAAGCTGCTCGCGATCATAGAGAAAATATTCCCCCGCGACATCGACCACAGCGGAATCAAGCTCGACTGTCAGAATATTAAGGTCAGGCTGGTAGTAATGGAAAAGCTTCTGCGTGCTGCCGCCGCCAAGTCCGAACATCAGGACGCTCTGGATTTCGGGATTGAAGACGAACGATTCGAACATGAGTCCGACATATCCGAAATGGCCCTCAAGGGGATTATTGATATCCATCTTCGACTGGGAGGTGTAATTATCGAACCTAAGCGCGCGGATATCGCCCTCCTGGGTCACGCGTATGTGATGATAGACACTGTCGTAGGAGTAAAGCACCTGCTCGGTCGTCGTACCGATCGATGCCAGCAACAATGAGAAAATAGCGGCCAGTATTGAAATATGGAGGATTCTGTGTAAATTGCCCATTGTTTTAATCCTCGCTCCAGGATTTTTCTCTAATTATACTCCACTCTGATTTCGACAACCCGCTCGGAGTTTCCGCGATTGCGATTTCGAAATGCTTCCACTTCGTCCGCAATGCCATTCGGATTATCGACGATCGGTTCGTTATCTATTAACCATGCGAGTTCATGGTCGGAAACCGGCTGAAGATCGACGCCTTGTTTCGGCTTATACAGAAGCAGTTCGAGCGGGAACGAATACTCCGATCCGTCGAACAGTTTGAAAACATTGTCCGCATGGTAAATACGCGAAAGTTCGTACCTGTCCTGGAAGGGTACCGACATGACGGTGTTCTCAAGGTAGTACTGTGAGATCAGGTGATTGCCCGTATATACGAACACAAAAGCGTCGGGGGTTTTATTCAGGACTGAGACAGCATAATTATCCCATGTCTCAACTGAATGGACGATTCGCGCGATTTCGGTATCGTTCAGTCCGAGAAGATCGAGCACCGGGCCCTTGTAGTAATATGGAATTTTCCCGCATTGGTCAACCGCGAGAAGCCCGGCGAAATTCTGATCGTTTTTGAGATCCCGTCCGACATACTCAAGGATATCCTCAGTTGGATTCAGAAATCTGTGCAAAATCCCCGATGGCGTCTCGAATCCTGAAACCAGCCCGGAAATATTTACGAGCAATGGGTTTGAGGGACGTGTCACGGGAGGTTCGGTCTGCCACTTCTGTGGAGATGAATACAGAATATTGCCTCCAAGATATCCAACCACAAGAATAACCAGGATGGTATTTAACCAGCCGATATTTTTTTCGTTCCCGATAAGTCCGAAAGATGCAATCGGGCTGAGGACAAGAAACGGGACGAAGAATCGGTCGTAGGGATGTATGTCTCCTCCTGCGTATAAAATGAAAATGGCGTAAACCAGAGACATCGCGCCGATTAAGATCGCGAAGGCTTTCCTGTCCGGATCGATCTTGAAATTTGACAGGAGAATTGAAACAAATGGAAGCGCCAGGGGAATCCACAGAGTATTTTTCAGGCTGTTCAGAAGATAGCCGAGTCCGGCTATGAAGTTATATCTGAATCCATTATTAACCTTTGCGAAATAGGTATTCGGAACCCATTCACCGAAAACAATCTGCCTCCATGTGAAGAAGAATAAAAGACAAATAGCGACAATAAATAGCCATGTAAAATATGTAGTCCTTGCTTTTTCTGTGCTATTATTTGCACTTCTGTCATATTTCCATAGTCCTGCCATTACGGGAAAAATTATCCCTTCCGGACGTGTCATCGTTACAAGCGCAAGGGGAATCCATGAGTAAGGGAATTGTTCGTCGTCGCGATCCTCATCAAGCACAAGACGCAAGCTTAGCACTATTAAGTACAGGTACAGAGCATTTTCGAGCCCTGCCTGAAACCAGAATAGTACGGCTGGTGTAGTCGCGACACACAATGCAGCAAGAAATCCGATTGTGTTATTTTTCCTGTTCAGGACATTGAAAAGTAGAATCAGCTCAATCAGAGTCAATGCCCCGAATAGCAATCCAAGGCATCTACCGGCAAATTCTGTATTTATCCCGAAAAATGATGTCGCGGTTAGAAGAAAAACCCAGACAGGATTGGAAAACCCTTCGACTACTTCCCCACCCTGGTTGAAAACAAATCCATAACCGTGGGCGATGTTTTCCGCATACCTGAAACTGATGTAAGCGTCCTCCGATGTGACCGTGAACGATACAATCGATAGCACGAAATACACCAGTACAATCGCAATGACCATCAGAATTACTGATCTTGGATCATCCCTGGTTTTATACTTTGCAGTGCCCATCGATCTCTCCCACGGCATGTTTATCTTTTAATATTTCTTAATATTATACGAAAAATAAGGGCAATAATCGAAATATTATCCGTCAAAACCCGTCTTTGCAAACATGATATTAAAGTAGATTAATACATCCCGCCCGATTATGGATTATATTTATTCTTGCATGTTGAACCTGGATAGCGAACTGAAACGCGCCCGCGAGGAAATGCAAGGCGGCTCTCTCGATAATGCCGTGACGATTCTTGACGCCCTGAGATCCGATCTTGAGAAGCAGAATCCCGACGATCTCCCTGAAGAGGAAAGATATCAGTGGCTTGTAAAAGTACTGAACAACCTCGGAGTAGTCCAGAAAAACAGCGGCGCTTTCGAGCCGGCTGCCGAGTCGCTGGAACGCGCGCTGGAAATTGCGGATCTGATCGTTGCCGACACGGTCGCAATCAAAGTCGGGATCCTGTCGAACCTTGGCCTCCTCTACAGCAGGCGAAAACTCTACAATAAAGGCCTTGAAGCTCTCAACATGGCGCTGAAGCTTTCCGAAGAAAATCCTGGCAAGATCGATTCAAGGCTCATCGCCAAACTCAGAAATAACCTTGCGCTGTTTTATGTCAGGTTTGGAGAACCCCAGAAAGCGAGGGAAGAGCTTGCGCTTTCGATTGAACCCTTAAATGACATCGAACCATCGAAAAAGGATTTCGAACGCGAAGCTTGGCTCACCGCCAACCTCGCGATGATTCATGCTGAACTCGGAAACGACGAATTCTACAATCCGCCAATACAGGAAGAGTTGTACCGGCAGGCAAGATCGATGTTTCTAGCGTCGGCGAGAATCTACAGCGAGAACGGTTACGCGCACCACCATCTGAAGCAGCTTGTCAACGCCGCGGAAATGGACTTAAGGCTTCACTCGCCCGAGGAAGCGAAACGGCATCTTATCGAAGCCCAGCGTGAAGCCACTATGCTCAAGGACCCCTGTCTGCTGTGCGAGATAGCCCACGTCAATGTCGAACTCGCGCTCCAACTGCGAAAACATAAATTGATTAACGATCGCGTTGAGGATGCTATGAAACTCCTGTACAGGACAAGACCCGCCGATTTGACGTCGAGGGTCGCGAGGCTGGAAGGGGTTCTCGCAAGAAACGGGAGTTCGGATGCGCTTCAGATAGTAACCGGATACAAGGCTTCCCAGAACGTGAAAAAAATCAGCCGTGCGCGGGCCGCACAGCCATAATAAAAATTGATTTCCCCTGCCCGCTCGAAATGATGCCGGATTTATTCATTTATTTTCCCCCAGCAGAATCGTGATTGCGTGTCTCTATTGTAGTACAATTTGCTTTGATTAATCGGGGCGGATTTCGATAGACGAGACTTAATCGATATAATGGTCCAAAACAAGGAAAGAGGAAACGGGTCGCTTAACAACCGATGGAGGGATCTTGTCGATTCCTATTTGAGTAGCTTGATACAGGCCACCGGAAGCGAATTTGCATGCTATGTGGACCAGGACTCCGACCGTGAACGCTATGTATTCGCTTCTAAAGAATCCCCGCTCCCGAACATCAACTGGCACAAGATAATCGATATCCTGACCGGAACGATCCTTCATGGCTCGGATTTTATCGTTATAGAGCACGGCACAGTCGAGGAACATTCCAACCTACAAACGCTTGACGAGCATTTCAAATCCGGTTTATTCAAGGTCATTGTTGTTTTTTCAATTCAGAACGAGGACGTGCAAATCGGAACTGTCTGTCTTTTCGGCACTTCAGCCGATATGGGATCTCTCATTGCCAAAAAAAATACGCGAAACAATATAGAAGCGCTGACGGGTGTGGCAAAATACGCGCTGGAAGTTGTTAAGGAAGCACAGGATGGTCCTGGCAGAAAAGTCGTCCGTATGGATGCTTTCCGTCAGCTTCCGGAAGGCTTATTGATGGCCGACAGGACCGGGAAAGTTATCGAATCCAATGATGCGTTTTCCAACCTCACAGGAATCCCCGCATCGATGCTGATTGGCCGCAACCTCAAAGACCAGCCGATTCTCGGCACCGACTGCGACTACCTTATCGCAAGGCTTCTCGAAAACGGGCAGCCCTTTGAGGTTATCGCAAATCTCGGAACAGGCGAAGGCCAGGCTGAAAATGTTTTTAATTCGGAAGAGCAGGACGCTCTCGGGAAATTTCTCAGGCTGAGAGGAACATCATATCCGGGCGAAGACGGTAACAGCCAGGGAATGCTCCTGCTTGCGGACGATGTTACCGGCGATGTGATGGCAAGGAGAGAAGCGAATCGCCGCGCGAAACGCCATTCCCAGGAAATTAACCTCGCGAGCTGCCTTCAGCAGAATTTTTTCCCGCCTGGATATCAAAAGAAGCGCGTCAGGATTGCGACCCGCCTGCTCGCTGCGCGCGAACTTGCCGGCGATTTCTTCGACATCTTCGACCTCGGGCCAAATACTATCGGAGTTGTTATCGGCGACGTTGTCGGAAAGGGAATTCCGTCGAGCCTGATGGCGATGAGCGTACATGGAATGCTCGCAAATCAGGCCGGCGCGCTTACTCCACCAAAGAGGGTGCTTGAGCGGGTCAACGAAGGGCTTCATCATCAGGTGAAGGGCGAGTACTGGTACGCGACCTGCTTTTACGCGAAAATCCACGTGACCCAGCTTCGCGTGACATATTCACACGCCGGACATGAATTGCCGTTGTGGTGGCATAACGACACTAACGAAGTTACTTTTATTCAGGGAGAAGGTCTGCCGCTTGGAATTTTCCCCGACAGCCATTATTACACAAATCAGATCGACTTAAGCGACGGTGACAGGCTGCTTCTTTACACCGACGGGCTGACCGACGCTGTCAATTCGGCAGGAGAACGTTTCGGTCACGACAGGCTTATCAAATTATTCAAGAAATATTCGTCGCTCGGATCCAAAAATCTCCTGAGAGTGATTGAAAACGAAATTCTCGATTTCAATTCCGGAAGGGAACTTCAAGACGATATCGCCATTGCATTGATCTCCATCGTTCCGGACAACTGGACCACGCTGACAATTCCACCGTATACATTTATCGAGGTTATCGGGAATCTTCTCGACGAGTTGAGCATGAAAGGCGTCGATGAGGATACAGTTTTCAAGGCGAGGTTATCGCTCGACGAGTGCGTCAATAACGCCTTCCGTCACGGGCATCATGGGGATCATCGGCGCCAGATCACTATAAGCTATTTAATCGAACCTAATAAATGCACGATGAAGGTTCGCGACCAGGGTCCGGGATTCGATTTCGGCATGATTCCCGATCCGACTTTGGAGGAAAATCTCCTGCAGCCCGGAGGTCGCGGCGTTTTTCTTACACTCAAGATGATGGATGAGGTCAGCTTCAACGATGTCGGGAATGAAGTCACCATGGTCAAATTCCTTCACACCGATAGTTAATTCTCCCGCGAATGAACCTGCGCTGATTGCCAATCCTCTTACCAATTGCGAATTATCCGTTTTTTGTAGAGTTTACAGGCTGATTAGTATAAACTCTCCATGCCCCGCGACGTTTCCTGCATGTCTTGAAGCATTAAGAGGGGTAATTGAATAAGTAAATAATCAAATGAGCGAATAGCTTAACAGGAGTCTTTGAGAAAATGAGAAAATTAATGCCCGTTATTTCCATGATCGCATTTTTGATGGTCGCTACGGCTGCGTCAGCCCTGACCTTCCCGATTCCATCGCAACCCGATTTCCCCGCCTCGGAATGGGTTCCCGGAAGTTCGCTCCTTTACAATGTCAATGCTGTCGATGGTGAAGATGAGGCGAATTTCGATCTCAGAATCGCCGTCATCGGCACGGAAAGCGAAGGAAGCACGACCCTCTATCAGATTGAGATGGATATGACAAATATCACAGGTCTCCCAGCGGATATTCAGGACTTTTTTGTCGGAAGTTATGGTGAAACGCCAAACGCGATACGCATAAAAGCCCTGATCCCGCATTACGACCTCTTGACACTCTATAGTGACCCGTCAAAATTCTATTACGACTGGACAGAACCGGGCTTTATCAGATCGCTTATCTTCCAATACAACCGGCAGGTTCCGCAGGATATCGAACCGAGGCTGATCGGTGGATTCATCCTCCCCCTTTTCATCAGCGAATTTATCGGCGGCGAAAACCTCCCGCAGGACTTCTTTGAGACCAGGAATATAGGCATCGAGACAGTCCAGGACACTCAATTATTCAATACGGAAAATTCAGAAAGCCAGACGACCACCGATGCCGGCTCGTTCGATGGCTGGCTGTATACATATCTGGATACTTCCGCCGGTACGGATACAGGAACGGTTTTCTATACCGACGCCACACCGATTCTTCCGTTTATTTCCTATACAGCGGACTGGATGATGGATTCCCGACCCGGATCGGCGAATATCGAACTTGCCGAGATAGGCACTACCGGCGCCGAAAGCGAAATTGTCGGCGAACCTCAACCATTTGATCTTAACAGCATGATGACCTACGGCGGAAATTAAGCTAAAAAGCTCCAATTTAATAATAGTATACAGAGGCACGAGCGTCAGCGAGTGCTTTACAAACAACAATTACTGACATAACAGAGGCACGAGCGTCAGCGAGTGCTTTACCATTTCCACTAACGACACCACTTATCAATAATATTTACAATAGTAATATTGGGTAATGGTGAAACACTCGCTTACGCTCGTGCCTCTGTAACATAATTTTAAAAGATACATAATTGGCTCTATAAGTCCCGATATTATTATAGCCTCCTATCATCAACAGGAGCTTGAAACGGGACTATGAGCGATAAATCGGAAATCTCAAAAACCAAAAATGACGGGAGCTTTGAAAGCGAAAATCGCCATGATGCTGCGCGAGTCCTTTCGGCATTGATCGGCCTTGCGTCAAGCCTGAACGGTTCGCACTCTTTTGAGAGCCTTTTAAATAATTTCACAAAGGGCTTAAAAGATATCTGGCCTGACGCCGGGATACGGTTGTTCGAGGTGGATCGCGGATCGGGTTACCTGATTCCCATGGATTGGCTCGCTTCCGACCCGGTACCTATCCGTGGCAGCTTAATAGGCGATATCGCGGCGGATGGCAAACCGAAAATTATCCGCCATCTTGACGACCATCCCGGATATATGCACGGTCACGAAGCCCCTCCAGGTTTGAAATGGGACGGTTTGATCGCATGCCCTGTTCCGGTCAATGGCGATACCGCATATTTGATAGGGGTATATCGGACAGACAAACACCCAGTATCGGAAAAAGATCTGGAATTGCTGACAAACACAGTGACAATTCTGGAACCCCTTCTCGCGAGATGGGAATCGCAGGAGAAGCAGATCGGGGCATTTATGCAGATCGCGAAAGCGATAGCGTCGGCTGTCGATGCGCGCGATCCGTATCTGGTGGGGCACGGCGACCGGGTCAGCGAATTCGCGCAGGCCATAGCCCGAACCCATGGCCTTGAAACGAAATTTATCGAGCGCCTTTCTCTCGCGGGACTCCTTCACGATCTCGGGCGCCTCGGAATTCCGGAAAGTATCCTCAGTAAACCGGGAAATCTGACGCCCGAAGAAATGAATATCGTGAAGTCGCATCCGGGACTGTCGGTGCGGTTTCTCGAACGCGTTGAGTATTTATCCGATACATTTTCATCGATCAGGCATCATCACGAAAAATATGATGGAAGCGGTTATCCTGACGGTCTCGAAGGCGAGGATATTCCCCTTGGCGCGAGGATATTGACTGTGGCAGACGCATTCGATGCTATGACGAGTCCAAGGCCTTTCAGGGGTCCCAAGACCGACGCGGCTGCGTTGAAAGAACTGAAAAAGAATGCGGGGAAGCAGTTCGATCCGATAATTGTCGAGGCTTTTGTCAGGGCGCATGATGAAAGGTTGATATTATCGCAGAATGTTTTGCAGGCGGATGACCCTCTGGCGAATTTGAGAATGAACAGATAGAAAAATACCTCACCCCCTAACCCCCTCTCCAAATTTTGGAGAGGGGGCAAGGGGGGTGAGGCCTACCAGTTCGCCGCGTCCCAGTCCTTGACAGCCTGTGCCCATGGGACGAGGTCGTCGAAACCCTTCCACCACGTTGTATACATGCAGGCATAAACTCCATCAGTGTTTTTTGACAGGTCTAGCCAGTCTGTGATTGAAAAATCCGGCCCCGATTCATCGTAGTAACCGCATAAAATCTGCCTGTTACCTAGACTCCCGAACCATGCGAGTGTATCCGTATTCAACTGATACCAGTTTCCGATATCCCACGACTGGGGTAAGCCCTCCCATGATCCAGCAAGCGTGCCGTTTGATAAATAATAGCCATCCACCGCGTTATGATTCGGATCGTACATGTCGCTCCACGTGATCAGCTTCCAGTCCGGGTTAATCTGATGCGCGATCTGGTCAATCTGCTGAGTGGCGTCCGCCAGAAGTTGCCCGGGGGTTTTTCCCGTGGACTGGCACGAATTACACCAGTTGACTACCCTGAGTTCATCTACCCCAATGAAAACGCGCGAAGGATGAATTAATTCGTTTACTTTCGAGAGGGTCGATTGGAATATGTCGAATACTGCCGGTTCGGTCAGGCAACATGCGGGTTGCATGGCATACACAAAAGTACAATGATAGTAATCGGCCAGGATAGTATCTCCATTATTAATCGCGGAACCGGGCGTCAAAGTGATAACTGGATGTTCGTGATAAAGATCGAATGTCCCTGTATAACTTCCGGCATGTCCCATGAGCGGATCTTCCACGTAATCGAAATCGACGCCTTCCTGATATGTCACTGTGCCTGCATTATTGGTAACGGTCAGAGGCGCGCCGTCCCGTCGAATCAGATTTATCAACCCGGCATTCTCAATCGTGACATCGTCGATCCAGAACTGCCCCGACTCCCCACCCCACATTCCGAAATAAATATTGACGCTTGTATTATCCTGGCTGTTAAAAATCGTATAGTAATGCACCCAATCCTGTGTAGAATTAATATCGTAGTTCAAAAACTCAAGCGTATCGTCGAATTCCTGGTCGAAGACAAGTACGTTGAAACCGCCCGTCGGTGAAAGCGCGGAGGATTTCAGCCAGAAGGAGACCGCGTAGCAATTCCATGGTTTTACCTGTACCTCTTGACGGATTCGGGCATGTCCGTACTGGTTCGATGTGAAATTTTCGAATCGAATACTTGTACTGCCCGAATGCACAACAGACGAGTCCGCAAAATTAACAACACCTGGGCCGTCCATAATATTCCAGCCAGTAAAATCATCACCGGAATGCTGCTCAAAATTCCCGTTGACAAATGCGGTCGCGGGATCCTGAACAACAGAGGCGGTGCTACCATTCACCTTGAAAGTGCAGTCATATACCGGCTGTCCTTCGATCAGATTCGGATCGTGGCATAAAACCGCATCCGAATATCCGACCGGCACAAGCGACGGGATTACTTCGATTCCAATCTGCGCGGCAGTATCGGCATAATCCTGAAGATGGTCCCAGTAGGTCTGGCTCTGAATATCCGACGTGCCGAGTTTGAAATCCGCAAGCACGACCTGCGTGTAACCCGCATCTTTAGCTGTCTGTAGAAGGTCTTTAGCGTCCTGAAGACTCTGATCGGGAAGTAAATTAACGCCATGATAGTACCAGAGCTCATGATGATCGGGTTGTGATGGATTCACTTTTACATCGACAATCTTGTACGCGGTCAGGTCGAGCCATTCCTGAGATGTCGCATTATCATTATCTTCAACACTGACAAGGCATTTATATGTCCCGACCGGAGTCGGCTTACTGTTTGAAATCGTGATTGCATATGTTGAGAAATCCGTCCCATCGCCGACCCACGGGGCGTTCAGTGTCCCGTCGAAAAGTTCCGGACACTCGATAGCGGGAGTCCCATGAGTATCCTTTCCCTGCCAGTCGTATACATCAATCGATAAAACAGTTTCGCCGCCCGATTCCGTAAGCCCCGATCCAATGGGATTCTGATGTACATCGATTTTCCACGGCTCCGGGCTGTTTGCTTCTATCCCGAAATCTGTCATGGGATCTTGCACTGGTTGATTCAGCGGCAATTCCCAGTTAGCGTCAACCGCGTATCCAAGTACTAATTGGTTCACAGGAAGTTTCAGTGTATATTTCCTCGTAACCGAACCGGCTGGATACAACGCGTTGCGCGTATTAAGAGGATCGTCGGTGATATGTCGAATATACCCATTCAGAAGCGCGTTCGGGACTGTGTCTGTCGCGTGTTTCCCTTTGTAATATGTTTGAAAAACCCATGCCAGCCCCTGAGTTGAGCCATTATACAATTTCGTATAACCCTCGGCGTTCAGAAATTCTGCGTCGCCAAGGGTCGAATCGGAGATGGTCAATCCCGATGCCGGGAACAGGCGGTTCCCGTCGAACATGATTATTCCCCTGACATCGAAAACTGTAAGATCCCAGTCGGGAAATGGATGTGTGATTCTTATGTCGACATCCACAACACCCGGCGATGTGACTACAAGCCCGACAATTTTAAAACAGTCGGTACATACGCCTGTTTCGAGGAGTTTCAGAATATTGAGATGGATCGAACCGGATCTGTCGGGCATGAATTCCGCAATTGGATGATCAGGATCGGAAATATCGATATGGAGTAGAGAATATCCGAGCAACATGCGTTCCCCATTTTCAGGTGCGGGAAGATTTTCAGTTTCGGACTGGGAATTTGATACATTCGGTATTACAGGTTCCGATGAAATTTGGCGCGATGTACACCCATAGACAATCGCAATCAGCAAAACCAGAATAGTCCCGATACGGAAGGTCATTTTCATCTTAAGCCTCCAACAAAGCGGATATGAAAATTATAACACCTCACCCATCTTAGAGAGAAGGGGACTGTCATCCGGCTTCCGGAGTAATTAATATACCGCTCACTGTCAAGCATTTTTTCCAATCCCGGATGGATTCTCTGTGTATTTTCAAGCGTCAGACAAGGCAGCTACCCTCCGCTAACGCTCCGGGCTAGCTGCTACCGGGATTTGACAATGATGATGCACACAAAATGCGCGGCTTAGTAACTTGATGATTCCTGACATTGTCTATTCCGGAAGCCATGTGATTGACCCCATTCAGGAATACATGGTTAATGCGCGGGTTAATACCGGATACTGTAGAAATAAAAAAACCTGCCTTCCGACAGGGTTCTTTGATACATCTTCTCTTATTCAAAAACTGGTGCGCTTGCCGGGATTCGAACCCGAATCGCCGGCTCCGCAGGCCGATACTCTATCCATTGAGCTACAAGCGCATATTCCAATAATCAAACCAGAAATCAAACCAGCTATCCACCCACAGAGCTTTGCACTCAAGTAATCAAGCTGGCTTGCCAGCCGTAGCGCCTTGTACGCAAATAATCAAGCTGGCTTGCCAGCCGTAGCGCCTTGTACTCAAGGCGCGAAGGCTGGCGCACCCACCAGGACTCGAACCTGGATCATCGGCTCCGGAGACCGATGCACTATCCCTTGTGCTATGGGTGCAAACTCAAACAGCCCCTTCATTTAAGGGGGCATAGGAATATACCAGATTGAAGGGGATGTGCGCAAGTTGTACCATGCATATGATAACATTCAACCTTTTCCGCTCCCCCGGAGTCTCAAACGAGGATGGCGCTTCGATAATATTTAATGGTTGACCGGGAAGCTGCCGGGCGGCTTGACTGTGAACGGTTGCTACCCGGCTTCCATGATGCTAGAGTTATGCCCATCTTTTACTGGACTGGACGTTTATGAATCAAGAAGCATTCACGCTGGGAAGCTGGTGGACTCAGGGCGGACCTGTGATGTATCCGCTCGCTGTTTACTCCATTCTCGGCATCGCAGTTTTAATCGAGAAACTTTTCTTTCTCAGAAAAATCTCCGGAAGCGAGATTGAATTGGTGCGAAAAGCCGCCGACGATCTTCTTTCCGGTAAATCCACCGCCGAATCGGGCGCCGGACCTGTCTGGATTATCCTTACAAGGCTCCGGAAACTGGTCGGCGACGGTCTCGGCACAGACGCGCTTGTCCGTGCCGCGGAAAGGGAGGTCTCGCGCCTTGAAGATATCGCGATGAGGGGCATGATCTGGCTCGCAATTATCGGCAACACCGCGCCGTTTGTCGGGTTGTTCGGGACCGTTGTCGGGATCATCCGCGCATTCCACGGATTATCGGGACAGGGGCTTCCCTCCGACCCGTCGCAGAATTCCGAATTGATCCGTGGTATCTCCGAAGCTCTTGTCTCGACCGCTACCGGGCTTATGGTAGCGGTCCCGGCGGTAATCGCGTACAACTATCTCCTCAGGGAGATCAGGTCGAGAATTGGACGTATCGATCTTGCCTGCGCAGATTACGCCGACGCCATCGGTAACGGGAAGGTGAAGAAATAGTGCGGCGACGTTCGGATCAGCAGCCGGTCAGCGATATCAACATCACCCCGTTAACCGACGTGATGCTGGTTCTTCTCATTATTTTCATGATATCGTCGCCAGTGCTTTTGGCCAAAGGTCTTGAGGTTCACCTGCCGCAGGTCGAAATCGCGCAGCAATTGATGCAGCAGGACCATGTTCTGTATGTGACCGCGGATGGCGCTCTTCAACTCGATGGAAAACAATACAATGACGATGAGTTGCTGCAGGCATTTACCGATATGGTCAGTACCGCGGATGAGACCGGGGATGTCATTAATTTATTTCTTAGAGCCGATAAATCGGTCACTTATGACAGGCTGACACAGGTTATGGACCTGGCCACATCCGCCGGGATCGAAAAAATAAGTCTCGTGCAGGATATTCTTGAGGGAACGGTTGTTTCGTCGGAAACAGATTCGAGTGGAATTATCCCGACTGAACCGGATGCGGCTGGAGTGGATTCTACAGGGACAGGTCCCGTAGGTGATATTCCGGAATAGTGAAAAATAAATTTAAAAATATTCCCCAATCGATTGATGAATGGAATGGTTCGTACGTAAAGAGGATAATTCCGTTCATCGGCGTAAGCATTGCCCTCCACGTTGTATCGATAGCGATTGTATTCGGCGTTAGCTTTCTATATTCCGGTGGACATGGCCTCACCATAACCCTGTTCGATCCTGGCCAACCCGGAGCATTGAACCAGCAACCTCCGCTGGTCGCGGGATTCGACGCTCCCGACCGGATGAAAATATTCAGAATCGACTTTTTCCGCGAGATTATCCCGTGGTCTCCCCCGCCGCCTGTTGAACCGGTTATCGAGACGCCTGAGGTTCCGGAAGAAACCCCTGAAGTTATAGAAGAACCGGCCCCTGAAGAAGAGGTCCCTGAAGAAACAGTTGAACAACCCACTCCGGAAGTCGTGGATGAAAATGTGGCTGGCTCCACTTCCGATGAGGAAACATCCGTAATCAGCGAAAATGAACTCCTTGTCACCGATAACCCGCTTTCGGGCACGAACACCGAATTGATAGACTCGCCCGATAATATCGGGACGACGATTTCACATTATCCGATAAATATTGATGAAAATGAAATTCTCCCCGATTCGCTTGTCCTGTATGGCGGCGTAACTGATTCTGCAAATGTGCTCCTACTCCCGGACTGGCAACTACCGGGCCTTCAAAACCTCGCCTGGACAAACGAATATTTCCTTGGAAATTACACTGTTTATATAGTCGCGGATATTTCGCGCCGCCATGGTATGGAAGAACTCCTCGCGTGGAACTATGTTCTGAAAATGCTGGTCACAAATCCGCAGGCCGCATGGCCGCCGAATGTGGTAAATGTCGGAACAGCAATTGAGAATCCGTACGCGTTCAATAACACGCTGATTCTGAACCGTCTGCAGGAAGCGTCGACCGAGGAAAATATGTTCGGTGTCATGATCGCCGATCCTGGCGGGTTGATTCCGAAATCGGTCGGCTATCGTGAGCTTGCCCAGCCATTTGTCATGTTTGTTGACAGCTACGGATTCGTCCGGTTGATAATGCAGGGACGTGTGCGCGATATCAGCAACGACAGCATTAATTCCACGATGGGTGTTATCGCTGAGATGTGGCAATGGGACGAAAGCGAAATGGACATCATGCCGACCGCGGTAATGTTACTCATCAACCTGGTTCGAGAGCAGGCGTACGATCCGGAAGAGCGTAAAATCCCGATGCCGGAAACCGCGCTCACTGTCGCACCATCATGGGGATACCCGCCTGTGATTCCGGAAACCATCTACATACCTGAGCTCGATCAAAACTACGTTTCGTTCTGATAACCACATTTCTAACTACAGTCGTTATCGATTATTCCCGCCCATTATTTATATATTAAAATAAATATTTATGTAGGACAGGCTTTCCAGCCTGTTATTGAAACCATGATAATTACAGGGATTTAATGACAGGCTGGAAAGCCTGTCCTACATAAATCGGGTCAATATCTACTTTTTTAACATCCTCGGTTTGTTCTATCGGCAATCTTTAACGTGAAATTACCTCTATCCCCACTCCTCCAATAAATGTTATTATTCCCGTCGATAATGAACAACGCACGATTAACCTTCCTGATTCTTTTAAGTGTGCTAATAACCGCTATATGCGCGAGTCCTGCCCCTGCCCGCGATATCGACGGAATCCCCGAAACCGCGATAATTACCCCACCGGCTGTCGATGAAGGGATATATTACTTCTTTTCATGGCCGGACCATTTTTACGCTTTCAATGAAACTGCTAATGAACTTCAATGGGCGTCGATACTCGACCCTCCGGCCGGCAATATCGCCCCTCAGGTTTTACCCGCGCCGGCGCCGGAGCCTATTCGAAGCTACATCCTGTTGCATGTGGGACGTCGTCTCTGGGGAATTTCCAAAGTCGACGGGCATCCGGTTTGGAGTGTGGACGGTCTTCCGGAAGGTTCATACACAAATTCCAACCGTGCGTCGAACAGGCTTCCCGGATTTTACACTATCACGAACGCGGCGATACTGTAAGCACTGCCGGCCTGTCCGGATTTGTAACAGCCATGAATCCTGACACCGGCGATGAAATCTGGATTTCCCCCGCCATTCCCGGAACCGGTTACAGGTCGTCCTTCATGGGAACCGGGCGAATCTTCCTGCTCCAGAAACTTGAAAATGGGAGTTTCCGTATCGATGCGTTCATGCAGGATACGGGGGAATTGTACAAGACGATATCGTACGACGCTGGCGAATTGATCGACGTCCTGCAATCTGAAGATAAACTCGTTTTCATGCATCGCGAGGGTAGCGAGGATGACAGGCTTGTAAAATTCCTGCTCTATTATACGTCCCTCAATCCGATCCGAATTCAAACAATTCGCGAATCGAGAACCGATCAGCCATTTTCGGTCCCGGTTATCGGAGGAAATCTCCTTATCTATGCCGGACGCGCATACTCGGTTTTCGACGGCAACACCGTCTGGAGCAAGGACGAGCAGATGTCGCTTGTTAACTGGGTTTCCGACGATTACAAAATATATATCTGGGATGAATCGGGCAAGATCGCGGGCTGGGACCGTCTCACCGGCTCAGAGCTATGGACTACTCCGCTGAATGTTTTGCCGCCCGCTTCCGAACTTGGCCCGAACCATGGCGGCGCATCGATGACCATTCTCGACGGACGGCTTTTCATCGCGACGCCTGGCGGCGAATTGATTCGTGTCAATACCGAAACTGGCGAACCATATCCGGGCATCATCAAAGTATCGCAATCCGATCAGACATCAGACTCCGCCACGCATCAAAATTCAGGCTCCGCGCATACCGGGGGATCTGTCTGGATATGGGTTGTGCTCGTACTTGCCGTCGGATTTGTAGCAGTATGGCTTTTTGTTTCAAAATCAAGGACATTAAGCGATGGAACTAAAATCCGCCGAAAAGATTAAACAAAATCGTCATGGGATCGAACGAAAAGCCGGATCGCTAAACACCCCTGCCCTTCTTGCTGTCGTTTTTTTCGGCGGATATCTTGTGATGGCTCTTGAGATCCTCGCGTTCCGGATCGTGCAGGTTTATTTCGGTACCGCGATCTACTCCACCGGCGCTGTGCTCGGGGTGGTTCTTTCCGCATTGACGCTTGGATACTGGCTCGGCGGGACTTTATCCGTTAAATTCGCGCCGACAAAAATCCAGATGGTCGCGCTCTTTTTAGCCGGTTTCTGGATAATAGTTCTTGCTGGCATTCCGAAATATCCATCCGACTTTGTCCAGCCACGGGAAAATCCGCGGGTCGAGGTTGCGTACTCCCTTCAGCCACCGTGGAAAACAGTCCCGACATGGGTTCTTGACCATCCCGTAAGCGACAGCATCGAATTCCGCATGCGATGGGACCCCCTTGTTGGATCGGTCCTGCTTTTCGCCGTACCGAGTTTCCTTCTCGCTATGGTTGGTCCCTGCGCGATAAGGGCATTGACAAGAGTGGCGCGTGAAGCTGGACGTGTTTCAGGATGGGTTTTCGCACTTGGAAGCTTGGGGAGTATTGCCGGCGTTTTAGTTACAAGTTTTTGGCTAATTGCTATACTCGGAATAATCGCAAATTTGAGATTGATCGGAGTAATTTCGATTATCATATCTATTGTGGCGTTATCTATTAAAACCGATAACAGCCTCCGGGAGGAGCAACCATGAATCAAATATTTAAAACAGTCAGGTTACAAATTACAGAATTATTATTTATACTTCTATTAATTGCACCCGCTTCGGGATCGCCTCAGCCGACGTCGGGGGATGTCCTGCCAAGGCTTCAGGACGGGATTACGGTCACAGACTGGTATGTAATCGGGCCGTTTCATACAGGCTCAAGAGAACCGCTAGTAAACCCGCTTGCCGGATGCATGGATTACGAAACCGGGATTGTCGATCTCACTCTGGACTACCCATCGGTCCTCGAATCCGGCGGACGGGTATCGTGGCAGTCGACAACTGTCGATGAGGAAGGCAATCTCACGTTATATTTCGAAAATGTGGACTGGGACAAGATCACCGATGAATGGGGAGTGAGCGGCGCTTATTTTTCATGCGCCGCGTATACGACATTCGAATGCGGCAAGAAATGCGAAGCGATGATAAACGCGAGCGGCATCGGTTCTTTCACCATCAATGGGAGGCGATATTCCGGCGATCCGTACGGGAATAATATATTCCAGACGCCGGTTGTTCTCGATGAGGGCACGAATCATGTGTTCCTCTTTTCGGGTGGATTCGGTGGAACCGATTCGGTGAAATTCGAAATCCTCCCCGCCCCTGCGACTGATTTGATTGTCCTCGAAAATGACATTCTTGTCAGCGATATCGTCAGGGGTGAGAGCGATTCAGTAATGGTTGGGGTGCCGATTTTAAATACAACAAACAGGTGGATAGGAGCTATCTATCTAAATCAAACGGCAGGTGTCAGCTCAATTCCACCATTAACTGTAGTGAAGATTAATTGCACTGTACAGATTGACCCCGAACAAATCAGCCCGGATGCAACTACCCAGGAAATTCCGATTTTGGTTGAATGGGATAGCGGATCATTTGAAGCAACCGCGAACGCAAGACTGAGAAATCCTGATGAATCAAGGTTGGTTACATTTCTTAGTTCAATCGATTACAGCCTTCAAAAATACGGAATACTATTCCCGACAAATTACGATCCCGAAAAAGAATATTCACTTATTTTAAGCACACACGGCGCTGGTGTCGAAGGTGAAGGACAGGTCGACGCGTTCGAACCTAAAGACTGGGCATTCGTTGTCGCCCCGACAAATAGAAGGCCGTTCGGATTCGACTGGCAGGACTGGGGACGTATAGATGCGATGGAAGTCCTTGACCAGGTGATGCAGCAATATCCAATCGATCCGAACCGAGTCTATCTCGTCGGACATTCGATGGGCGGACACGGCGCGTGGCATATCGGATGCACATACCCCGACCGATTCGCAGCGGTGGTTCCATCCGCTGGCTGGGCGTCGTTCCAATTGTACATGCCATGGTTCCTGAGAGCCGATGAAATGTTCGCCGATCCGAACTGCGCGCGGATTTTCGACCAGTGCGCAAGCCCGGATCGCACCGAGATGCTTCTTCCGAATTTACGAAATGTTCCCGTACTCGCGGTTCATGGCGGGAACGACAACGATGTCCCCCCTACCCACGCGAGGCTTCTGACCGGCATTTTAGAGCAGATGGGTTACGATGCCCGCTTGTGGGAAGAACCCGGTCAGCCTCATTGGTGGGACATGCATCCCGGAATTCCCGGCACTGATTGTGTCGATGCGTTACGAATTCGCTCGTTCTGCGAGGAACACGTCCGCGATCCATTTCCAAGGCATGTGACTTTCGTCAGCTACGATCTTGGGAATAACTGTAAAAGTTATTGGATTGCCGTCTATGAGAATATAAGTCCTATCGGACGTATATATGTCGA
>JAPKYR010000034.1 GCA_026394215.1 bacterium
TTATTCCCCGCTGAGAAAAGGAGGTTCTCTGAATTAATAATTATCTCCAATGGAAGCTTGTCGGAAAATTCGGCACGCGCCTGATCGATGGAATCATCAGAAGAATTATTATCAACGAGAAAAATCCTGAAATCCGGATAATCTACCTTCGTGAGCGATTCAAGAAGCCCCGGGAGAACGGACTTCCCGTTGTAATTGAGGATGACTATCCCTACCCGTCTTGTTTCGCGCGAAATATTCTCCTGGGTTGGGTTCATTTGATTTATTAAATAGATGATAAATTGATTTATTTGAGAATCTTTTGAATTGGGCGGTCGGCCTCATCGGGAGGTTTAAGCGAATTGACCATATCCCCGATCAGCCCGATGGTGAATATCTGCACGCCGACCACCATCAGCAGTACGCCGAGGAACAGAAGCGGCCGGTCGCCGATTGCCGCCCCCCATAGCCAGATCCATGTGAGCCATATGTTTATAATCAGCCCGATTGAAAAAAGCACCATCCCGATTCCGCCGAACAGGTGGAGCGGTTTTCGCGAGAAGCGTGTGAGCATGATGACGGTGAACAGGTCGAAAAATCCGCGGAAATACCGCTCGATCCCGTACTTGCTGACGCCGGATTTTCGCGCATGATGCTGGACGACAATCTCCTCGACCTTGAACCCGCGCGAATTCGCGAGAAACGGGACGTAGCGGTGAAGCTCTCCGTAGAGGTTCATCTGGTCCATTACTTCCTTGCGATACGCCTTGAAGCCGCAGTTGTAATCGTGAAGTTTCAGCCCGGCGGCGCGGCTCACGACCCAGTTGAAAAACCTCGACGGGAGCACTTTGTGAAGCGGATCGTGGCGCTTTTTTTTGTAGCCCGTGACAAGGTCGGCGCCTCCCGCGAGTTGTTCGAGAAATCGCGGTATCTCGTTCGGATCGTCCTGAAGGTCGGCGTCCATTGTGAAGATAATTTCGCCCTCGGCAAGCTCGAATCCCGCCGCGAGAGCCGCGGCTTTGCCCTTGTTCATGCGGAAGCGGATCGCGCGCACATTCGCGGGGTACTCATGGTAAAGCCCCTTCAGAAGCTGCCACGATGAATCGGTGCTGCCATCGTCGACGAAAATCACCTCGTAATTCCGGTCGAGCTTGCGGAACACATCGTCCAGCCCCTCGAACAGCTCGACAATCGTCCCCTCCTCATTCTTGAGTGGGACTATTACCGAGATCAGCGCGTCGGGATCGACCGCCGGATCGGGCGGTTCGGGCGCCATACTCGCGAGTGGGTTAATTTTCTCCGGAAGCTCGTCCATAGGTTCTATCGGAGTGTTATTCTACCATTAAGGATGGTGAAGGTAAAACAGGGGGGATTGTTATAACAATGAACATGAATTGTGGTGGCACGAAGCCATTGCAGGCAAACCTGCTAATTTCCAAACTCGGCACGTGCCTTGGCGGGCTACATATTAAAAAACTCCATCACCTTGTAGACTACCAAAGCAGGCCAGATGATGGCTTTGAGAAACCCCAGCACGCCCATCCAGAATGTTGTCGCGTGCTGGATGAAGTATATCGCTGCGCCGATAAATGCAATCCCGTATGCACCGCTTGAAACGCTTTGGGATTGCGCGCTTTTGCATTGAGAAGGTGTTGTGTTTTCGTTGGTCATTGATTGCACTCCTTATTGTGAGTCATTGTAGCATTGAGTGTGGGAGAATTATACGAAAAAGAAAACGGCAAGTGATGTGGCGACGACAAGTTGTTGCGCAAGCCGTAGCGTAGCGAAGGCTTGTCGGCGTTTTCTGTTAATTTATCCAGCCCGTAATCCTGCATCCCCGACGCCAGTGATGATATTGAGGTTTTGGGTGCAATGCGCTTGACAAATTCGGCATAATATAGTATAAACAATGTAATAACTTAGTTATAACGTAAGGAGTCGGAATAAATGGCCTTCATCAAAAATATTTCCAGAATCGGTAACAGTAACGGCATCATAATCGAGAAACGCGTTCTGGACATTCTGGATATTGACGAGGAGACGCCGTTAAAATTCACCACCGATGGAACCAGCCTTGTTATTACTCCACTGCGAAGACATAGGAGCCTGCAGGAAATCCTTTTCAAGAACTTCATTAAATACGGCGAAACCCTCAGGGATCTGGCGAAGTAATGGCTGTAAGGTTCCTGACATATGACGAGGTAATGGAGATTTACAGGGCTTCAGCGGCCGTATTCGGCGGGGATTTCGGGGTGCGGGATAATAAACTGCTCCTTTCGGCGCTCGCACAGCCTGAGGCGGGGGGGCCGGGAGGGTATTACCACAGGGATATTTTCGAGATGGCTGCGGCTTATTTATTCCATGTGTCGGAGAACCAGGCATTTATCGACGGGAATAAGCGGCTGGGTGTTCTGCTGGCATTGACGTTTCTTGAATTTAACGGGTACGAACTAACGGTGTCGCCCGGAGAATTTACCGGCACGGTGCTTGAGATGGCGAATGGCAGGCTGAGTAAGGCAAAGATAGCGGAATTTATCAGAAATAATTGCAGCGAATTGAAGAATTAGCCAGATGTGCCCATACGCAACGAGTGCCGCCCATACGCGACGCGAAGCGGAGCTTATGGGTGATTGGCTATTTACGGAACACCCATAAAAGGCTTCATAGGGCAATTGGGCAAATATCTTTCGCATTTGTTTGACACGTTGCTCGATGCGAACTTATAATTTGCCGACACATATGACCCATACTACCGGCAGAGATAAAAAAAACGATTCGAAGAATCGGACGGATATCTCCCCATTGACCGCGTTTGCTGGGCTTCTGGCGATGCTGGTAATCACAATCTGGATTTTAAGCCCCTCCTTGAAGTTGGGTCTGGCTCTTGACGACTATAGTTATTTCCGGGCGCCGCCACTAAGGACCTGGTCCGACCTTCCAGTGGTTCTGGCTGCTGCGGCTGAACGAATGCCGAGGGTTCTGTCGCATGGCTTCTATTATTCAGTTGGACAGGCAGTATGGGGACCCGATCCGGTAAAGTGGCACATCGCTAATTTCGTTCTTTACGCAATCACGATTTTTGTGCTTTACCTGATGCTTGCGAGGTTGCTTCGGAGCAGACTGGCCGCGTTGTCAGGGACGCTCATATACGCTTTCTCAGGCGCTTTGTTTTTCGCACAGATCTGGATAACCGGATCAATCGAATTTTTTGTGGGTATCTTTGCGTTCGGCTCGTTTCTTTGTCACGTTGTTGCCGGGGAGAAGACGTCATCGAGGCTGAAAAGTTCGCTTCTTGAATTTCTGGCTCTCGTTCTTTTCATGTGTGCGATGGGCAGCAAGGAGACGGCACTGCCTTTAGTGGCAGTGATAATCCTATACGACCTGCTGGCGTCGAAACGTATCACACCCGGAGCATGGGTGATCCTGTTCTTCGGAATCGTGAGTATTCTGGTCGCCTGGCGGTATCTCATTTATCGCGATCAACTTCCGAACTATACGATGTCCTTCAATCCCGAAAGGCTTGTCTTCAATTTCCTTGCCATGTTTTTCGACCCGATTTTTGCGACGGGTGGAGACTATTGGCTTCTGGACAGGATCGGTGTATCGGGAAGCAAAGAAGCGGCGGTGATAGACTTACTCAGGCTGGGTCGGGAACATCCGATAGCGGTAGCGATTGTTTTTCTGGCCGCGGTGATTATCGGGATCTGGTGGATAAGAGCAACTATCGTATCATCGCCAAAGTCGGAGTCGAACGGGGAATCAAGGGCTCTCGTGCGACCGGTGTTCGGATGGCTGGCCTGGTTGTTGATGCTTCTTCCGGCGCTGGTTATTCCCGCGCATCATTATCCATACTATCTGGTCATGCCGCTTGGATTTCTGATGCTCGCGATCGGGCCTGCCATGGTGAGATGGCTTTGCGACCCAAGGTGGCGCGTGCCGGTGATAATCGCCTTGATCGTCTATATCGCGTGGTTCCCGATCAACTCCGCCCTGGCCTTCAAAATGTGCGTGGTGCCTCAAAGTGTGAGGTTGGCGGATGAGTTCAAAGCGAATCTGGATGCTTTACGTCCCGATATTTCCGCCGACAACGCCATACTGGTTGATCGGGTCGACCCCGTTCTGGATGTTGCCTTGGGCTATGGCTGTGCGATCATGTTCTGGTATCCGGGAGCGGCCGCGATGACCTTCACGGACTTGCACTCGTGGCTCCCGGATCCGACGGGCTGGAATATTCCCAAAGACAAACGGATTATAGTGGTCCGGATGGAGGATGGCAGTTTAAGAGATGTGACTGGGGAGTTTGAGGACCAGATCAGGGAATATATGGAAAGCCATTATTGATGTCGGCGCCACACCCCCCGCATCCCCGATTTCGAATCCGCCGAAACTTTCGCCCCAGCGAAAGTGTAGGCGGAAGGCGGATTGCGGAATGCTGTTTTATGCCGCACAATATGGGGAGGGGGATGAGGTTGTGGTTGGATCGGCGACAAGCATGTGACGAAGGAAGTCAGCATCATTGAGCGTCTCTTTGCTTGTCACCTGCTTGGTAAACGTCATTAACTTGAATTTCACTGGACACTTGGCGTATCATGTGTTAGATAATAAGATATGAAGGCTGCTGCAAACCACGCTAATCTCATTTTAAACTGCTCAACCAATCTGCCTCGTGCAAATTTAGGAGCTCCATGGACAACCAGCAATGGCGAGGATTGCTTCGTCCACGCATTTGCACAAACATATTGGAGGGATTATTCTAGCCTTCATAGAAGCAGTCCCAAACCAATTCGTATAATTGCACGAGAAGTGCCTGTAAATGGTTTTGGAATTGCGGATTTAGTGACTGTATCCTGGAAAGAGACCACCAATGAACCGCCACGCAAGAATCAAATTTCCGAACCACAAGCGACAATTCGCGCTTTCGAGTTAAAGTTGTTTGACTGGCGGAGAGGTTTGATGCAAGCTCACCGCTACCGCTATTTCGCTGATGCTTCCATTCTTGTTATTCCATCAGTGAGGCTTCCAGCAGCCTGCGAGTATCTTGATACATTTCGAAACCTCAATGTGGGACTTTGGGGCTTCGATGACATGACAGAGTGTATCTCGCTTATTTTTACTCCTCGTCCTCGGAGGCCCTTAGATGTGCGACATCGCGAAAGAGCCATCTCGCACATGTCTGACGCTGCTAGGTTAACCCCACTTTCTTCTTGAAATCTTGGATTCCCTCACGAAGAGATTCCAAATGATCTCCATTCGACTTTCGGTCCAGTGCGATCCCTGCTTCCGCGATTTCCGAGTACGCAGCTTCGGCTCGTGTGATTTCAGAAGCACAAGCATTCAATGCCTCTTCTACATCGTCTAACGCAAGCCGCCTGGATATTTCGCGAAGTGCTTCCCATGATTGTAGGGCTTCCGATTCGCGATCAGGTTCTGAATCATAGTCAGTGTCATGGGGAAGACCATTGGCGATACCATTCACGATTCCTGACAATGCGTCAAATTCCATGAAGGTAATTCGATTCAACAATCGGCAACTAAGGTACCTTATAATGGGCTGCCTTGCTTTCCCAATGAGAGGGAGAAACCTATTCAAGGAAAAGATCCTTAAACCGGACCGCCATCCCGATGCCCCGGCACTTGCACCGGCGGCTCCCAAAAAAGGGGCGAGCATATCCGAATAGCCATTGATAACATTAAATCCGTTGATGTTTAGACTATAATTCAACAGCATCCATCGGGAGATGACATCGGCATGAAAGATGTCTGTCCTAGCTTCCGCTCCACGGCCGCCAATCAAGATATAAAAGCCATCTGGTGGATCCTTTAGGAGAGTAATGTCATTCAGAAACTCCTCAAATTCATCGCGCTCCAAGATTGCCTCGGCTGACAGAGCTAATGTCGCGAAGAGCGGTCTAAGATCACCTATGGACTTATACACATGAACCGAATTGCGAATGAAACTTTTCGCGATGACCCCCTCTCGGGAATCGAATGACCGTGCAACATATATGTTTGGTGCAATGATTGCAGTCAATGGAAGGGATATCATCTGATCGAACGTTCGCTTGAGGATATTCTCAACCTCTAAGGGATTTTCCAGCTCGCTTTTACGCGCTGCAGTAAAGTATGACCATTCAGGCAGTCTGCCAGTTCTGGAGGATTCAGAGGCAGCACTGAACGTCGCATAAAATTGAGGATCGAGTAATATATCAGCATCGCTCTTATTCGCAATAAGTTGAGCTATTTTATTCTCAATTCTATCTGGCCCCAATTCACGTGGACTCAGGATTGCACCATCAATCATACCTTCACAGAGGCCCTTGGTGGTCTTGTCACCGTCCCCATGCCCCATTTGAGCGTAAAGTTTCATTTGTATGCCTCCATTCGTTTTAAAAGCAACGCTAAGTTAGCAGGTCTCAGAGCAGGGAGTTTCTTCATGAGCTGATCGACGAGGGCGCATAGGTTCTTGTCTAAGTCATTGCGAAGTCGTGAGAGGGGCTCAGGATTGATATGTTTAATACGATACAATGTAGTCAGTGGATCGCCTGATGATGAGAATGGATTAATCCCACTTGCATACTCGTAAAGTGTTAGCCCAATCGTATACAAATCAGCGCGATAGTCAAGTGCAGTACGGAAGTCAAAATCTAGCATTTCTGGAGCTAGATAAGGGCGGGTACCAGGAATGAGAAGGGGGTCTCGCGTTAAGTTTGTCCCTCCCACTACAAAAGCAATGCCCAGATCAAGCAAGACAAATGGCCGTCTTGGGTCAAGGGTCTTGACGACGTTATCGGGCTTGATATCACGATGAATAGTATTTAGATTCTCCAGTTCAGCTATTACAGAGATAAGACTTACCCCAAGGCTGGCCAATTCCTTATCAGAGGGTATATGGCCAGCTTTGATTATCTGTCGTAGCGATTGCCCTTCAACTAATTCTTCCGAATAGATAACAAACTGCTCACAATCAATAAGGCAATCTATTGGTATGAACTGACCTAGTTTGACGATGCAGGCTGATGCACACCGACTGAGAATATCTATTTCGCGTCGTAAGCGACGTCGGTTCTCTTCTTCTACGGTTGCATCGGTGAGATCTACTGGAATATGCACGATCTTAACTGCCTCAATAACACCATCCACCTCTGCCCTATAAGCAACTTTGAAACCTCCCTCACCAAGTTCGTTGCGCAAAATAACATTGCCCGGAAGAACCGCACGAACCTTATCGATGTCTGGCTTATTTTGCATTGCTTCCTCCTTTCATGTTTTCATGACCTATTAATCTAACCCGAGACCTTCGCCCAATGGTTCTTCTTGCCTCATTCCACTTAATATTATTTGCGAAGATAATCATACCATAGGTTAAAGGCCGTGCATATATAATATACTAAACCTGTTACTATTTTGGCACCAGCGAGCCAATGTATCCTACCCAACCCCCATCCCCAAT
>JAPKYR010000131.1 GCA_026394215.1 bacterium
TTGCCGAATGGGTAGACATTGCCAAAAATGCCAATGACAGCTATGAAGCATTGCGATTGATCTACCAGCACAGGTTGGGTGAAGTGTACAAGTATCGTTATCTCCCGGCGGCTGCCATGTATGCATACCTGGCATCGATCATCGATGCGCGGATGCGGAAAGAGTCTTCCGAAACTTTCCTTCAAGCGCAAAAACTGATAGAGGACCTGGTTCTCAAAGGCCAGAAGGAAGGCATCATCAGAAAGGACCTCAACCCCGCGAGTGTCGCTTCCTGGATTCGCAGCTATCCTTTGTTTATCGACCTCGCTGTAATTCTGGGTGTGGACGAAGCGTTTCCATTGGAGAGTGCCATGCAACACCTCGAAAACCTGCTCGATACGCTTAAAGTGAAATCCCCGAAGAAAGTGAAATCCCCAAAGCCAGCCTCCGCACGAAAGTGAAGCAGAAAATGGCAGCGTACAGCTGCGGATTTCCATCCATGACCTGAATCCTCAAATCATTGTCCCCGACTACATCCCTGCTCTTGCGTCCTTAACGGGCTGAGGCGCGACACGGTCGATTATTGTCAAATCCTGATCGTCGTACTTCATCGGCGCACTTGCTAGAAATTCAAAGTATATGTTAGCGAAAGATACCTTCCCCCATCATATCGCCGAACTCTATGCACTACGGGGTGTTCGAGGAGTTGGTCAGCCTCGGTTTCAACAATATTGATTGGAATCGTCTGCCCTATAAATAATACGAGGCTATCATCCGATGCGATTTCCCAGTCAAATTCAAACCCGAGGTGAGCAAGCCATCCTGACTCCCATTCAAGCAACGTATAATCATCATTTGCAATAGCAGAGCCGAAAAGATAACTCTCCCATGTCCCGACGCCGCCTTCCATGTCCCACCTGCTTAGCCCAATACTGAATGTTCCATTACTGTCTAAGATAGTTCCGATGTCCTTTTCATACATTGCGGTTGTAATTGATAGTTGTGTATTTGAATCCATATGCACCCGGGGACTTGTGATCCCAAATACGGGCGAGCCAAATCCGCTGATATTCGCACTTCCATGAAGCGATTCTGAATACACGCCTCGCGATAAAGTAAACCTCCAGCGTTCCATTTCATTTGAATCACGCAATTGGAATCCGTATTCCCGGGAATTCATCAACGCATTGAATGGTCCGAGCCACTTTTCTCTTCTGTACACGCCGCCGCCGCCGGAATTCCTCGTATACCTGTAAAATACCTCGCAATTCTTATCGCTCTGTAATGGAAAAAATGCTGTCATACCGTAAGTAACACCCGATGGCCTGACGCCGATAGATACATTCTCCTGCTCAGAGAATGAATTTATGCTTATATCGCTCTCGGACTGGCCGTATGCAACCCCGAATGAAGCGGTATTATCCCACAAGTAATGCACTGCAACTGTCCATCCGGATTCAGACCAGTCCAGCCTGGACGAATCACTGTCCTCAAGTCCTGGAATGCCGTGCACAAGAGATTCCAGAGTTCCGGATGTATTCAGATCAAGATTCGTAAAATTAAAAGCCAGCGTGATTGATTCATCTGAAGCGAGAGGAAAATTATAACCCCCTTCCAGTCTGAAGATAGACCGGTCGCCTGTCAGATTATTTTCATAATTTCGTGAGTTTTGGTTTATCCTGAGCTCAGGACTTTGCGAAATAAAACCGGTTGATATATAAAAGTGAGGATCAGCATGGTTAAAATTCAACTCGGGGCCATCAATAGTCCCGAGCGTGCGAAGTTTGCCATCAATCTTGTACCTTGCCAGTGTACAGTCTGCCCATCGGATAGAAAAGTCATTCTCAGTGTCACCCTGTGGAAATCTCATCGCACCGGGTGGGCGCCATACATATTCAGCTCCGGGATATCTAAATGACAACCTGTCCAGGAAATCAGCCTGGACAGGTTTGATTATTACAAGTTGTAAAATGACCAGAATTCCCGCTACGGTAACCAACCGCAGATTGTTATTGATTTTTGTCATATGTACTGTCCCTGTTAATCGGGACAAGTAACCTGAATCACCTACATATACAGCTCATCAAACAACTCCTGAGGAAGTCCATTCGGAAAAAGACCCAGAACGGTAGTATCTGTGAAGGCTTCATTGACACTAGCCGGAAGCTTGATGCCACCTGAGCCATCATCCACAAACCTGACCGGGAAATCCCGCAGATTATCAGGCATGTTGTTGAAGAAATTCACAAAATTCACGTCGACGGTAAAATTATCTCCAAGTCCGCCCGATACTCCGGGATCGTCAGCCAGATGTGCCGGATAGAACTTCAGAGTCGTGGTCTGATTGAACGAACTTATTAGATCATTTGCATAATCGCTTCCATAGGCAAGCCAGTCATCCTTCATCTCGGTAAAATCGGCGGGATCAGTACCCTCGAATACCCAGTGATTAAGAGGATCTGCCATCGCCGCATACTGATCAAGCGCATCGCGGGCATATGTGAACGCTTCATTCCAGTTGGAAACCAGAATTGCCAGATGAGACGCCCCATCAGCATTTTTCACGCCAAATCCTGACGGGTACCCGCACTGATCGGCTATTTCGCCAAGATCGATATATCCGTTGCTGTTTGTGTCAACGTATGAAGCCGGCTCACCGATATCTGCGCCGGTTATCTCATAATCTCCCCACTCATTCTGGTGGATACCAAGATTCGCTGGAGAATAAGCCACAGAAAAATGCATTAATCCCATTAAGAAATTAAGCGCCGCGTTCAATGCCATTACATCGCCCCGTATGATTGTGACAGTTCCAGCTGAAGGATCGTTCCAGTCCTTCAATATTACGAACGACCAGTTGGGATTCGACGCTGTCTGGGCAACTGTTACTTCAAGGTAATTGCTCATCTGGTCCATATGCACGAGCATCGTATTAATGTGTGCCTGTATCTCGGCTAATGTAATATCATCAACTACAATGTCATCTGTTGATACTCCCAGCACACGTTCCATTTCCATCATCCCACCCTGTTGAATAGTGCTATCGACTACCGGTCCGAAAGCGAACCAGGTCACATTTTTAAAATAAGGATCATTCTGTACAGACAGAAAATCGACGAGGTCATTGGCCTCCGACATCAATTCCACAACGAACATTCCGAAATTAGCGTCCGGATTATTCGGTGACTCTGCAAGCGCATGGGAGAAATTGGATTTTGCCGAATCGCCATTTCCAGCAAGCAAATCGTTTTTCCCATTTCGCAGGAAATCATCCGTCGGGGTGACAGTATCACCGCCGCCGCCGCCGCAAGACGATGCGATAAATAGGGCAGCAATTGCTAAACCCAGTATCAGTATGTTTCTCATAGAACACCTCTCCTAATATTTAGTGAGCCATAATAATACACTTACTGATTTATTCAGTCAAGGTTCCATTCTAATTCCTGAAAAAATAGAAAAAAGGGGGACTGGCTCGAATTTTGCCTGAGTCTGACTACATCCCCGACCTCGCGTCCTTCACCGGCTGTGGCGCGACGCGGTCGATTATTGTCAAACCCTGATCGTAGTACCACATCGGCTGACCTGAGATCAGCCTCTGTAACTCATCGCCAAGCGGACCCGGCGGAGGGGTGGTGAAAAAATACGATATCGGATCAAGCGACTCCCGGTCGATTTCTGTCTCCAGAAGGCCGCTCACGCTCGATTCATAGCTGATCTTGACCGGCTCGTAGCTGTCGCCGAAATACTGCACATCCATGTTTACAAAATAATCGCTCACGCCGGTAATGGATTCATCGTACCTCATGTAACTGGTACCCATGGGGATGATAAGTGTCTTTCCCGGCGCGATTGAAGTCGGCCCGCAACTCCAGACCTCGGTGGTAGCCCCCGGCGGCACGAAATCCCTTCCCCTGAGTTCGTAAAGATCGTCCGGGGCGTAATGGTTAAATGTCATCGTACAGCGCCATGCGTTCTGATCGCTGTCGTTTGTGATCATGAGATAGTGGAAATACTGGTAGTACGTGTTGCTCTGGGTCTGGAGGCTTTCTGGCGTATAACCGTTCAGGGGCGCCATCCATTGCTGGCTTAATTTGTTCGACCATGAATTAATCTGGTTGTCAGTATATTCATCGAGCAGCACTTTCGCGTCCCCATAAATACCGGGATAGTAAATGTAGCCATCCTTCTCGTACATCCACGACGCGACCGTATATGCGGTCACGCAGAATTCATTCACACGAAGATGTACGTCGCTTGTCGCTTTCGATATCGTCATGGACCTGTAGGCAAAATAAAGAGCCAGAAGCGACACAAGTATCGGAATTACGGTCCAAAGCGGATTTTCCAGCCCGAAAAACCATTTGGCCCCGTGCGGACGTTTCTTCAGGGGTGGTAGTTCGGGTTGTTGTTCTGTTACCGTCATGTTAGCTCCTGATAATGGCGGAAACTATACCATGCGGTATGGGGAAGATAAATAAAATATGGGAATAGGCGGCGCAAACCGTATCGTGGCATGCGATTCCAGCACATGATGATTCCGGGTGC
>JAPKYR010000138.1 GCA_026394215.1 bacterium
GTCGAAGTTGCCTTCCGACCAGGTTTTATCATGAAATAGACAAGCTTTTTATAACATTATTTTTTAAAAAAATATTCTGAATTACTGAACCGTGCACCGTCAAAGCATTTTTTGAAATCCCGGATAGCAGCTACCCTCCGCAGAAATCCCGGATAGCAGCTACCCTCCGCTAACGCTCCGGGATAGCTGCTACCGGGATTAGCTAACCGGGAATAGCCAATGATGATGCACACAAAATTCGCGGTTTAGTAATTAATGGGAGAGAGCCATGTACCTGCTCGTTCTGATACTCGATAATACAAAAGACTTTGAAAATTTAATCCCGAAATGGAAAGAGATAGGGATTACCGGAGTTACTATCTTCGATTCAATCGGCATCGGCAAAAACACCCTGTACGAAAGTAACATCCCCATAATTGCCAGCCTTGCGAAAATTTTCGATTCCGACACTAGAAAGTATAACCACACGTTGCTTTCGGTGATGGAGTCGGAAGAAATTTTACTCAAAGCTATCAAAGCTGCCGAGGATATATGCGGCGACTTTACGCAACCCGACGTCGGCATTATGTTCTCGATCAAGCTGGATCGTGTAATCGGTTTCGTGCCGATCGACAGCAATAATATTAATTTATAACATTACAATTCATGCCTGAAAACCAGGATAAATTCCGGCTCAAGCGGGATACGGAAGATAAGGGAGGAAGCGACCTTGCGCGCTATGCGGCGTTTACATCCACACCTTATTCACTAATCGTTTACCCACTTGTAGGTTTCGGCCTCGGCTACCTGACCGTCTACTACTGGCACTGGTCGATTTTTGTCGCGGTGGCAACCATGATTCTCGGGTTGATCCAGGGTATTCGCGAGGTTGTGAAAATCGGCGAGAATCTCGATAAGGATAAACATTAGACGATACTGCGGGGACACCTTTTTTTGCCTGTCGAGGATAACAGATTAGTCGGGAATTTTGCAGGCAAAAAGAAGGTGTCCCCATTTTTGATCGCTCAAAATGATTAATAAACACTATAATTGACTTCAAGCCGATGCTATGGCATGCTCCTCTTTTAATTCAGGTTTATTAACCTGTTTTAAGCATGCAATTTTTTTAAATGAGGATGTTATTACGGGCTGAAACTTGTTTGATAATCTGCAAAGGAGAAGAAGACACTGGTGGAAGAAGTGGAGACCGGATTCCTGAAGCGTCTGAACCCCGTAATCGCCGGACTTACGTTACTTACTTCGGTTTGCTCCCTCGCATTCTGGGGACTTAATTTCGCTATCGCAGTCCTCGCCGGAGGAGCTTTCGCCATTTTCAACACAAACCTTATTGCCGGTTTGATCCAGGTCACCCTTGCGGATGTCCGCAAACCCCGCGACATTATCGTCGCCTTCTGTATCAAATTCCCGCTTGTTTACGGAGTCCTGGTGCTCTTATTTTCCAGGCGTCTTATCGACCTTATCGGTTTTACGGTTGGATTTACCATGCTTCTCGCTGGTTTAATAGCATTCGCAATTATAGATAATCGGACTCACAACCATGCGCCGACAGGATCATCCAGGGAGGATAACATTCAATAATGTTTTTCCTCTGGCAAACATCACCTGGAGCCGCCGAGGCAGCGCAGGGAGCGGCGGAGAGCGGTGGCGCCGAAAGTAGCGCCCCTCATCTGTTTAACATAGTTACTTACCTTTCCGAAAGATTACATATGCCGGTCCTCGAAGACTGGATTAACGTTATATACAGCTTTGCGATCATGCTGACTGTGGTCCTGTTTTTCTCGTATATCGCCAGGAATCTGAAAAAAGAACCCGGTCGGCTTCAGAATTTCGTGGAGATTTTATTTACTTGGCTTAAAGGTTTTGTCGATGAAATGCTTGGCCGGGAAGGGCGAAAATACGTCGCCCTTGTCGGATCGCTATTCATTTATATTCTTACCATGAATCTTTTCGGGCTGGTTCCGGTACTCGGACATTCACCATCGAGCAACCTTAACATCACTCTGTCGCTCGCTCTTACCGTTTTTATTACCGTACAAATTCATGGAATGCGCGAACTTGGCGTTGTCGGCTACCTTGCACATTTCGCGGACCTGCCCGCTCATAATAGACCAACCGTAATCCAGCTCTGTCTATCCCCGTTGATGCTCGTACTGCACATTATTGGAGAGCTTGCTAAACCAATGAGCCTTTCGCTCAGGCTTTTCGGCAACATCACCGGCGAAGATACACTGATCGCGATTTTTGTACTGCTGCTCGCTCAATGGTTCGTGCCGCTTCAGACATTCATGTACCCGATTGCCATCCTGGGCGGATTTATTCAAGCCCTGGTGTTCGCGCTTTTAACCGCGGTTTATCTTATGCAGATGAGCGTTCATGAGGAACATTAAATCCCTTAGAATTGGGATAAGAAATACATTTCCGTATATATATCAAGGAGGAAATATTTAAAATGGATCTTAGTTTATTCGGCCTTGCGCTTCCTTTAGCCCTTGGACTCGCAGCAATCGGCAGCGGGCTTGGCCTCGGTATGGCCGTCAGAGGAGCAATGGAAGCTATAGGACGCCAACCGGAAGCATCCGGTAAAATCCAGACGACAATGATTATCGGCTGCGCACTTATTGAAGCTCTGACGATCTACGCGCTGGTTACGTTCTTCGTCGGCCTTGGCAAGCTCTAGATCGCAGCTTCTACCGCCGGACATTAAACAAAGTTTACATGAATCGACCAGTTAATGGACATTCATGCCGGCTTATTAAAAGGTGAGCTTTTATGGAAGCATTAGGCCTTAACGCACAACAGGTAATAACCAATATTATCGGATTCCTGATTTTCTGGTGGCTCATGGGAAAATACGCCTGGAAGCCAATCCTCAAATTCATGGACGAACGCCGCGATGAACTGTCGAACAACTTCCGGAAAATCGAGCAGGAAAAAACCGATCTTGACAAGCTCAGGCAGCAGTACCAGAATCAAATCGCTACTATCGATGAAGAAGCGTCGCGGCGTATCAGCGAAGCGATTAAAAATGGCCAGTCCGCCGCACGTCAGATCGAAGAAGATGCCCGCGCGCGCGCGCAGGCTATCCTTGCTAAGGCGAGGATGGACACTGAACGGATCACCGAGGAAGCCAGGCTCAGTTTGAAAAATTTCGTCATCAATGTCGGCGTCGAAGCGGGCAGAAAAGCCGCAATGGGTGTTCTGGACGAAACCACCCATCGAAAACTTGTCGAGCGTTACGTGGAGGAAATGACGAATGTTCGCTAATGTCATCGCGAACAGGTACGCGCAAGCAGTTATGCAAAGCTGCCCCGATCTCGCGACTATCGAAAAAGTCGAGGATGAGTTGACCATTCTCGGCAAGACTTTCGTTAAATTCCCGGAAATCAAGAGTTTCCTTATCAATCCCAAAATGCCGTCCGAGATTAAAAAACAGATTATTCGGAATGCCCTTTCTCCAACTCATAGCCCAATTGTGGTAAGGCTCCTGGAACTGCTTATCGAGAAGCGTCGCCAGAACCTTCTTCCCGACATCGCAGACCGATATGCCGAACTTACCGACCAGGCGCGGGGCGTAGAACATGCCCGGATCATCGTCGCAACCCCGATCTCGCCCGACCTGGAACAGAAACTGAAAGACGCCGTCCAGCGTTTCTCGGCGAGAAATGTCGAGACGTCCATTAAAATCGACCGCTCGATCCTCGGCGGGGTCCAGATAAAACTAGGCGATAAGGTAATCGACGGCAGCCTGAAAAAACGGTTCAACGATATTCGAAGAGCAATGCTCGCGGCGAGACTGCCGAAACTGGCTGCATCGCCGGATAATGATCTTAACTTACTTTGACTTGATTCTTTACAGCATACGGAATTAACAGAATGAAACAACTTTTAAAAATATCAATCCTGGCCTTTTTCCTCTTTATCATGGCTGGAACCTCGATCGCCGATGAGAGAGTCGATCTGATCGACGGGGATAAGGACCCGGTTACATCCACTGGATCCGGGTACATCCTCGACGCATCATGGCAGTATCCCGACCCGAATGGGGAATTCGATCCGTCTCTCGGCGCTGCAGCCGCTCTTAACAGGGCTTTGGGGCTTATTTTCACCGGCAATGCATCGCATTCCCAAATAGCAATGGAACGTCAGATGGCTGAAGCGACAGGAGATAACTCCTTCCTGATGGCTCCGTTCGCTGTCCAGGTACTTGAAGTTTTACAGAATGATTGGGAAGAAACATTCCCGGAACCTGTCGCGTTGAATCCTTTTTCGCTCGCGCCATCGGAGCCTCCGACAATAATGCCCGACAACCCGAATATCGTCGCGTTAAGGTATGATGACGAAGAATATCTTGAACGGCTTTTACAGCGATTGTATTTCAAGCTGATCCAGGGTCCGGTCCTTCTGACTGTCCCCTATCAGGGCGACGCTCCGAATGTCCCGGAAGAATTCAAAAACTGGAATAATTTCCGCTACGGCAATGACACGGACACGATGGTATGGGATGACACGCGTTATGTCTGGGTAGACTGGAATCTGACACACACGGTGGTTTTAATGTACGAAGATGGGCAAATCGCGTGCTACGATTCCGGCAGGAAGTATTATATCGACCACACCGCTGCAATCGTAGCGGCTGGAGCGATGCTTGCTCACCCGGATTATGCCCGGCTTCCGGAAGGCACGGTTCTTAATTACGTCCTTGCCCGGGTTGAATAAGCCATTGACTTTTTTGATTTTGACCGAATTTGTTTTTATGACTTGAAAATCAATAGCGAAATTCACGGAAGGATTTGATCGATTGTGACTCAATCACTCAAGCCCGAAGAAGTAGCCAGTGTCATACAGGCTCAATTAAAAAGCTTCACTCAACCTCTTACTCTCGAAAGCGAGGGCACGATTCTGCAGATCGGCGACGGCATTGCGCGCATCTACGGCTTGCAGGAAGCGATGATGGGCGAGCTTCTCGAATTCCCGCCCCTTCCGAACGGTGAAGCCGCCTTCGGACTTGTATTAAACCTTGAGGAAGACAATGTCGCTGCTGCGCTTCTTTCAGCCAGCGAGCATATAAAGGAAGGCGATTCGGTCAAGCGCACCGGAAGGGTCGCCGAGGTTCCGGTCGGCCCGGCCTTACTTGGAAGAGTCGTAAACTCCGTTGGACAGCCTCTCGATGGTAAAGGTCCGATCCCATTCGAGGAAACGCGCCCTGTTGAGAGAATTGCGGCAGGAGTTACAAAACGCCAGCCGGTCAAAGAACCACTCCAGACCGGGTTGAAATCAATCGACAGCATGATCCCGATCGGACGCGGCCAGCGCGAGCTTGTTATCGGCGACCGCCAGACCGGAAAAACCGCGCTGCTGGTCGATACGATCATCAATCAGAAACATGCCGATCCTCCGGTGAAATGTATCTACGTTGCTATCGGGCAGAAACAATCGACCGTCGCGAACGTAATCGACACACTCGAAAAACATGGCGCGATGGAATACACGACCATCGTCTCCGCCACCGCCAGCGACCCGGCTCCCATGCAGTTCATCGCACCCTATGCCGGTTGCGCGATCGGGGAATATTTCGCGGAGAACGGCCAGCATGCCGCGATTTTCTACGATGATTTATCCAAGCACGCGGTTTCTTACAGGGAATTGTCGCTATTAATCCGACGTCCTCCGGGCCGCGAGGCGTATCCGGGCGACGTTTTCTACCTCCACTCAAGGCTACTCGAAAGGGCGTTAAAATATTCAAACGAGCTTGGCGGTGGAAGCCTTACGGCAATGCCCGTGATCGAAACCCAGGCGGGCGACGTCTCAGCGTATATTCCGACGAACGTAATCAGTATCACCGACGGCCAGATATATCTTGAATCCGACCTTTTCTATGCCGGTATCCGTCCCGCGATCAACGTCGGGCTTTCCGTAAGCCGCGTCGGCGGTAAAGCCCAGGAAAGCATGATGAAATCGGTCGCCGGACGACTCCGTATCGATCTCGCGCAGTACCGCGAACTCGCGAGTTTCGCGCAATTCGGCTCCGACCTTGACAAGGGCACACTCGCACGATTAACTCGCGGCGAAAGACTGACCGAAGTCCTGAAACAACCGCAGTATGTGCCGATGCCGGTCGAGGACCAGGTCGCGATTATCTTCGCCGCCGTCAGGGGTTATCTAGATGACGTCGACCTTGAAAATATTTATAAATTTGAGTCTGAATTTTTACCATGGCTGAAGTCGAAATATCCCCAGATTCTGCATACTTTAAAGACGACAAGGAAGTTGGACGACGACACTGACGACAAGCTCGATAAAGCTGTCGGAGAATTTAAGAAATTATTCGTAGAGGGTAAAGCCGCGATCCAGCCATCTGAAAAAGAACAAATGGCGGATCTCGGCAGTACCGGGTGAGAAAAAAAAGGGATCCCATTCCGGGAAACTGAAAGAAGGATTACAATGAGAAGATGGTGCTTGGTTCTAGCTGTTATTAGCCTTATGGCGGTCATTGGACCTGGTGCCGCAGGACAGGAACCCAATCCCGAAGGCGTCACATGGGCCTTTAATGGCCTCGTCGCCGAGGGCGGCTCGTGGGAGATGCGTATTACCACTTCCCAGAGAACCTTCAATCCGGGCGACGGGATGACGCTGGCAATTGATTTCGACATCAATTCCATCGGCCTTGCTTTCAATGCCCAGCGAATCAATGGAATCTACACGCTCGTAACCGGACTCCGAACGTTCAACGCAGACGGAGACATGATCGGCGCTTCGCACACCATGGCAAGCACCATTCTGAACGGGCTGGGCTTTCCTATCGAAGGCGAAACCCAGGGGCTTCCGACAGATCGCTTCGGCGGCGCTTTTCACCATCCGATCGATTCGTATGCCGTCACTCCTTCATCGGATCTTCAGATCGATACGACCGCCGGCACGATCCACGGCACAGTTATTCACCAGATTTCGATAGCTCCGGATATTCCACCCGGCTGGTACCTCCTCAGAATCGATATCGGCCTTGAAATCGGCCCCGACGATCACGTAACCCTGTGGGGCATGAATCCGTCCAACCAGTCCATCACCGAGGATCAGCAGACTTATGCGGTCGTCGGACCTGTCGCGATCGGAACAACCAGCCAGCCTCAGATTACCTGGTCCCTGTTTTCCAACAACTTGCCCGGCGGAGGCGTAATTGCTCTCGAAGATACAGGTTATATGGCTGCTTCGAGGGGCCTTGGATATTCATCGGTGCCGATACTTCCCATGACAGACAGCACAGGCGGCCAGACCAGGTACCTTATCGAGCCTGATTTCCCGATGGTCTGGAATCCGTTCATGCGGACTTCGGGCACAGCCCTCGATCTCGATCTCCATTCCGGATGGATGCAGGCGCGTATTGAAAATCCCGACGGCGCGATCCTCGACCTCGGCGGCGCGTCGTTCAACGGACGCCGCGGACTCGGCGCTACCACCCTTCTGGATAAATTCGCTTTCAGTTTTTCATCATATGGCCGTCATCGAATCGAACTGACCGGCTGGATAAGGGACTCATCAAACCAGACCTATGTCGGTGGCGGAGTGTACGAGGTTTATGTCGCCCAACCGCTGCAGATCGAAACAAATGTCCTTCCCGGAACCCCGTTTTCCGTAGATGAATACTTCGACTGCGGCTTCCAGGTATTCCCACCGGTCCCTGCGACTGTCTCAGTCACATGGAAACTCGATACCCATTCCAGCGGAAGTATCGCATCAGACACTTTCGAAGCCATCGCCAACAGGTGGGGTTACTATTCACCGCCAGTTCTCGAAGGCCGCGACCGTTTCGCCCGCGCAACAAAAGTACAATTCACAACCCCCGGCGAATACGAAGTTACCTTCGTCGCATCCTATACCGAACCCGACGGGACCCTCTGGAAGGGAGAAAAAATAATCAATGGCGTAGTCCTGCCTCCGTCGAATGTCATCCAACTCGCGTCCCGACCCCCGTCAACCGGTTCATTCGCGATAACTTCCGACGCGCAATATATCCCAGTCCCGGCGGATACTGCAAATACAATGATACTCCCGGAATCTGCATCCCCCGGACTTCCGACAGTCTATACCTTCCCCATCGGGTTCTTCCCTGGCGATCAGACCGGTTTCCGCACCGACGATTCCGCGCTTCAGGGAATCGAAAGCGTCTCGACCGGAATTTTCGTGACTCCAAGACTCGCGACCGCATCCGGACTTTTCCCGCATACATATCCCGAAGATATCGACCGAAGGGCTTATCTTATTAATGCCGCTACGCGTCAGGATGGATTCTGCCAGATTCGCACATGCGAAGGTTCCCCGTCCGCGCACCTTCCCTACCCCACATTCCCATGGAATCCAGGGGAGCTTGCGGCCGACAGTCCCGGAGATATTTATCACTTCTGGTCCTGCATGACTTACCGCGACCTGACATCGGAATCGGTCCGATATGGAAGCTACGCGTCCGGCGCGGTTCTGACAAGCGACCTTGCGTCTCCCGTAATTTATAACCCCGGCGACGCTCTTATCAGCGATGGATGGGGAGTTCACAGCCTTATCCTTCATAACCTCGCCATTCGTCCCGGCTCGATTGTCGCGAAAGATCAGCCCTTTACCCCGGCAGCCTATTTCCTCCCGCTGCCCCCGGAATCGACGGTTGAATTTGTGATAACCCCTCCCCTGGGAAATCAGAGAACCATCACCGTGACAGCGGGTCCCGATGGATACGCATCCGATATGAGCCAGCGGTTTGAACTCGACTACCCCGGTATCTGGACAGTATCGGCAAAACTCACCCAGGAAGAATTTTCCGGCGGAATCCTCGGCGTCAATTCAGATACGGCCTGGGAATTCTATGTTATCGAAAATAACAACACCATTCCCATCACCTTCCACCTTCCCGAACGAGAACCGCTTGATCCGAATTCTGACATCGTTGTTCTTACGGGCGACCTTACGGCAAACGATCTCGCCGAGGGTTCGGTAAATATCTCAACAACTTTCAATGGAACAGTAATCGAGCAGACCAGCCGCGATATTACCGCCGGACTGTTTACATACTCGCTCGACATAACCCAGGTCGCGAACACTTATCCGAATTTCGATCCCTACGATCCAAACGACCGGCTTGTTATTACTTTTTATGCGAACGGTATGACATCGGCGGGACTCAGGCTCACCGCCGCAAAGATGATCTACATCCAGAATGGGGTTATTTATTCCGGTGAAAAAGATTACACCCCGATCGATCCGCAAACCCGCGACGAACGATTGCGGGCAATAGCGGAAAGCGCCGAATCCGAACTCGCCCATGAAAATCGAGGGAGAGTCCCGGACCTGGTGGAATAAAATTGTTACCGATTGTGATTGAATGATATGGCAAGTCTTCGGGAATTAAGACAGCGAATTAAATCGGTCGGAGGAATCCGGCAGATTACGCGCGCCATGGAAATGGTCAGCGCGACCAAACTTCGACGCGCGCAGCAGCGTATTGAATCGGCACGTCCTTACACCATGAAAATGGACGAGATACTTGCGCACCTTGCCAACGCTGTCGATCCGGACATGCCCCTGCACCCGTTGATGGAGCCGAGGAAGGAAATTAAAAAACTTCTGATTATCGGCGTCGCGTCAAACAAAGGCCTCTGCGGAAGTTTTAACGCGAACGTGATCAGGAAGATCGAATTGCATGCAACGGAAGCAAAAAATCGCGGGATCGAAGTTTCGATCTTCATCATCGGTAGAAAACTCATGGACTTTTTCAAGCGTCGAAAGTGGGAAATTCACCCCGAGTCAAGGAACTTCATCTCTATCGACGAAAATCTCCCTGTTACGCTTTTGCAGCACCTTATGAGCATCATCACAGATGCTTATATCAGATTTGAATTCGATCAGGTTGATATAATCTATACCGAATTCAAAAGCGCGATTGTACATAAAATTGTCATAAGACAATTTTTGCCAATTATTGGCCTTGAACCGGGTTCCGATAGCGACACTCGCAAATCTTCCAAAACTCAGGGATATATCTTCGAACCCGATGCTGTCAGTTTGTTCAATGTTCTGATCCCGAAATATGCGCGCGTTGTTCTTTTCAGGATGCTGGCGGACAGTTTTGCCAGTGAACATGGCGGTCGTATGGGCGCCATGCATAATGCGACCAAAAATGCCGGCGATATGATCCGCACTCTGACTTTGCAGCGAAACAAAGCCCGGCAGACTGCGATCACTAAAGAGCTTGCAGAAATTGTCGGCGGAGCGGAAGCATTATCAGGATAAAAATTTACGAAAATACAAATACAGGCAAATTTTGACATTTAAATCGAGGAGATTTAATAGTGGGCAATGGACTTATAACCCAGGTAATCGGACCGACGGTCGATATCGAATTCCCGCCGGAGTCGCTTCCGGCAATTTATAACGCGATAGAAATTCGCGACGAAGCGCGTAATATCAATATAATTGTTGAGGTCGCTCAGCTTCTCGGGAATTCCACCGCACGCTGCATTTCAATGAGCAGCACTGACGGCTTGAAACGCGGGATGGATGCCATAGATACCGGCGGCCCGATCACCGTCCCTGTCGGCGAAGACTGCCTTGGCAGAATCTTCAATGTAGTCGGGGTTCCGGTCGACTGGCCGGAGTTTCTCCCCGATACAAAAGAAAGATACCCTATCCATCGTAACGCACCTCCTCTTATCGATCAGGAAACAAAAACCGAAATTTTCGAAACCGGCCTGAAAGTCGTCGATCTTCTCGCCCCTATCCCGAAGGGCGGAAAGGTCGGCCTGTTCGGCGGCGCCGGTGTCGGTAAAACCGTCCTGATCATGGAATTGATCAACAATATCGCGAAAGTCCACGGCGGACAATCGGTATTTGCCGGAGTCGGCGAACGCACCCGCGAAGGTAACGACCTATGGCTCGATTTCCAGGAAGCCCTGATCGCCCCAAGCTGGTCGGAAGAAGAAACCGAAAAACGCAGGCACTCCAATTATCGTGCTAAACAACCGGTCTTCGTTCTTTTCTATGAAGACGAAAACGGAAAGCAGGACAGAAAAACAATCAAAGAGGGCATAAGCACTCACGGAGATCAAAAATTCGAGTTCTCCTACAATATGCAAGCGCGACAGTTTTCGTTAAAACTCGATGGCGCCCCGGTCACATTCGGCACAAAGGTCGAAATCAGCGGCAGGACTTATGAAATCCGTGAATTTGAAAGGGTCCTTGACAAAACTGCTCTTATTTACGGGCAGATGAATGAACCTCCCGGTGCGAGATTGCGTGTGGGACTTACCGCTCTTACCCACGCCGAATATTTCCGCGACCAGGGCCGGGATATCCTCCTCTTCATCGACAACATTTTCCGATTCGTGCAGGCCGGATCGGAAGTATCCGCGCTGCTTGGACGCATGCCGTCCGCAGTCGGATATCAACCCACTCTTGCGACCGAGATGGGCGCACTTCAGGAACGGATCACATCCACAAAAACCGGCTCGATCACATCGATGCAGGCGATTTACGTTCCCGCAGACGATTTGACAGACCCTGCCGTAGCAACGACATTCGCTCACCTCGATGCGACTGTCGTTCTTTCCCGAAGAATCGTCGAGCTTGGTATTTACCCTGCCGTCGATCCTCTCGACTCAACCAGCCGCATCCTCGACCCGCATGTTGTCGGAGAGGAGCATTACAAAGTCGCGAGAGATGTCCAGGTAGTCCTCCAGAGATATAAGGATTTACAGGACATTATCGCGATCCTCGGAATGGACGAACTTGCCGCTGAGGATAAAATCACGGTTCAGCGCGCAAGGCGAATTCAGCAGTTCTTCTCGCAGCCGTTCTTCGTGGCGGAAGCATTCCTGCTAACACCCGGACGTTATGTTCCGGTTGCGGACACAATCAAGGGATTCAAGGGCATACTTGAAGGCAAGTACGACGATCTCGCCGAAGAAGCGTTCTCATATGTCGGCAACATCGAGGAAGCGGTCGAGAAAGATAAAAAAATCAAAGCCACCGCACATTGATTTTAAAATAGACATTAATCATGCCGAATACATTTAACCTGACAATTGCGACACCCGCCGGATGGGTCGCGGATAACGAGGTCGAGAGCCTTATTGTCCCGGGTATCGACGGATATCTTGGCATACTCGCGAACCACGCGCCACTTATGACCGCCATTGACATCGGGCTTCTGACCTATCGCGATTATGCGGGTTACGATCACATCCTTGCCGTAACCGACGGCTTCTTTGAAGTATCCAATAATAAGGCGACAATTATCGCCGACACTGCCGAGGAAGCGGATCATATCGACATCAATCGCGCAAAACTTGCGTTGGAACGCGCGCAGCATAGGCTTAAGATTGCCGTTACCGATCCAAGTATCGATGTCGAACGCGCACGTGCAGCCCTTCGTCGCGCAATGAACCGGATCAAGGTCGCAGAATTCAGCGAAATAATGGACCCGAAGAAGAAGACTCCATCTGCATAGAATGAGATTCCCCTTAGATCGAGATTTTACTCAATCCTGACCCGTGGCATGCGACTCTGGCGCATGAACCGTTAAGCGGCTTATACATGCGCCGGAGTCGCATGCCACGGTTTCCCAAGTCTGATTTCGTTTTAACTCTAACTTATCCCGGATTTTTCAGCTTTACGAAGGTTAATCTTTCTTAATCCGGACGGATTATATAGTGAGGGATGTCCCTTGTATGTCTATTTGGAACTCGTTTTGCATTATTCACTGACAGGCATCAAAAAGTGCTGAAAATGCCTCTGAAACCATGAATATTAAGGCCATAAGCCGCGGGATGTGTTAGTATGTCCAATTTAGCAAGACGAAGTATCATGCCTGACACTGGTAACTACCTCACAATTGAGGGCGGACACCGCCTTTCCGGGGAGATCGGTATTTCAGGGGCGAAAAATTCCTGCCTCCCGATACTTGCCGCTACCCTTTTAGTAAAAGGCGCCTGCCACATTGAAAATGTCCCGAGGCTGTCCGACATTTTCAACATGGCTAAAGTCCTCCGTTCACTCGGCGCGACTGTTAACTGGACCGGCAGGCATAGTCTTTCTATAGATACATCCAACGTGTCATGCCTCGAACCCGATCCCGTTCTGGTTCAGAAAATGCGCGCAAGCGTCCTTGTTCTGGGTCCACTTTTCGCGCGATTCGGGCAGGCCATGATACCCCTCCCCGGCGGCTGTTCGCTTGGAAAACGCCCGATCGATCTTCACCTGCTGGGTATGGAATCCCTCGGCGGTTTTGTTGCCGAAAACGACGAAGCTGTTACAGTCAAGCTAACTAATGGAAGACGTCCCGTCGGAACGACCATAAACCTGAATTTCCCATCTGTCGGGGCTACGGAAAATATTCTAATGGCAAGCGCGCTCGCGGAAGGCACCACTATCCTTAATAACGCAGCTCGCGAGCCGGAAATTATCGACCTCGCCAATCTTCTTAACAAAATGGGCGCGAAAATTGTCGACGCAGGCGAATCGACAATTATTATCGTCGGAACATCCGAGCTCAGGCCTGTCAGCCATCGTGTAATTCCCGACCGAATCGAGGCTGGCACATACATAGCCGCGACCGCGATCACGGCAGGCAAAGTTACGCTCACCGATGTCTGCACCGACCACCTTACGTCATTGCTTCAGCGGATTTCATCGACTGGATGCAAAATTACGACTGAAATCGACAAAATTACGATAGATGCTCCCGACGTCCTCCGTTCGACAGACGTCAGGACCCAGCCCTATCCCGGTTTCCCGACCGATGTCCAGCCGCAGTATATGGCTCTGATGACGCGGGCATCCGGCGAATCGATTTTTGTCGAAAAAATATTTGAAAGACGATTCCTTGCCGCCGATGAGCTTCGCCGAATGGGCGCCGACATCCGCGTGATCGATAATTGCGCCCTTGTAAATGGTGGCCGTAAGTTAACGGGCTGCGAAGTGAACGCTCCCGATATTCGCGCTGCCGCAGCTCTTTTAATCGCCGGACTCTGGGCGGATGGATCGACACGGCTCAAGGGTCTTGGGCACCTTTATCGCGGCTATGAAGATCCTGTCGGAAAATTAAGCGCGCTTGGCGCGCGGATAGCGGAGAATAACTTTGTAACCGATACCGCAACCGGAATTTCACAGGGATAACAAAATACAGAAATGATAAATAGATTCAAGATTCCCCCCGTAACATACTACCGATTTTTAACTCTAACCGTAATTCTGCTTATCCTGTCTACCCTTCCACAATCGGCTCAAAAGGCATTGGCAGATCCAGGTGTAGTTCAGCCTTTTCCGTCATTCGGATGGGTCTCCGCATCATGGGACGATGACCAGCTTCTTCTAACTTTCAATAATATTGAACCCGGCTCGTTTGAAATCTACGATCTCGACCAGCCGTCAAGAATCGTATTCGAGCTCCCATCGAGAATATGTTCCGGGGATCAGAGCATTCTCGAAACATACAGTTTCTCCCGCATGAATCTCCTCACCGAGCTTCGGGCAAGTTGTTCGGAAGACGGTACACGTATCGTCCTCGAATCCAGATATCCGGTCTACTGGCAGATTATTTCCGATGAAAATGACAGGTTCGTGCAGGTCCAGTGCCTTCTAAGATTCCGCCAGACTCTTGAAGAGATGCAGATCGATACCGGCACTATTTATTACGCCAGACGTTACGTTACCCCGTCCGGCCAGCGTCTCGCTCATATCGTGGTCTCCGATCCCACGCTTTCAAGACTGCGGCCAAGAGTCGTAATAGCGAGCGATGTCTGCTCCCGAAATCTGACGTTGTCGCTTGTAATCAGGTATGGCGTGATCATTGCCCCGCCCCAGCTTCACCGTCCCGCATTCATGGTTCTCGATGATGGCAGTTACATAATGGATTATCCGCCGATCATGGGCCTCGCTACTTCATCGAGCGGCCTTTCATGGGAAGCCGATGTTATCAACCAGGCTCCCGGCTATGGCCAGACCGCGATCCTCACCCCCGGTCATCCATCGAGGCTTCGCAATAACCTTACAATGAATTTCGCCGTAATAAAGGATGGGGTAGTCGAAACTGTGAATCCGGTCGATTTCGACGATTTCTCCGGTACGTATGTCATCTGGTCGCGGAAATTAACATCCTCGCTGAGCCTTCTGGGGGTCGGTGAAAATGTTGATATTAAAATTTTCCCGGACACGTCGCACTATACAATTTTGCAAGCGTTACAGGGCGGACCGTTCCTTGTGCGAAACGGTGTTGTCGATGTGACCAGCGATGCGGATGATATCGGAGACGATATCGCGAATGGACGGTCGGCGCGATCCGCTGTCGGGATCGACAGTTCCGGAAAAATTTACCTCCTTGCTATCGAAGGAAGCGGTGGCGGAAAAAGTATCGGTTCAACGCTTGAGGAACTCGCCTGGACAATGGTCGATCTAGGATGTACCTGGTCGATCAACCTGGACGGCGGTTCATCGACCGGAATGGCAATGACCTATAACACTCCTGAGACCGCTCTACCCCAGGGAAGCCGCCAGCTCGCTACAGCCCTCGTTCTTATCGATGAATCGGGACGGATGCAGGGCGAC
>JAPKYR010000199.1 GCA_026394215.1 bacterium
CAGAAAGCGCTGTAATTCCGTGGCCACATTCCTCGTAGGTATTTGAGCCGCTTGGTCCTCCAGCTTGCCTGACCCATAGCAGCATCCCATCCGGGCTATATCCTGCAACAAAAATATCCCAATACCCGGCAGATTCTAAAACTGTTTTGTTTGGCTCACCTTCACCAAATGTTGGGGTATGGTCAAAACCACCGGTAACAACGATGGTATCGTCAGAAAGTGAGGTAATACCATAACTATTAGTATATTGAAATCCCCCATCACTCCTTGCCCAGATAAGCGATCCGTCATCCGAATCGTATTTTGCAAGGAAGATATCATAAGCACCAGCCGGTGTAAGTACCGTTTCATTTATCTCACCAGTTCCGAATATCAATGGCTCGTCAAAAATTCCAGTAACAACCACCGAATCATCCGAAAGCGTAGTAATTCCATGTCCTTCATCTTTATAGCCAGTTCCCCTTGCGCTTTTCACCCATTTTAGTGTCCCATCCGGGTTATATTGAGCTATAAAGAATTCCGATGATCCATAAGAAAGCAGTATGGTTTCATTCGGCTCTCCAGTTCCGAATGCAGCCCATGAATTAAAATAACCGGTTATAACAGTCGAATTATCTGAAAGTACTGTTACTGCATTCCCTTTATCGTTATCTGGGCCTCCAGCGGATTTTGCCCATATAAGCGACCCATCCGCATTATAACGAGCTATAAATGTATCCCAGCCGCCAACAGACGTTAAATTAGTCTCGTTAGGTTCTCCTGCACCTAATTTTGTTGATTCGTAAAAAGACCCGGTCACTGCGATAGAATCGTCGGAAAGGACTGTAATGGAATTACTCCAGGGGCTTATTACAGCACCAATCTGCTTCACCCAAATAAAGGACCCATCTGCGTTGTAACGTGCTAAAAACCCGCCACCCCCATTTAATACCGTCTCATTAGGTTCACCTGGCGCGAACGTGGCAGTATTTTCACAATTTCCTGTCATGATTACTGAATTGTCAGATAGGGTGGCAATTGAATAAGCATAATCGTTGTTTTCCGTCCCACCGGCACGTTTCACCCACAAGAGTGTCCCAGTAGGATTGTACCTTGCGATAAAAATATCAGGATGCCCTAGCGAGCCGGCGGAAGTAAGCGTCGTTTCATTAGGTTCTCCACTCCCGAATGTTGCCGACCCTGAAAAGAACCCAACAATAATTGTGGAATCGTCCGATAATGCAGTTGCCCCATATCCATGGTCCTTCCCTTCGCCTCCCGCACTAATAGCATGCATGAGGTGACCCGGCCCTGCAGGCTGTTCTTCAATAACCTCAACATTATAAATCTGATATGCTGTCAGATTCAGCCATGGTGTATTGTCGGGATCGTTTTCCTTCGCTTCTGAACCAATCAAACATGTATAAATTCCAGGTGGTGCAAGTTTGTCGTTGGAAATTACTGCCTCATAGTACCTGACACCATTTTCCCCATGATCATATGAAGATAGGACCACACCGTCAAAAATCTCAGGACATTCGACTTTAACACCCTTAATATGGGAACTGATTTGCCAATCGTATACATCGATAAGTAACTTAGTCTGTCCGCCAATTTCTGTTAAGCCATCGCATATATGCTGCTCTGTCACATTAATTTTCCATGCTTCCTCACAATTTGCATATTTATCAAAATCAGATAATGGATCATCGACCGGCGACATAAAAGGCGGCGCCCAGCTCGCATCGACCGCATAGCCGATAATAAACGTCCCGGTCGGGAGTTTCAGGTTGTAGGTCTGGACATCGGACGTGCCAGCGTAAAACGCGTTGCGGTCATTCTCCGGATCGTCTGTTACAAAATATCGATAGCCATTTATGTCCGAATCGGGGATTGAGAAGGTCGCGAGATGTCCAGGGAAATATTTCTGGTAATCCCCCACAGCCGCGGTCATGGTTGATCCGTTATATAACGCCGTGTAGCCGTCAGGATTGAGAACCGCGCCGTCGCCGAGAATGGGGTCAGAAATCGATTTCCCTATGGCCGGAAATTCATGGCTCCCCTGGAACATCATTATGCCGCGGACATCGAAGACAGAAAAATCGAGGTAATCGAACGGATGATCGATTTCGATATCGAGATCGAGATACCCCGGTTGCGGAAAATTGAACCCGACAACTTTGAAGCAGTCCGTGCATGGTCCTACTTCCAGAAGTTTCAAAATGTTGAGATGAATCTCCCCTTCCCTGGCTGGAATCACCTCAAACTTCGGACCGTCCGGGCTGTAAGGATCGACATAGATAAAATTGTAAGCAAGCAGGTAATGATTTCCAGTTTGATCATTCACTGCACCGGGACTTCCGGTTAATACCTGCTGGGTAGGTTCATTGTCCGGTATAACCGGCTGGGAGCCTTTTCCCGAACAACCCAGAATCAACACTGAAACCAACGCGAAAACCGCAAAGCTTCTCGGATATTCTGCCATTACGTTACCCTCCACAAATTTCCTGTATTCAATAAATATTATAACACTTTACGGTAGTAGTACTATGGCGCATACCGCGCGACGAAGAGATCGGACGATCCTGCCGAATTCAGAACGGTCTCGTTAGGTTCACCAGGACCAAATGTGGCTGGATCATAGAAGTATCCGGTCTCTACAGATGAATCATCAGAAAGCGCAATGATGCCAACTCCTTGATCCTTGAATGTGCTCCCGGCGCCCTTCGCTCAGATAAGATTGCCGCTTTATTCTCCTTTCGTAACCTCCAGACTGATAATCTGATACGCAGTCAGGTCAAGCCATGGGAAATTAATTGGATCATTTTCTTTCGCTTCGACCCCAATAAGGCACATGTAATTTCCAACCGACGCCATGTGTTCGTTCGAAATAGTTACCTCATACCGAGCGTAACCAGCTCCATCGCTGACCCACGTCCCGGCGAGCAATCCGTTAAAGATCTCAGGGCACTCAACGACCGGAACATAATACGTCGATTTCCCCTGCCAGTCATAGACATCGATAATAAGCTTCGTTTGTCCGCCCGTGTCGGTAAGGCCGTTTTCAACAGGTTCTTCATTTACATAAACCTTCCATGGTTCGGTGCAATTTGCGCCTATACCAAAATCAGTCATCGGATCATCAACCGGCATCGTTATCGGCGGCATTCTGCTGACATCGACAGCGTAGCCGATCAGGAACGGCCAGGCTGGGAGTTGCAGGGAAAATGAATTTACATCGGACGACCCGGCATAAAATGCGTTACGATTATTCCATGGACCGTCGGTCATGAAACATTTATATCCATTGATGTCCGAATCAGGGACAACCAATGTAGCCTGTTTTCCCGGGAAATATTTCTGATAACCCCCCACAGGCGCGGTAATCGTCGAGCCATTATACAAAGCCGTATACCCATCAGGATTGAGAACTGCGCCGTCGCCAAGTGCCGGATCGGAAGTTGATTTTCCACAGATCGGAAACTCGTGGCTACCATTGAACATTATGATCGCACGCACATCGAATACTGATTTATCCAGCTCAGTCCACGGATGTTCGATCTGGATATCGATACCCAGCTTGCCATGCTCGGGGTAATAGAATCCGACAACTTTGAAGCAATCCGTACATGGGCTTACTTCGAGGAACTTCAGCACGTTGAGGTGAAATACCCCCTGGCGTACCGGGATAACTTCAAACTTTGGACCGTCCGGGCTGTAAGGATCGACATAAATAAAATTGTAAGCGAGCAGGTAATGATTTCCAGTTTGATCATTCACTGCATCGGGACTTCCGGTTAATGCCTGCTGGGGAGCAAATTCGTCCGGTGTGATCGGTTGGGAATTTCGTCCCGAACAACCGGAAATTATCATACCGACCAATACCGCAAAACACAACATACGCAGGTAAGGTATCATCGCCTTAGCCTCCTGAACCTTTATCGTTATGGTAATGAATTATATCATAGACAACTGTTAAATGAGCAAACTATTTTTATTCAGCATACCGCGCGATGAAAATATCGGCATCTCCAGCCGATGTCAGCACTGTGTTGAATGGGTCGCAGATTCCGAATGTTGCTGATCCATAAAATTTTCCGGTCACGACAGTTGAATTGTCCGAAAGCGCTGTTATCCCCTGGCCGCATTCCTCATAATAATCATTCGTATCAAGTCCTCCGGCTTGTTTGACCCATAGAAACGTTCCGTCCTGACTATATCCTGCGACGAAGATATCCCAATACCCAGCGGATTCTAACTCTGTCTCGTTTGGTTCACCGAGTCCAAATGTTGTTGAATTTTGAAAATCTCCGGTCACAACTATTGAATCGTCCAAAAGCGTCGTGATTCCATAGGGTTTCACATAATGAGATGCTCCGTTTTTAGCCCAGACAAGCGTTCCGTCAGGATTGTATCGCGCAATGAAGATATTAGTTCCATTGGCAGTAAGTGTCGTCTCGTTTGGTTCACCCACGCCGAAGATAATTGAATCTGTAAAAGTCCCGGTTACAACCATCGAATCATCCGAAAGGGCAGTGATTCCATTACACTTATCGCTGTGCGATCCTCCTGCGCTTTTAGCCCATTTAAGGGTCCCATCCGGATTGAATTGGGCTATAAAGAAATCAAGTATGCCATTGGACAGCAGTATGGTTTCGTTCGGTTCACCGGGTCCGAATCTGGCCCATGATTCGAAAATACCTGTTACGACTGTCGAATTGTCGGAAAGCGCTGTGATTGCATAGCCCATATCACCATCTGGTCCTCCCGCACGTTTTGCCCATTGAAGCGTTCCGTCCGGATTATAACACGCTATGAATGTATCCAGGTCACCAGCGGATGTCAAAATCGTCTCGTTCGGTTCGCCGGGTCCGAATGTCGTTGGTCCATAAGAGTCGCTAAACCATCCGGTCACGACTGTCGAATTGTCCGAAAGTGGAGCAATTGCATAGCCACAACAGCTACTATTCCCTCCGGCCCGTTTAGCCCATGCAAGCGTCCCGTCCGGATTATACCGTGCGATAAAGATATCTGTATATCCACCGGATACTAAAACCGTCTCATTCGCTTCGCCCTCCCCGAATGTGGCCGAGTTTTTAAACTGCCCGGTCACTACTGTCGAATTGTCGGAAAGCGCTGTGATTGCGTAAGCGTAGTCTGCACCATTTCCACCAGCGCGTTTAGCCCATTGGAGCGTTCCGTCCGGATTGTACCGCGCGATGAATATTCCAGAATTGACCATTGTAAGCACCGTCTCGTTCGGTTCACCCTCTCCAAATGTGGCCGATTCAGAATAGTGTCCTGTTACTACTGTCGAATCGTCCGATAATGTAGTGATTCCATAACCCCGATCAATATCCGCCCCTCCAGCGCGTTTAGCCCAGATTAGGTGGCCGGGACCTGGCGGTAATGCTTCGATAACCTCAACATTATAAATTTGATATGCCGTTAAATCGAGCCATGGAGTATCTATAGGATTATTTTCTTCGTCTTTGACTACAACAAGGCACGTATAAGTCCCAGCAGGCGCAAGTTTATCATTGGAAATAATCGCCTTAAATTGATGATAACCAGCCCCACCGCCATCCCATTTGGATGTAAATGTTCCGTCGAAAAACTCAGGGCATTCAACGACAGGACCATAATAATCTGAATTATACGGCCAGTCATAGACATCGATTAACAGCTTAGTCTGGCCGCCAATGTCCGTGAGACCGTCGCATATATGTTGTTCACTCACGACAATTTTCCAGGGTTCGATGCAATTCGCGTTGAATTCAAAATCAGTCAATGGATCATCGACCGGCGACATAAAAGGCGGCGCCCAGCTCGCATCGACCGCATAGCCGATAATAAACGATCCGGTCGGGAGTTTCAGGTTGTAGGTCTGGACATCGGACGTCCCTGCGTAAAATGCGTTGCGGTCATTCTCCGGATCATCAGTCACGAAATATCTATAGCCGTTGATATCCGAATCGGGGATCGAGAAAGTCGCGAGTTTTCCCTGAAAATATTTCTGATAATCTCCTGTGGGCGCGGTCATGGTCGATCCATTGTACAAAGCCGTGTAGCCGTCGGGATTCAGCACCGCGCCATCGCCGAGAATGGGGTCGGAAATCGATTTCCCTATGGCCGGAAACTCATGGTTTCCCTGGAACATTATTATGCCGCGAACATCAAAGACAGAAAAATCGAGGTAATCATACGGATGATCGATTTCAATATCGAGATCCAAGTACCCCGGCTGCGGGAAATTAAACCCGACAACTTTGAAGCAGTCCGGGCATGGCCCAACTTCCAGTAATTTCAAGATGTTGAGATGAATCTCCCCTTCTCTGGCTGGAATCACCTCAAACTTCGGACCATCCGGGCTGTAAGGATCGATATAGATAAAATTGTAAGCGAGCAGGTAATGATTTCCAGTTTGATCATTCACTGCATCGGGACTTCCGGTTAATGCCTGCTGGGTAGGTTCATTGTCCGGTATAACCGGCTGGGAGCCTTTTCCCGAACAACCTGCCATGATAATTGCAGCAATTACATATAATGTAAAATAACGGTAGTAACAGGCCATAGCAATATCCTCCACGAGTTCCCTGAATATAAAATAAATTATACCATATTAAACAAAAGCAATATGTTTTAAATGTTAGATATTTCGCCCTCAATCCGCACACCATGTCCCACCGGTAATGCCACTACAACCTTCTCTCCCGCTAAAGGTAAATAGCTATCCTTTGCATCGAACGCGTCCGTATATAATGGGAACCACGCGAACATTGTCGATCCCGATCCCGACATCACCGCGTGACCCGCATGGTTCCTGAGATGCGTGTGGATCGCCTCAAGCTCATGGCGATACCCGAATACCGGAGCCTCGAAATCGTTGTGGAACAGGTACGCAAATTCCCCTGACCGTATCGCCGATATCCAGCCGTCCCGGATAGTACGATATTCCTCCGTCAATGTATTCCATTTTCGCGCTTCGACAATACGGCTTGCATCCACTGCATCGTACGCCGGACCGGTCTCCACCCTTACCGGCGGCATTACAAGAAGAAACGCGCCGCCGGGACATTTCGCGTGCACACCCTCAGGCAACGGTTCGAGCACCTCTCCCCTGCCCTGCACAAGCGCCGTACCTCCAAGAAGACAGAACGGCACGTCGCTACCTACCTTTGCCCCGATTTTAAACAGCTTTTCATCGTGGAAATCCGGCTTCCATAATTTTTTCAATGCGATAAGTGTCGCAGCCGCGTCCGAACTCCCTCCCGCGAGTCCCCCCATGACCGGAATATTTTTCTCAATATGGATTTTCAGGTTGTAATCGGTTAATCCGATCGATTCCGAAAATATGTCTGCCGCTTTCCATACAATATTTTTTTCATCCGTCGGGACTCCCGCATCATTACAGGTGATGCTGATATTTTTCCCGCCGCCGTCAACCGATTCGAGCGTCAGTGTGTCGTACAGACCGACCGACTGCATAATGCTGATGATATCGTGGAATCCATCGGGACGTTTCCCGTACACTTTAAGGAAGAGGTTGAGTTTCGCGAATGAATTTGCCTGAATTATCACCGTATTTTCAACATCCTTTTATATCCATATTTCCCAAATCCCGGTTATGGGATTGGAACTTGAGTCTTATCATGGCTATACTTCCCGTAAATTGTAACCGGAAAGCCTGGACAATATTTAATATTATAGGAATCGTGAGCGTACCAGGCAAACAATCGTCTCGAATTCCTGCGATATACTTTACATGAATTGTGGATGAATTTCTGAAAAATATCGGCTTCAATCCTCTGGTCGCCGATTTTATCGCCCAACCGGAGGTTCTCCACCTCTGGACGTCGCTCTGGCTGGCGATCCTTATTATCGGCGTGGCATACCTGATCAGAATCGACCTCGACCCGCTCGTCATGGGACATCGCGAGCCGTTCAGCAGGCTGATCGAGCGCATGATTTTTTACCCGCTGGTAATCGGCCTCCTCCTATGGACATATTACGGGAATTGGAAATGGCCCGATCAAGTAACGGAGGGGTTCTACCTTAACAAACTGACGATCGGATGCGGACTGATTTCCATATTTATCCTTGGTCGATCGCTCATACACTTTTTCACTACCGAAAAAAGCCGATGGGGATTTTTCGACCAGCTCCCGTATTATCTGATGGTGCAATTCCAGTTTGCGGTTCCGTTGGTCTATTACTACCAGCTTGAACGAAACGGTCTGATGCCCAAGGAGGAGCTTGGGTTCGCGTACGCGTGCATTTTTATCGCGTATTTCATTATCAGATGGCTTCTCGGACGAAAAACATATTACCCCAGAAATCCGGTAGCAAAGTGGTTATGGCTGTTCATTGCCTACATGCTGCTTACGGTAATTTTTATGCCGTACCGTCTCGCGGCAGTTAAAAATGTAATACAGTGGGTCGCATTCGCGGCGTGTTTTTTTATCGGGCTTGCTTATATCCCGGACAGCCGAAGACGAGACGCAGTCCTATTGGCGGCGATTCTGGCGGCTCTTGTCTGCACCCTGTGGGGATTCTGGAAATATTTCGACCTTCCCCTGCACCTACTCGGAAAAGTGAATGGGGTCTATCCCGAAGGCCATGACCTTGCGGGACAGTCTTTCTTCTATAGAACCCCGACAGCAGGACGTTACTTCCTTCTCGCGGGATTTTTCGCCAACCCGAATTACTACGGCGAATATCTCGCTGTGACCCTCTTCCTGAGCCTGGGACTTCTCCTTAAAACCGACTCCCTGAAACTTAGGATTTTCCTCGCGATAGTCCTTGCAGTCAATAGTTTCGAGGAGGTCGCGCTTTATAATCGCGCCGGCTGGTTCGGGATTTTCTTCGGCGCCGCATTTGTCCTGTTCGGGCTTCTATGGGCGCGTGTTCCAATATTTAAACGAATTACAAAAGCGGGCTTAATCGCCGGACTATGCATTCTGATCGCGGTCCTGCTGCTTACCAGTTCCGTTTTCAATCGGAGAGAAGCGGATACCGAAACCCCGCTCGCAATCACGCCGCTTGAACGCCTGAAAAGCATGACCGATTTCCGGAACGATGAGACTTTCCGCAACCGCCTCACTATGTGGAGTTCCGCGCGCCTCATGCTTGAAGACAAGGATCACTTTCCTGAAAGACTCATCTTCGGCGGCGGATTCGGGTTTTTCGAAGTCGAATACCTTGTCTATCAGACCAAAGTCCTCGAAACATATAATTTCGATGAATGGTTCCATAACGTCATCCCGACTTTCCGCGCGCATAGCGACCATCTGCAGATGCTTGTCGAGGCTGGAATTATCGGGACCTTTTTCTACGCTATGTTTTTCGGCACATTTTTCTGGTTGGGATTTAAATTCCTCAAGGAGGAGGAAGATCCGGGAAGACGGTTCTTCGCTCTCGGAATAATGGGAGGTACCGCAAGCCTGCTCGCGACTGCTTTCTTCTCATTCCCGCTTCATCAGATCCAGCAGGGCGGACTGATCTGCACTGCAATGGGTATTCTCATTTTCGAAATTGTCGAACGCGGGCAGCTTCTTCATAAAACAGCGGTGGACGCGGAATCTGAAATCAATAATGTCGGCGATGAAGATCGTGCGATAAAACATAAAAAGAAAAAGAAAAAACGAAAAGAACAGCCGGAGATTATCATTCCTGCACCGGCACCCAGCCTTAAAAGAAATGATTTCACCGAGGATTACTACCTTACCATCCAGAAGAAAGTAAGGCCAGAAATCGCGTATCCTCTGATCGTAATCGTCTTCCTGCTCTGCGTCTGGGGAGTTTATACGCAGGTTATCAATTTCAAGAGCCAGTATTATGTGGTCAGGGGAATCGAGGAACTCCGAAAAATCGAATATGCCGAGACCACGGAACAGCGTCTGGCGCAGGGCCAGGTCTCCGCAAGCTTTTTCTGGCTCGCTTATAAAATGGATCCGACAAACGGACGCGCCGAATTTTTCCATGGTTTCGCGCTGATTAAGAAAAACGATTACCGGGACGTCGTTCAAGGTTGCGAACATCTTGAACAGGGACAGCTTCTTTACCCGCAGTCGGATACCTATTACGCGCTCGCGATGGGTTATGAAGCCCGCCACAATCTTGCCGATGAACAAGCCACACTGAGGCAAGACCAGATCGAAATCCTGAATACCAGTCTCGCGACAATGACCGATCCAGCAGAAATCGCATCGACGCGGGACAGGATCAATGAACTGAATCAGCAAATCGCCACCCTCCAGCAAGACTCGACATTGAGCCACAGCAAGGCTATCGACGCTTATATGACCGCGGCGAATTACTATCCCGTAAAAGTTGAGTATTACAAGGAACTTATCAGGCTGCTTGAAGAGGAAGGTCGATGGAGTGAAATCGTTTTCTGGGCAGAAAGGGCGCTGGTTGTCGATGACTGGCTCCTGAAAAAACCGCCCATTCGTTGGAGGCTGTACCTCTGGCTCGGGCGTGCTCTTAAAATCCTTGGGGGCGACGCGCTCCAGGCTGGAAATGTCGAACTTGCATTCCAGAACTGGTCCCGCGCTGAAGAAGTGCTTCTCGAGGGCTTGAAAATCTCCAACGCGGTCTATTTCACCTACTTCGAGCTTGCCCAGGTCTATGAAGCCATCGGCAATTACTACAAAATCACCGGCGATGCAGCCAACTCGACGGAATTCTATGTCAAAGCGCGGGATATGTATATCCAGGTGTACAATAAAAAGGACAATATGCCCGAGGGAGATGCCCCGTTCAATTATGCTTATTTCCTTCTCGGACGAATTTACGAAAAACTGAACGATTCCGAGAGGGCGCTTGAATATTACCGCCAGACAATGACCAACGCCCTTTACAGCCCGAATACGGACACTTATCAGAGGGCGAGAACGAGGATTCATGATATAACCGGCGTATGGGAGGGCGAACCTCCTCCCGGTGGAATCATATCGGAAGAACCACAGCCGGGTGAACTTCCGGACTGAATTCCGAATCGTAAAAATAAGGTTATCCAGAAGAGGTTACCGTGTTAAACGTCCCTGGTATGTTATACTGTCAACTAATTCTCGACGTGAGGAGACCAATGATGACAAGGATTTTGGTGTTAATTTTTTCATCTCTTCTGCTGTTTTCCGTGAATTCCCCCGCCAAGGCGGAAGATTTATCCGCGCTTGATATTTTCGATGCCATGATCCATTACGAAAGCGATCAGCTGACCACCACACCTTCGACAAGGGACTATCACTGCAGTATACTTGAAACCACCGTCCGGACCACTGTCGAAGCCAGGGAGATCACTGAAAAAGATCTTTATTTCATGGCCCCGACATTCCAGCTCCAGCTTGTCCACGACGAGCCGGCTTTCTATTTCGATGACGACCTCCTGATCGTACTTCTCGAAAGTATAGATCTACAAAAGCTTCGCGACGAGGTCGTTAATGACATCCCATGCTATGTCATAAAATCCATTCCCAAAGACCCGGCCTTCGCAATCTACAATCGCACCTATTATGTCGCGATGGACGATTTCCGCCACGTGAGAACCATAGCCGAGCATGCGAATCGCGATTACGACAACCTCAATACCGTGATAGATTACACATATGACACTTTTGAAGAATTCACGCTTCTCAGCAAGACCGTTTCGGAAACCAGCGATGAAAACAACAACGTCCTCGCGACCGTTACGACCGAATACTCAAATTATGAATTCGGCCTTGGGCTGACCGTCGACTTTTTCGCCGGCTACCTGCAGGACTCGTCTCCCAATCTGCCGCTGAACTAAACTGCTTTACTTTTCAGCCGCTGAATCAACTCTAAAATAAATAAATGCCCGAAAATAATCCCAGGACAGTGTGCATCATCCCGGCCTGGAACGAAGGCCCGACTGTTGCGGGTATCGCGCGTATAGCAGCCGAACATCCCCTTATAAATAGAGTACTCGTGATCGACGACGGCTCCACCGACGACACATCCGACCAGGCACGGTCGGTCGAAAATGTGACTGTAATCAGATTAAACGAAAACAGCGGAAAGGGTAAGGCGATGCATGCGGGGCTGGCATCCTCCGATGAGCCAGTCGTAATTTTCCTCGACGCCGACCTTATCCATCTAAAACCGGAACATATCACCGATCTCATGAACCCGGTCCT
>JAPKYR010000036.1 GCA_026394215.1 bacterium
GTGCCTGTGGCGGATCCCCCGCCTCCCGGGGATGAATATGATTACTGGCTCGATCCCAACTGTCCTCCCCCATCCTCGTTTTCACCGAACAAAGTCTGGAAGGACGGCTATAGGCTCGGCGAAAAGTATATTGATGTAATAAGCATGGATAGTTATTTATCAATTCAAGGGCTGGAGGAAGTTAAGGTCCGTGTCACCGACTATCGCGACAACTGGACTCGAAGCGGGAATTTACTGGAATCGGAGGACGAAGGTTATTCTGTACTGGATTTAATGTTCCGGGATAATAATATGTATGAGGACGAAACCTGTTATCACGCTGGCGATCCAAATGACGACGACAGGAGGGTAGGTTGCGATGGGGTAGGTTGCGATGGTTATGTGCTTCCAAGGCCTGGCGGGGTTGGAATTCTGGATGTCGCTGCTGTCGTTTCAGCCTATAATCCGCCTGTCAGCATTACAGTCTCACTTACCGCGCCGTCAGACGAACGTGGCTCAGTCAGCGGTGATCCTTTATATGTTTCTTTGTTTCGCCTTAGCCAACAATCAAGCTGGAATGAATGGTGGGAAATTTACGCGGATAGCGCATGTGCAGGAATAGCAATGTATGATTGCGTTGAAATTTATTGCCGGGCTGCACCGGGGCGTTATTTTTATTACGCGTTTAATCCATATGCTGTTGTAGTTACTGATAATGAATTTACAACTCTGTCTTCTCCTGAGTTTCCAGTAATTGATGGTGCAACTCCATACCTTTACGTTACCAGTGGCGATCATATGATAAATGACCCGAATGAGGAAAGGGACTATTCCGTGGCGATCGGGGATTCTAGTGAGCCAGATTTATGGAAAATGAGCGAACCGATGAGGCATGTTCATTATGGGGATGGGAATCGTGGTACCTTTGAAATTCCAGGTTGTGAGGCTGATAAATATGACGGCTTAAGGAATAATGTATTGACCTTTGGCGCTGAATGGGTCAGAGCTGATTGTGACGGTACAGAGGCTTATTACCCCGTACAAAGCGAATCGGATATTATGTTTGTTCATGCGCATGGCATTATCTGCGGTTTTAATGATGATGGCTTCTGCGATGGTAATAGATTCGGGGAATCATTTATGTACTACTTCCCGGACGATAGAATAGATAGAATACATCCCGTGTATCCCGAGGACATCCTTTTTGCTGACGACTGGGAGCAGATGATCGGAAGGGATGCAGATTGGCTTGCGGCAACTTCCTGCTGGCTCCTGGCTGATTTAGAGTCAACTGGTCATCTTTACCAACCGTGGGTGTATTGGCAGTGGCTGACATTGAATACCAGCCTTAATTCAGTGTTAGGTTTTAGACGTCCACATATTTCACCTTATGAACAATATTGGACTGGGACCTCACCTCCCCCAAGCCCCGAAAAATATTTCTGGAACCGCTTCTGTTATTTGTTAGAGTTAGGTAATTATGCAGGGGTTGTATCAAGATGGGACTCCGAGGTTCCTTCTGAAGAATACGGTTGCCGTTGTTATATGGAAGCAGCATGGGAATATGTTAGCGGTGAACTTGGAGATGTAGATGAACGACCACAACATACCTCATGGGGGACACCTGACGAATATCACATTGAATTTCGGAGGGCAGTTGCTTCGGTAAGTGAGTCATCTCGTTACCAATTGCGTTATGTAGAAGAATTTGAAGATACCTTTGAACTCAAGATCATTGAGTTATAAAATAATCTGCCTCAAATAGGAGAATACAATGAATAGAATACATTTTATTAGAATGATTACCCATTTCTTCCTGATTTCAGTTTCATTCCTCTTAACATTACCATTGCATGCATATACAATTACTGAAATTCAAGTACCGGGGCATAATGTAAATCGTATATTAGAATATTCCCCATCAAATACATATTGGATCGTTTCATATCCATTCGGATTAATCTGCCTTAGTGAAGTATCAGAAGATTCATGGGAATATATCGAGTATCCTACATCATATATTTACGACGCTGCAGGGCCTGACTCTTCTGGAATGCTGTATTTAACCTATAAAAAAGTAGGAGAAACGGGCATTTATGTTTTTAATTGCAGTACGAGATCAATAGTAAGTTCGATCATACTAGGGACAGACTATGGTCTAAGGGGCCTTTGTTTGTCGAATGATGAATCCCGGTTGTATGTATTAGGCTGGGATTGGCCGAGAATAGGCGAGTATGGCGGGTCAGGTGAAACTACTGTACATCGTAATAGCGGGCTTCTGTGGGAAATTGATACAACAACATTGGAAGTGCTTGACCAGTGTGCCGTTAGCGCCCTGCCGGAAACAATTTATTACACAGACAACGGAAACCTTCTCATTGATAACAAAGAGGAGCATTATTGCTTTGAAATCAATAGTGATTGTGAAGAAGCAATGATTGATGTCATAACTACAGAACTGAGGTTATCTAGAATTGCCCAAATACCGGCAATATATGAAAATTGCCAATTTTTAAGAGATATTATACGATGGTCCGATGAAGAACCTCTTGTGGCTTTAATTAATGCAGATTTAGATTATAATCGACTGGATGACGATAGATACGATGACGCCATTTGGATTATTAATACTGATACGAATGAAGTTGTGGATTCAATCGAAGTGCTTTATGAAGGAACTGCGGAATATGGAATATATCTGTCTCATGCGATAGTTAGCTCTTATTATTACGATACCGTATATGGTTCTATTCTTATTTAGACAGCAGGAAATAGCGGGAGCGGAATCCCGGTAAATGCGGAGGATTTATTCACTCCGTATAAATCCTTACCGACTTGCCATCTTCGTCGTTCACTTCGATCAGATTCATCGGACCTTCGTCCTCAAGGACCTTTAATATCCCGTCGACGTCAAGGTCGATCCCCTGCGCCGACATCTCCGCTTTGGCGTCTTTCGGAATGAATTTACCCGCGAATTTCGCAAGGCTTATGGGGATTTTAATATTTACATTCTTACCGTCTTCATCGTTGACCTTGATGTAAAGCCAGTGAGGTTTCCGTTTTGAGCTACCGGATCCTCCGCCATTATCCGCGCTTTCCGATTGCGGGCGGGAAATATCCAGAAGCGACTGGTCCGGGGTCGCCCTTACGAGCGATCTCTCCGACTGTTCGAGCGCTTGGATAAGGTCCAGTCCTTCCTGCGGAGAGATAGTGCCATCCTTGATCATCTCCAGGATTCTGAGTTTTTCGTCTGACATTGTTTTATGCTCCTTGTCTTAATCAAATTTTATTTCTTTATTCCGAATCCGATTTTTTCTTCTAATCGGAAATTCCCGGTTCATGTTCCGAAATTAATTCGCCGCGAAGGAGTTTCGAGGCTGTTTCAGCGGAAATATCACCGCTTGCCAGTCTATCGAGGATGCTCGCTTTGTCTTCGCTCGAAATGGGCTTTTTGGTATCCAAAGGCGCATGGATACCAATATCGTCGATTGTAAGCTTGAGCGATATCTTATGTGGCGTCCCCTCAAGCTTATTATTAATATTTCTTAACTTTGATTTAATCGTGGGATAACTAATTCCCATTAATCTCTCGACATCCTTCATGTTGCCTTCTGTCTGGAGGAACACGAGAGCGAACAGGCGATCCTCGTCCTCGAGGTTGCAGAACTGGCATCCCTGGAAGTCGCCCTCGATTATCGTGCCGCAGGCAGGGCAGGAGTACTCCGAAATTTTCAGGTTTGAGCTGCATTTCGGGCATGTATTGAGGTGATTTTTCATAGTTTCGTCCAGATTTCGATGAGAATAACGTGTTTTTGAGTATGACGATATACTACATGGTAAAATCAATAATGTCAAGTCCGATATTGATTAAATCAATAAAAATCTTGATTTTATCGAGAATTATCAAGTAATAGTTGCATAAACACCATTTTATATTTCAGGCGGATTTGTTGTTTTGAAAATTTTCCCCATGATGTGGAAAAAAATGTGGAAAGTATCTCAACAAAAATGTAGAATATTACTGGAATTACAATCAAAAGTCGGGTATAACTACCCCCTGAAGGAAGAGGGTTATATGGGTGGTCAATCTCAATCACAAAGAGGCGCTTATTTCGTCCCACCTCATAATCTTGAGGCCGAAAGAAGCGTACTGGGCTGTTGTTTACTAGACCGCGCAGCGCTTCTCACAGTACTGAGTTTGTGCAGGCCGGACGATTTTTTCCATCCACCTCACAGGATCATTTTCGAGGCGATTCGCAAACTGTTCAACGAGAATATCAGTCCCGATCTGGTATCGTTGACAAATGTGCTGATGACCTCCGGGAACCTTGAGGTGGGCGGCGGGGCCGAGAGTGTCGCGGGATTGACCAATGTGGTCCCGTCGGTAAGAAATGCCGAGCATTATTCGAAAATTGTGACCGAGAAAGCCCAGCTTCGGCGTCTCGAACGGCTCGGAAGAGAAATGGCTGCGTTTGCGGGGGACGGGAAACGCCCATTAAAGGAAGTACTTGACTGGTCGTCCACAAGGTTTCTCGAACTTCTGGACCTTCGCGAAAACAAATCGTACATCGATGTCGGTTCGGCTGCGACTGAATTCTATAAGCAATATTCAGATACATATAATATTAAGGAACCGCCGGGGGTAAAATCGGGATTCCCCGACCTCGACCGCATGCTTCTTGGATTTCTTCCCGGTCAGTTGATAATAATAGCCGCAAGGCCGTCGCAGGGAAAAACCGCGCTCGCGCTCGATATTACACGGCATGCCGCGAAGGAAGGGAAGAAGGTCGCATTCCTGAGCCTCGAGATGTCAAAAGATGAGCTTGTGGTCAGGCTGCTTTGTTCAACCGGACGGCTTGACTCGTACAAGCTAAGGCAGAAACGCCTTTCGGACAAGCCTGACTCTGAAGGGTTGACGGATTGGGACCGCATCAATGGCGCGATGAGCGAGTTGGGCAAGCAGAAGATTTTCATCGACGACTCGTCAGCGCTCACAATCAGCGAGATTCGCGCGAAAGTAAAAGGGATCGCGCTTGAAAATGACGGTCTGGACATGGTCGTCGTCGACTATCTCCAGCTTATCGACGGGGAACTTGGCGCGGGGGATATGAGGGTGCAGGAGGTTTCGAAAATATCGCGGTCGCTTAAAGCACTCGCGAGGGAACTCGAAGTGCCGGTTATCGCGCTGAGCCAGTTGTCAAGACACATCGAAAGGCGCGAGGGACATAAAAAAGTCCCGCAATTATCGGACCTGAGGGAGTCGGGAGCGATCGAGCAGGACGCGGATGTGGTTCTTTTCATACATCGCGAAATTACCGAGGAGGAAGAGGAGGAGGGAAGGCAGTATCAACCGGACAACGAGCAGGAGACACAGTTGATTGTCGCGAAAAATCGTAACGGCGCGATCGGCAAGATTTTCCTCTTGTTCCTGCGAAATTACACGACATTTTTGACGCTGGATCAACCTCCAATACAGATCCGCAATATGTGATATGGGCGGTCGCAAAAACCAGGAAGCTGCAATCCGCATTTATTCCTCTTCCCCGCAATCCTGGCGACCGCCCTGACTTTTTTTATCAAAGCAAAAGGGCTCTTACGCCTTCTTCATAATCATTATAGAAAACATATTCAGGTATGCAAGAATATTCAGTGTCCAATGATTTGATATAGACTGAAATAGGCTCATCATAATCTCCGTTGTCTGAGATTGTGAAAGTCAAATATATTTCTTCCATTTCGTCGAGCTGAGGCGATGAGTCTGTGCGGATTTCGCAAGCCTCTGTAATGCCTTGTGTAGTAATATTACCGGACTCGCCGAGAGGAATTAACCGGCATAAATTCTGCGATTCATCAATCATCACGATAGGGAGGTCATCGCTATCGGGAAAAACAATAGATGTGAATCCAGAGCGATCTTCATTGAGATATACACGAAACTGATAGTCTTCAACCATGTTCGAGTAATTGGAACCCTCAATAATAAAACCTATATTTTTGAGGTCTTCATAGGACCCATATGATTGACCATCATGAGTTGTATTATAAGCCCTTTCGCAGTTGTATACGGAGATGATGTAGTTTCTAGCCCTTTCGAAAGATGCAGAATCGTCTGCAGATGCGGGCAACTGGGCGCCGATGATTAAAAGAACCAATAGAGCGATAAACGTGTTTTGAAAATTTTGTCGCATTATGAGTCTCCTATTCGGTTTCCTCAGTAATCGGCTCGCATGAACATGCAGTTCCCAACGACCAGATATATACCGACGTTAGCGATTCCCGACCCCCGTATAGTGTTTTACTGAATCCAAGAGAAATTTCTTCGGGTTCGTCGAGTTGGGGAGACGAGTCCGTCCGCATCTCATCAAGCATTGATTCGCTTGCGACAAAAGCATCGGGCATGTCGTGAGGCGTTAGTTCGTACATAATTTGTGACTCATCTACCAGAAAAAATGGAAGGCTATCATCATCGGGCATGGCTAAAACCGTGAATCCGGTTCGATCTTCATTGAGAAATAAACGAATCTGGTAGTTCTCGACCATGTTCGAATAACCGTAACCTTCGGCAATGAAAAGGTCGGCTTTCAGGTCGTCGAAAGACCCGTATGGAGATCCTTCGGGAGTTGAGTGAATCCCACGATAAGCCAGTTCTGTGCTGCCTAAAGATCGGAGAGTGCCTCTAGCCCTTTCAATGGTTTCTGAATCATCTGCTGATGCAGGCATCTGGGCACCAATGATTAAAAATACCATTAGAGCGATAAACATGTTTAGGAAATTTTGTCGCATGATGCGGATAGCCTCCTAATAGATATTGCTTGTACACAATAATAATATAAACCTGATTCCGGGGAAGTCAAGGCGATAAAGTCCATGATCCCGGAAATCCTGTAGGACATGCTTTCCAGCTTGTTACTGCCTGCCTTAATTCACAATGGATGCAATAACAAGCTGGAAAGCATGTCCTACATGGTGTTTTGAAATTGCGCCTTTAACTCACTTCCAGGACATGCCGACCATATAGCCCAGATTTCAGGACGAACTCAGCATGTTCAGAATCCGATAAACCTTATTTATCTCTGGCTATTTGAACGCCTTCTATGTAAAATGAGTCTTTTGTAGAGGGTGGATTTCTATATGGAATCCCGATATACGTGGAAAAATCAGCTTCTTAATATGCTGCGTAACATCGCGGTTACGGGCGGGATTATCCTTGCCCTTGTTTACCTGTTGCTTGTCAGCAATGAGGCTGCGAATGAAGAGATGAAGGGGATGTTTATCGAGGAGCAGCAAGCCATCACGCATATCGATGAGCCTGTCGTATACGGATACGAAAACGGCGCGAAAATCTGGGAGGTCAGGAGCGAGGTTGCGGATACCGAGAAAGAGACGGAATCGAGCCAGCTTGAGAGAATCTACGAGCTAATTCTATATAAGGGCGGCGAGGAAAATATCCATATCAGCGGCGATCACGGCGACTGGAACAAACAACAGGAAGAACTTACTCTAATAGGGAATGTCAAAGTCGAATCGGCTGACGGGACTACGCTTCTCAACACCGAGACTCTGGTCTGGGTGGAGAGGTCGAAAACGCTGTCATGTCCGGAATTTGTGGATTTCTGGGTTGAGGATAACCATATTATCGCCAATTCGCTTTATTCGGATGATGACCTTGTGACGATCGACTTCATCGGGGATGTCGAGATGTTTGTTATCGATCTGAAGGGTGAGAATTTTGTTACTAGGGAAGGGGATTTTCCGATTGAGGATCTGGACCAGAGCCGTGAAAGCAAAGGGATGAACATTCTCGCGGACTATGTGCATTACGACAAGGCTGAAAAAATCTGTATGTGTTATCCGCGTATTCCGCTTGCGGTGCAGAACAAATACAAAATCGATGAAACCGGTGCTCAGCTTCCACCGCCACCGCCGACATCGTACGATCCGACTGGACTTCTCGCGGACACGAATTATCTGGCCGCAATGCAGAGGTCGATTGCGGAGATGGATTTGAGTCCCGAGATGAGGGCGTTTCTTGAGGGCCAGACAGATGAATTTCCGGGGTACAGCGGGGATCTGGATATCAACGAAGCCGACATGGAAGCTCAAAATGGAATTGGGGCGGCTGATGAGCATAGGACGCCGATACAACCATGGATGCTGTCTGGGGGAAATAGCGATTTAATGAATTTATCAACCGGTGGAAACGAGGCGTTGGATTTATCCGCAGGCGGGATGGGTGAAATTGCCCAGGGAATGCAGAGGCCAATTGGTCCGGGCATACCGGGACCGCAAGGCGCTGCTCCTCCAGCGATACAATTGCCGCTAACCGGGATGCCGGCACAGGAAAATACAACCAGTTTCCTTGGACCGGAAGTAACTGGTCCGGGTGGGGAGCAGACTAATCTGGTTATGAGAGCGCCGCAACTTCCGAGGGGGGATTCCGTAAATGTGCTCACATCGTCGGATTATTCGTATATTACGGGTTGGGAAATATCGCCTGATCTGAACCAGGAATTATTTGAGACAGACGCGAATTTCGATCCGTATGCTGAGAAGCGTGACGGATTTGTTTTCTGCTATAAGGATAATAAAAAATTCTGGTGCGAGGAACTTCACATTTATCTTGGCGATCACAGGATAGAGGCGTTTCGACGCGTGGACGCGAGGTTCTACGATATCAGCAATGACGAGGAATCGGAGAACAGCAGGATCGGGCAGGCGATATCGGAAAGCCCGACACAGTTGATCGGAAATTACCTCATCCAGAACTGGGAGACACAAATCACCGAAGGATACGGCAGGATTCTGTCGATTCAGCCTGAGAAGGATGTCGAAGCGGATAATTTTATTTACTATGAAAAATCCAAATTGACGCAGGCATGGGGCGATGTGATCATGCACCAGTATTCCGGCCAGTGGTGGGAAACAACCGGAGCGATCGAGGACATAACAAATGAACGCGCGAGGGAGGACGTCCGGAATCCATCGACAATTACGTGCAATGCGGTGCTGTCGTACAGTAAAAAAGTGACATGGGGATTCGGTGAGGTGATTTTCCATCAGGAAGAGCAGACAATCATCGGCGACCGGATTCAGTATGAGGATGCAAACGACATTATGGTGGTCGCGGGGAATGTGGATTATAACCATTCCGATGGAAATCAACTTCAGGCGGCTTTGCTGACTATGGATTTGAAACTGGATGAGTATATCGCCGAGGGTGCCGCGATCGCGAGAAACAGGGTTTCGGAAGAATACCAGGATAACCTTGATGAATTGCAGCGTGACGAGGAGCCAAAACCCGAGGACGATGCGAGGGCGAGGTTGCTTGAAAATAGGACAGCATCGGGTCTCGGCGACTGGACGGAGGCCATAGAAAATCCGCCGCCGGTTCCGCCGATCTAATACCTTCCGGACGCTGAGCGTGATGAGGCCTGCGGATGAAACCACGTCTGAGGGTCAGGATACATCTGAGGGAATCCAGGAAAGCGGATTTAACTTTGAAGATGCTGTAATTAATGATTTTCCGGGGATGTATAGTATTTTTCCGATGGTAGATCCGTTTGACTTGTCGGGCGGCAGTACGGAATCGTCCGCTATTTCCGGGCAGGATGGGTTATCGACAATCGGTACAGAATAAATGAACGGTCGAATAGAACAGAAAATCAAATCCCAGGGCAAAGAAGAAATATCGCTTTTTGATGCTGCGTTGGTCAGATTCGTGAAGCTGATTGGCGCTGTACTGATCGGGTTGATGTTTCTCCCGTCATTTTTAAACGCGCAGGATGGCGCTGTTCCCGGATCGGAAGGGTCGGGCGGTTCTATAGGGCAAGCGGACTTGTCTGGAGCTGAAGTTGAAGGTGCCGTCCAGCCAAGCGGTGGCGGGTCTGAAGCGGTTGATTTAAGCGGCGGAGACGAGTCGGAACTTTTTACGCTTCCGGATATCAATGATATTTCAGGCGGGGAGGTCGCAGAATCCGAGATCAGCGGGGGAGAAGGGGAGCGGACAATTTTCAACGCGAGGCCGTCCGATCCGTTTTACGACGAGGTTGTATCCACAGCGTCTAATCCGGATATTTTGCAGCTCGGACCGCTGCCGCAAATTATGGAGGAAGGGGTCGAGTTCACGGATGTCGCGGGGGACTGGATTTACTACCAGAAGAGCGCGGGGCTTACCGAAATTCGCGGACATTGTATGGTGATATATGACACGACGATAATATCTTCAGATGAGGCTGTTCTGGACGAAAAAAATGAGATATACAGGTTTTTCGGCGAGGGTAGGGTGTTTGTCGATGATTCGGATTTCACGCTTGAGTGCGACGAGATGGAAATTCATGACGCTGAAGGGGAGAAAATTATCTATATAAAAGGCCAGAGCACGCTTGTGGTCTATGCCGATACTGATGCCGAACAACCCGCAGAAGATGCGCCCAGGAGAGACAAAATCAAATATGCCCTGAAGCAGCAGGATACGATTATCACCTTTACCGATGCTGAATACGATTATGAAAACGATATTTTCGACGCGCATAACGGGGTGAAATTCGAGCAATCGGATAAATATGCGCAAGGGACTGAATTCCACGGGGAAAACGAAACGGAATACGCGCATTTTACCGGGAACTGCGAATTCTGGCAGCAGGACGGGTTGTGGTTGTATGAATATGGGATTATGAAGGATAAAGAGGATCCGCCGTCGAGGGGTGACAAAATAACGCGTGCCCTGTTGAGTGTTCCTACAACTGTCACATGCGATGAGATGGAAACCAATACTAAGATCGGTTGGCTTCAAATGCGAAGTGAAGGGGAAAATGTCGTCTATTTCAAACAGGACGACAAACATGCCGAATGCGATTATTTCACTCTGTTTTTTACGAATGATGAGGAGGAGAATAAAGAAGAGGAAGCGACAACGACAGAAGTGCCGAGGAACCTTCTTGAGGAGCCGGTTGTCCCGCCGGAAGAACCTGAAGAAAATCTTGACTGGGTGCAACCTCCGGGATACGGGTCGTTAAGGCTCGCGAGTGAATTCCCTGCGGGCTATGTGCCGTGGGGACAGGGATCTGCGGAGACTGCAGAAGAGGCAGTGCTTCCGATTATTAGTGATATCGGAATAGCTCAATGGGCGCAGCCTTGTGTTAGAGAAGAGGCAGCTACTGAATCGCCTCCTGAAGATTCGCCCACATCCGGAGTTGATACGGAGCTCTACGGAATGTCGGAGGAGGCTGGCGCGAATGCTGAGGATTACCTTAGCGGATTAACCGGCACTAACTCGGACCTTCTAAACGGTGGGACTTCAGGCGATCAGGGGACGGGTGGGCCGTTGATAAATAATCCATCCAATCCGCAGACCCCGTCGATCCCCGATGAAGCACCGCCTGCTGAAACGGTCAATGAATCGACCGCTCAACCTGAGCATGATTCGATGGGTTTTCTAATGCAGCGTGACGATGCAGAGATAGAGCTTGTAACGGAGGGGATTCCGGAAGATTATGCGGGCGGCAGGGACGAAATTTTCATGCATGGGAACGTGTTCATCCGTCAGGAAAACGGCAACTGGCTTTTTGATTACGACATTGTAAACGAGGAAGATGAGACCGAGGAAAATATCGAGC
>JAPKYR010000033.1 GCA_026394215.1 bacterium
GACCACTAAAACCATCCGTGACATATGCGTAACCTCCCGATACTGCTACTCCACATACTGGACCAGGTGATTCAATTGCTTTGACAATGTGAGCCGATTCCGGTGGTTCGATATCGATTATTAGAAATCCACCGGGACCACTAAAACCATCCGTGACATATGCGTAACCTCCCGATACTGCTACATCGTAGGCATAATCAGGCGTATTGATTGAACTGACAATGTGAGCGGATTTCAAAGGATCGATATCAATTATCATAAGGCCTGCCCATCCATCCGCAACATAAGCGTAACCTCCCGATACGGTAACTTCCTGGGCATAACCAGGAGTATCGACTGAATTGACAATATAAGCCGATTCCAGCGGATCGATATCGATTACGTAAATCCCGGTATATGGGTCTGTAACATACGCATAGCCTCCCGATTCAGCCACAGAAAAAGCGTTATAAGGCATATCGACTGATTTAACCAAGGCGGCAGACTCCGGTGGATCGATGTCGATTATCTGAAAATCACCTGGACTCGAAGTGATGTATGCGTAGCCTCCAGATACTGTTAAATCCCGGACAGTAAAAAGCCCATCGATCGAACTGACAATGCTTGGAGATTCCGGATTTTCTACATCAACGATAAAAAATTTCATATAACCCCCACAATAAATATAATTTCCTGACGCTTCTATTGTTTCAACTTCATAAGGGATATATACCGAGCTAACTTCATGAGCCGATTCCGGAGGATCGACATCGATTATCTGAATTCCATCTTGAAAAAGGCCAACATACGCATAACCATCCGACACAGCGATGCACATAGGATAAACCACCGTATCGACTGAATTTACAATATAAGCCGATTCCGGAGGATCGATATCGACTATATAAAATCCTTGAGAGCCGCCCGCAACGTACGCGTAGCCTCCCGATAACGCTACTGAATCGACATTGGTTCCGACCGAACCGACAATATGCGCCGACTCCGGATGACCGACATAGATTATCTGAAGTCCGGATTCCCCATCCGCTACATACGCATACGCTCCTGATACTGCGACTCCCACGGCCTCACCAGGTGTATCGACCCAATTCATCCAAATCGGATTTACCGGATCGGAAATATCGAAAATATGAAACCCGTTCACGCCGCAGGCTATATAAGCGTAATTGCCATCGATACAAATATCATCGGGGCTGAAGTTCAACCATGGCGGTGTTACATCGACAGGCGTTGGTATATCTACCTCAACCAGCACATTTATTATCTGGTAGGCAGTTTGATCGAGCCAGGGCTGCGACGATGGATCGTTCTCCGCCGCTTCTTTTCTTATCAGGCACAGATGATTTCCTTCCCCTGCCAGTTTAATATTCGCTATCTCGGCAAAATATCTGGAAAATCCCTCATCATTCAGCATACAAATTGCCTTAATCTCACCATCGAACAAATCGGGACACTCAACCAGGACCGGATGAGCCCAGTCCTTCCCCTGCCAGTCGTAAACATCTATCCGTAAATTTGTTGTACCGCCTTCCACAGTTAAACCCGGACCCATATCCTCCACTTCGATTTTCCATGCTTCCGGACAATTCGCGTCCGGGCCAAAATCCTCCACGGGGTCATGAACAGGCTGGTTAATTGGAACTGCCCACGATGCATCGACTGCGTAACCAAGCGCGAACTGTCCCGAGGTCGGCATTTTCAAAGTGTATGTCTTGTTGCTTGTACCCCCTGCACTAAATAACCACCTCGTGCTCAAAGTACCATGTCGTAAATACCCGTTGACGTCAGCATTTGGAATTACAAACGTGGACATTTTACCGGGTAAGTATGTGACTAACGGTCCTGCCATCCCCATCGTCGAGCCATTATAAAGGGCTGTATAACCCTCGGCATTAAGCAGAGCGCCGTTGCCCATCGCGGGATCCGAAACCGTTAATCCCGACTCGGGGAACAGGTGGCTACCGTTGAACATCACAATCCCGCGCACATCGAAAATTGAAAGCCCCGGGTCGGTGAAGGGATGTTTGATCTGGATTTCGACATCCAGCACTCCCGGCTGGGTGATGTGCAATTCAACGATTTTGAAACAATCGGCGCAAGGCCCCATTTCCAGAAATTTTAGAATGTTCAGATGAAATGAGCCTGACCGGACAGGAACGATCTCATATTTCGGGTTGCCCGGATCGGTCACGTCGAAATAGATCATGCTGTATAAAAGGCAGAAATGGGGATTCGTGCCTGCAGCGGCAGTGCTTCCAGTAATTTCAGTAGGAGATGGTGTCGCATCGGGAAGGACCGGAGATGCGTTGTTTCCCTTTGATGAGCATCCGAAAATAAGCATTACGAAAAAAAACAAAATCAGGATCTGCGTAAACGGCCTTAGAGTACTTGTGGACATTGCAACCTCCAATCCCTTGCGGAATAATACATAATTTTACCCTATTTCGATCCGGTTATCCAGATGCATAGCTGAATTTCGACTTTTAATTTACCTAAAAACCAGCCGGCGACCGGGAGGAGCGCCGGTCGCCGTAGGAGGAGAGAGCAGTGGGAGAAAACAGTTCTGGATTGTTCGATATATTTAGTCTTCCAGAAAGCCTTCCCTTACTATATCAATAATATTTTCTCAATCAATATTTGTTCTCAATCAATAATAATTTTTCAATTCGTAAATACCTGAACCCAGTAATATCCGGGCGCGTATGTATCGCCGGGTGACGTCGGCACAATTCCTAGCCCGACCTTTCCGAACGATTCATTTAAAATATTCGCCCTGTGACCGGTAGAATTCATCCATGCGGTCTCGACTTCACCGGGCGAATCCTGTCCGACCGCGATATTCTCTCCCGCGGCGAAATACGTGACGCCGAAATAATCCATTCTCTTCCACGGAGTCCAGCCGTCGAGATTTATATGGTCGAAATACTGCTGATCCGACATATCCTGAGCGTGATACTGCGCGACCGTGTTCATCGTCTCGTCCATCGCGACCGGTGCAAGCCCGTTGTTGGCTCGATCCTGATTTAATAGCGACAGCATCTGGCTCCGGTAAGA